>NZ_JACHMI010000001.1:11755000-12096693 GCF_014207985.1 Nonomuraea rubra | reverse complement strand
TGTCCCCCTCAGACCGGAGGCGTGGGGAGGCGTCCACGTCGGATCGAGGGCAGGGGGAAGTGCCCAGACCTGATCGAGGGCGGAGGGATGTGCCCGGGTCTGATCGGGAGCGCGGGGAGGTGCCCAGGTCTGATCGGGAGCGCGAGGAGGTGCTCGCCTCTGATCAGGTGGTGGCTGATCGGATGGGCGGAGGGGCGGTCACGCCTGATTGGACGCGTCGGAGCGGGGCCGGTGGTCGTCGGAGCGGGGCGGGTGGTCCGCTGCCGCACGTTGCCGATGGCGACGATTCAGGTGGCGTTCAGGGGCGGCAGAAGGAGTGGGGCGCGCAGCAGGCGCCGCTCCAGATCGCTCTGCCGAGTTCGGCGGTCACGGACGTTCCCGAGCCCGCCGCTCCAGCGGTCGCTCCTGCCGTACGGCTGGAGGAACGTTGGGATGACTACCTGCCGCCGTCGCCGAGATCGATGGAGGACAGCGGGTTCTGGGAGCGTCCGCAGCCGGGGGCGGCCGACTTCTGGGCCGCGGATGAGGATGCGGATGATCGTGGCGACGAGAAAGGTGAGGAGCGGACTCAGGCGGGCCGTCGGCATCGAGATGGTTGGAGTTAGGCGAGGGCTCTCACTGCTGAGCCGCGGAGGCATGGACGGCACCATCCACCGCCGGGGCGGTCCGGAGATCCGTCGGTGTGTGTGATGCCGGTGTCCGGCTGCTCGTGATTTTCAGGCATTCATCGCGAGTGTCGGGAAGTGCGTAGAAGGTGCGAAGGCCGTAGGAGCTCGTGCTGGGGATGCGTGGCGGGGCTCAGGCTGGATTTCGGGCGTAAGTGATCACTGTGTACAGCTTGACGTGCGCTTGGTAGCAGGGTCCGTGTGGTGCTGATTTCGTAACTCGGATGGGCTTCGGTCAGGAGATTCGTAACTCGGGTGGGCTCGGTCAGGAGAGTTGTCGCGCGGACAATGTGGATGTGCCGTCAGGTTTGTGTTCTGAGGTTGCGTGCTCGTGCGGGCTTGGCTTGTTTGTCTGCTCGGGCCTTCATGAGACCCGGACCGGTTCAGACATGTGGCGATCATTGTGATGCGAGCAGTGTGTTGAGGAGGCGGATGGCGCCTCGTTTGTGCAAGGGCTCGTTGCCGTTGCCGCATTTGGGGGATTGGATGCAGGACGGGCAGCCTCGTTCGCATTCGCAGGACATGATCGCTTCCCGGGTGGCGGTCAGCCAGTCCGTGGCGCGGGCGTAGCCGCGTTCGGCGAAGCCGGCGCCGCCCTCGTGGCCGTCGTACACGAAGACGGTGAGCAGGCCCGTGTCGGCGTGCAGTTCCGTGGAGACGCCGCCGATGTCCCAGCGGTCGCAGGTGGCGAACAGGGGGAGCAGGCCGATCGAGGCGTGTTCGGCGGCGTGTGCGGCTCCGCCGAGGTCGATGCCGGCTTCGGCGAGAGGGGCCACCGCGGAGGCGGGGAGCGTCCACCAGACGGCGCGGGTGCGGAGGGTGCGAGGTGGCAGCTCCAAGGGCTCGTCGCCGAGCATCTCGCCTGATTGGAGGCGTCTCTTGAGGTAGGAGACGACTTGGCGGGTCACCTCCACCTCGCCGAAGTGGAGGGTGCCGGAGCCGAGGGCTTGGGAGCGTTCGGTGGAGAGGATGGAGATGTCGGTGATGTCCCGGGCGAACGTGGTGTAGTCCGGGTTGGCGCTCGTGACCAGGGCCACCCCGGCGTCCAGGTCCAGGAGCTCGACGAGGAACGTCTCGCCCTGGTGCAGGTAGATCGCGCCGGTGTGGACCGTGGTGTGGGCCGAGGGTTCGTCCACGCTGCCCAGGAGGCGGCCCGTGGACGACTCCACGACCTGGATGGGGTTGCCTCCGCCGCCTCGGATGTCGGCGAGGTCGGTGGCGCGCTCCCGCCTGGTCCAGAACCAGCCTGCCGGGCGCCTTCTGAGCAGGCCCTGCGCGACGAGGTCGTCGAGCACCTTCGACGTGGTGGCGCCGAAGATGGGCAGGTCGTCCTCGGTGAGCGGGATCTCGGCGGCCGCGGCGCAGAGGTGGGGGCCCAGGACGTACGGGTTGCCGGGGTCGAGGACGATCGCCTCCACGGGCCGGCCGAACAGGGCCTCGGGGTGGTGGACGAGGTAGGTGTCCAGCGGGTCGTCCCTGGCGATCAGTACGGCGAGCGCGTCCTGGCCGTCGCGGCCCGCCCGGCCCGCCTGTTGCCAGAGGGAGGCGCGGGTGCCCGGCCAGCCTGCGATCAGCACGGCGTCCAGGCCGGAGACGTCCACGCCTAGTTCGAGGGCGTTCGTGGTGGCCAGGCCCATGATGGTGCCGGCGCGGAGGGCCTTCTCAAGGAGCCTCCGGTCTTCGGCGAGGTAGCCGGCCCGGTAGGCGGCGATCTTGTTGGGGAGGTCGGCGAGGTCGTGGTCGGAGGCGTCCGGCAGGGCCCAGGTGAGGGGGCCGTGAGTGGGGGCGACGGTTGGGGCGGTTTGCGACGGCGCCGATGGCGACGGCGACGGCGACGGTTCCGGCTCCGGGGTGGGAGTGGATGTTGCCTTGGTGGACGGCGATGGGGAGGTGGCTCGGGTGGACGGCGACGGGGAGGTGGCTCGGGTGGACGGCGATGGGGAGGTGGCTCGGGTGGAGGGTGGTGTTGTGGTGGTGAGGGGGGTGGGGAAGGGGGGTGAGATGGAGAAGGCGACGTCGGCTAGTTTGGCGCGGGCCGAGAGGGCGACCGTTTCGGCGCCGCGGCGGGAGCGGACGAAGGCGAGCGTGCGTACGTCGGCCAGGACGAGGTCCGCCAGCAGGTCCGCAGCCTCAGCCGTGGCCGTCCGCCGTACAGGAGCCCCTCCCTCGCCCCGGAGCTCCGTCAGGGGCGGCTCCCACAGCGCGATGGTGGTAGAGCCCTTGGGCGAGGTGTCCACCGTCACCTCGTCCATCTCAAGCCCCGTCAGCCGCGTCGCGAACGCGCCCGGCTCGCTCGCCGTGGCCGAGGCGAGCATGAACGTGGGCCGGGCGTTGTAGCGGGCGCAGGCGCGGCGCAGGCGGCGCAGGATCTGGGCGACGTGCGAGCCGAAGACGCCGCGGTAGCCGTGGCACTCGTCCACGACGACCATGCGCAGACGCCGGAAGAACGTCGACCACTGCGCGTGCCTGGGCAGGATGCTCCGGTGCAGCATGTCGGGGTTCGTCAGGACGTAGTTGGCGTGCTGGCGTACCCAGGTGCGCTCCTCGAACGGCGTGTCGCCGTCGAAGCAGGCCGCGCGCAGCTGGGTGATGCGCAGTTCGCGCAGCCCGCGGAGCTGGTCGGCGGCCAGGGCCTTGGTGGGCGTCAGGTAGAGGACGGTGCCGCCGCCCAGACACGAGGCGATCGCCGGAGTGAGGTACGCCAGGGACTTGCCCGAGGCCGTGCCCGTGGAAATGATCACGTTTCGGCCACGGTGTGCCAGGTCGGCGGCCTCGTACTGGTGAGGCCAGAGTCCTGTCACCCCGCGGTTCGCCAAGCGCGTAACAAGTACTTCAGGCGTCCATTCGGGCCAGCGGACTTGACCCGCCTGACGTGCTGGAACATGCTCCACATGGGTGACACGCTCATGACGTGCGGGAACGCCAAGCAGGTGGTGGAGGAGTGGACCTGCCTGTTGTGGGGAGGATCCGGTAGAAGTCACTGTTTCCAGTCTTGCATCGAGGGGCAAAGTCGCCGGGAATCGTGATTTCGTATAGACACAAGCCAGGCGCGTGGTTGAATGCCGCGCGTCAGGGTCGGACAGTTTGGGGGCACGCTCCAGACTGCCAGGCCCGCAAGAGTACTTTCGCAGGCGAGGCGCTGGAGGATCTGTGGATCTGAAGTTGGATCACCGCACCGAAGACCGACTCACCATCGTGGAGGTCGAGGGTGAGATCGATGTCTACACGGCGCCGAGATTGCGTGAGCTCCTCATCGACCTGGTCAACAAGGGCAACTTCCACCTTCTTGTGAACATGGAGAAGGTCGACTTCCTCGACTCCACGGGCCTCGGTGTCCTGGTCGGGGGGCTCAAGCGGGTACGCGCGCACGACGGCTCCCTCGAGCTCGTCTGCACGCAGGAGCGCATCCTCAAGATCTTCCGGATCACCGGTCTGACCAAGGTCTTCGGGATCTACGCTTCGGTCGACGAGGCCAAGGAAGCTCACGGCAAAGACAAGTAGCATGGCTACCGTCGAGCTGACGTTCAGCGCCCTTCCCGCGCATGTGCGGACCGCCCGGCTGGTGGCGACGGCGATCGCTCGCCGCACCGGCGTGGAGGAGTCCCTGCTGGACGAGGTCAGGCTCGCCGTGGGTGAGGCGTGTTCCCGGGCAGTGGAGGCACATCGCGCTCACTGTCCGGGTGAGCCCATCCGCATCGAGCTGCGTGACGACTCGGGGCGCTTCGAGGTCACGGTCAGCGACCAGGCCCCCAGTGATGAGATCAAGCAAGAACAGCCCCTTGACCTGGGCATGCTCTCCGACTCGTTCATGTCGAACTTCGGCATCGCGGTCATCGAGGGCTTGGCGGACGACGTACAGGTCTTTCCCAGTCCCAAGGGGACGAATATTCGCATGAGCTGGCCGGCGGCTGTCGGCGTCTGACCCCGGCGTCCGGTCTCGGCTCACCCCTTGGGCGCGCGTGTGCCGGGCGTGTTCTGGTCACAAGCGTCCAGGGTCCTCGGCCCGTGCCGGTCATGTGGTGTCCCGCGTTCTTCCCGGCGTGTCCAGCGCGGCGTCGGGAAGAACGCGGCGTCGGGAAGGCCGCGGCGTCGGGAAGGCCGCGGCGTCGGGAAGGCCGCGGCGTCGGGAAGGCCGCGGTGTGCGGTCATGCATGCACGGGCGTGCTCTCCTGAGCGCGGGTCCTGCGTGGGCGGGGCGGCGCACGCAGGTACGTCGTGCGCGGGCGCTGGTCGTCCAGCGAGGCGGATGAAAGTGGGGCGGGGCACCCTACGCGCGCGGCGATCGCCGTGCAGTGCGAGTGAGTGACGGCACGCTAGTGATCAACGTCGCATCAGTACGTGACTTACGGCGCTCGGGTGATTCATGGTGCGTGATTCACGCCGCAAAGAGCGTAAGCGGGCAGCACAAACATGCGTACGCCCAAAACGCGCACGCACCGAGAGGACGCGGGCCGACGACCCGAGCGCAACCACACTCAAGCGCAGAACACCGCACGTCACCCACCCAATCCCTCTCCTCCCTTCCCGCCCATCCACCCCCAAAACCCTCCCCAGCCCCCAAACCATGCCACCTCCAAACCCAATTACGGTCCGCCCGTATCCCTCCCTTGCTCTGACCGTAACCCGGGGAAATTCCACTTGTCAGATCCCAAACCGGGTCCCAGGCAGGGGATTACTAGACACTCGCACAATTAGCGACCGCCAGAGCCTTCATATCCGCTGAGTGCCTGCGTAGACTCCCGGCACCGGCCAAGGTGATCCAGAGGAACGCGGATTCAACCGGAAGCGGCACCCACAACCCGGATGGTGCCGCAACACCCGCCGAGGAAAACTGCAGCACCGCCCGGGCAGGACGACCGGTCTTGCCGAGGAGAACGATGAGCAGGCACATGCTGGCAGCGGAGCCAGCGTCCAATCTGGCCCTGAGCGGAAACAATCTCACCATCGTGATCGTGGTCGCCGCGGTCGCACTCATCGCGCTGGCCGTAGCAGGCGGCCTGGTACGCGAAGTGCTGGCCGCCGGCCAGGGCACCGAACGAATGCAGAACATCGCGCGCGCCGTGCAAGAGGGCGCCGCCGCATACCTCGCGCGTCAGTTCCGCACGTTGGCGATCTTCGTCGTCGTGATTCCCTTCCTTTTGCTGCTGCTACCTGGAGAAACCGACGTACGCGTCGGGCGCTCCCTCTTCTTCGTCGTCGGCGCGGTGTTCTCCGCGCTGACCGGGTTCATGGGCATGTGGCTGGCCGTGCGCGGAAACGTCCGCGTCGCCGCCGCGGCCCGGGAGTCCGGGGAGAAGCTCGCCATGCGCATCGCGTTCCGCACCGGTGGTGTGGCCGGGATGTTCACCGTGGGCCTCGGCCTGTTCGGCGCGGCCGTGGTGGTGTTCGTCTACCAGGGCAACGCGCCCGGCGTGCTCGAAGGGTTCGGGTTCGGCGCGGCGCTGCTGGCGATGTTCATGCGAGTCGGCGGCGGCATCTTCACCAAGGCCGCCGACGTGGGCGCCGACCTCGTCGGCAAGGTCGAGCAGGGCATCCCCGAGGACGACCCGCGCAACGCCGCCACCATCGCCGACAACGTGGGCGACAACGTCGGCGACTGCGCCGGCATGGCGGCCGACCTGTTCGAGTCGTACGCGGTCATGCTCGTCGCGAGCCTCATCCTGGGCCGGGCGGCCTTCGGCGAGGAGGGGCTGGTCTTCCCCCTCATCGTCCCGATGATCGGTGTGATCACGGCGATCATCGGCATCTTCGTCACCAGGCTGCGCGACCGCGACCGCAGCGGCATGGCCGCGATCAACCGCAGCTTCTTCATCTCGGCCGCCATCTCGGCGGTGCTGGTGACGGCGGCGGCGTTCTGGTACCTGCCGAGCAGCTTCAGCGGCCTGACCGGCTCCACCATCACCGGCTTCGAGGGCGACCCGCGGCTGATCGCGATCGGCGCGGTCCTGATCGGCCTGGTGCTGGCCAGCGCCATCCAGTTGCTCACCGGGTACTTCACCGAGACCACTCGCCGCCCGGTCAGGGAGATCGGCGAGAGCTCGGCCACCGGCCCCGCCACCGTCATCCTGGCCGGCATCAGCGTCGGCCTGGAGTCGGCGGTCTACTCGGCGCTGATCATCGGCGGCGCCGTCTACGGCGCGTTCCTGCTCGGCTTCGGCAACGTGACGGTCGCGCTGTTCGCGGTGGCCCTGGCGGGCACCGGTCTGCTGACCACGGTCGGCGTCATCGTGTCCATGGACACCTTCGGCCCCGTCTCCGACAACGCCCAGGGCATCGCGGAGATGTCCGGCGACGTCGAGGGCGAGGGCGCCCGCGTGCTGACCAGCCTCGACGCCGTGGGCAACACCACCAAGGCCATCACCAAGGGCATCGCCATCGCCACGGCCGTCCTGGCGGCCACGGCGCTGTTCGGCGCGTTCCGCACGGCGGTGGAGGGCGAGCTGGCCACGGCCACGACGGCGGTCAAGGAGGCCCTGGGCAGCTTCTCGACCTTCTCGCTCAGCATCGACCAGCCGAACGTCCTGGTCGGCCTGATCGTCGGCGCCGCGGTCGTGTTCCTGTTCTCCGGCCTGGCGATCATGGCGGTCGGACGGGCCGCGATGCGGGTGGTCTTCGAGGTACGCGACCAGTTCCGCAACAACCCCGGCATCATGGACGGCACCCAGAAGCCCGAGTACGGCCGCGTCGTGGACATCTGCACCCGCGACTCGCTCCGCGAGCTGGCCACGCCGGGCCTCCTGGCGGTCATGACGCCGATCGCGGTCGGGTTCGCGCTGGGGTACGCGCCGCTGGGCGCGTTCCTGGCCGGCGCCATCGCCTGCGGCACCCTGATGGCCGTCTTCCTGGCCAACTCCGGCGGCGCCTGGGACAACGCCAAGAAGCTCGTCGAGGACGGTCACCACGGCGGCAAGGGCTCCGAGGCGCACGCGGCCACGGTCATCGGCGACACGGTCGGCGACCCGTTCAAGGACACCGCCGGTCCGGCCATCAACCCGCTGATCAAGGTGATGAACCTGGTGGCGCTGCTGGTGGCGCCCGCCGTGGTGCTGTACGCGGGCAACCCGGCGCTGCGCATCGGTGTCACGGTGGTGGCGGTGGCCGTGGTGGTCGGCGCGATCATCGTGTCCAAGCGGCGTTCGGTGACCAACGAGCCGGCCAGCGACAACAACAACGACCGCGACCCGGAGCCCGTCGCGTCGTAGCGGGCACACCCGGTCGGTAGCGGCAGGACGACCGCGCCCGTCCCTCCCGAGCGGGGGACGGGCGCGGCTCCATGCCAAGCCCCGAAGCGCTCGGGAAGACCGCGTGGCCATACAGACCCGGAAACGGGACCTCGCCCACCCCAGTGGGAAACTGGGCGCGTGAACGATGAAAACCGGCCCAGCGGCGGGAAGACCCTGGGCCTGATTCTCCTGGCGATGATCGGCATTCTCGCCCTGATCATCGCCCTGTCCGTCTGGGCCTCGAGGACGGGATGAACTCCGTGCGTACGTTGATCGTGCTCCGCCACGCGAAAGCCGCCCAGCTCCCGGGCCTGGCCGACCGCGAGCGCCCCCTGACGGACCGGGGCGAGCGGGACGCCAAGCGGGCGGGTGACGAGATCAGGGCGGCCGGTCTGGAGCCCGACGTGGTGCTCTGCTCGCCCGCGGTCAGGACCAGGCGCACCGCCGAGCTCGCCTTCCCCGAGGCGGAGATCAGCTACGAGCGCGAGATCTACGAGGCCTACCCCGAGGAGCTGCTGGAGCTGGTCCGCCGCACCGACCCCGGCCTGAGCACCGTCGTGCTGTGCGGCCACAACCCCGGCGTGCACGAGCTCGCGCTGGCCCTGGCCGGCGGCGAGTACGTGTTCAGGCCGGGGGCGTTCGCGGTCATCCGGGTGGAGCCCCCGTGGGAGGACCTCTGGCCGGGCCAGGGGAGTCTCGTCACCAGGTGGGACCCTAAAGAGCCGTGAGCACGCCGTCCTCGGCGTCCGCGGCCTCCACCTCGTCCCTGGAGATCCCCAGCAGGTAGAGGATCGAGTCGAGGTACGGCGTGTTGACCGCGGTGTCGGCCGCCTGCCGGACCACGGGCTTGGCGTTGAACGCGATGCCGAGCCCGGCGGCGGCGATCATGTCGAGGTCGTTGGCGCCGTCGCCGATGGCGACCGTCTGCGAGATCGGCAGCTTGGCCTCGCGCGCGAAGCGCTCCAGCGCCCGGGCCTTGCCGGGCCGGTCGACGATCTCGCCGACGACGCGTCCGGTCAGGCGGCCGTCGACGACTTCGAGCACGTTCGCGGCGGAGTAGTCGATGCCGAGCTCCTCGACCAGCCCGTCGGTGATCTGCGTGAAGCCGCCGCTGACGATGGCGAAGCGGTAGTCGAGCCGCTTGAGCGTGCGCACCAGCGTACGGGCGCCGGGGGTGAGCACGACCTCCTTGCGTACGTGCTCGAACACCTCGGCGGGCAGCCCTTCGAGCAGGGCGACGCGGCGGCGCAGCGACTCGGCGAAGTCGAGCTCGCCGCGCATGGCCTCCTCGGTGACCCTGGCGACCTCCTCCAGGCAGCCGGCGTGCGCCGCGAGCAGCTCGATGACCTCGCCCTGGATGAGGGTCGAGTCGACGTCCATGACGATGAGGCGCTTGGCGCGGCGGGACAGGCCGGTGCGCTGTACGGCCACGTCCACCTCCTGCGCGGCGGCCTCGGCGGCCAGCTCCACGCGCAGCGCGTCGGGATCGGCGCCGGAGACGGACAGCTCGATGCAGGTGACGGGCCACTGGGCGAGGCGTTCGATGCGGTCGATGTTCGCGCCGGCTGCGGCGATGCGGCCGGCGATGCCCGCGATGGCGGCGGGCTGCAGGGTGGCGCCGAGCACGCTGACCGACAGGCGGCCGCGGCGGCGCTGCTCCTTGGCCTGCGATCCGGTGGAGAGCTCCACCTCCATGCCGAGGTCCTCGGCCACGCGTTCGACGGCGGTCCACATGGCGCCGAGGGTGGTGCCCGTGCCGGTCGAGGGGCCGCCCGCGTACGCGACGAGCACGCCGAGCGTGAGCCGGCCTCGGATGACGACCTGCTCGATGTCGGCGACCGTCACCGGAAAGCGCGACAGGACAGAGAAAAGACGCGAGGTGACGCCCGGGCGGTCAGGGCCGGTCAGTGTGATCAGGAGGGTGCGCTGGTCCACATCCAGCCACGGTACTGCGCCCGGTCCGATGCTCGCGAAGCAGGTCGAGCATTCGGGCCCGGGCGCGGAGGGCGAACGCCTAGCGGACGACCTTGGTCTTGACCGTCTTGGCGAAGGCGAACTCGGGGACGCCGAGCCGGTCCAGCTCCTCCTTGGACATGTTCTCCATGCCCTGGTCGACGTTGTAGGTGACCACGCCGAGCGTCGCCGTCTGGGTGCCCTTGGCCTTCTTCGTGGTCTTCGCGACGAAGCGCATGCTGACGGCCTCGTCCTTCTCAACGACCCTGGGGATGAAGCAGTAGAAGGCACGCCCGTCGAGGAAGCACTCGGTGCCCTTTTCCGCCCAGTACTCGATCCGACGCAGGTCGACGCCCTTGGGGAACTCGCCGCCGACGAACCAGGAGTCCGCGTAGTGCGGGCCCTTGTTCACGGCGTGAATCGTGTAAGTGATCTTTCCGCCGGCCTTGACCGTCTTGGACGCCTTCACCTTGACGTCGAAGGTGGAGAACGGCTCAACGGCCGCGGTGGCGGCCGTCGTGACGGTGGTGGTGGCCGCGGCGGGAACGGCCGGGAGGAGCAGGGCGCCGGCCGCAATAGCCAGCGCGGCACCCTTGAGCAGGGAGTTTCGCATTCACGTCTCCGTTACGAAGGGACACGGGGACGTCACACAACCAGGCCCCCGTAAATGTCGGCTTTTCCTATCACAAACGCAAAATCTTCGTAAAGTGTATTACTTCAGAATCAGGTGTGTGTCGCCGAACTCGTGCCACAGATATCCCTTTCGCAACGCTTCGTGGTATGCCCGCCCCAGCGCCGCCTCCCCCGCGATCGCCGTCAGCATCAGCAGATGGCTGGACCGCGGCTCGTGCAGCCCGGTGATCAACCCCGTGACCGCCCGCACCCCGGCCTCGGGCGTGACGATGTGCCCGGTCCAGCCCTCCGACGCGGCGACCCGCCCGTCGGCGCCCGCGGCCGTCTCCAGGGCCCGCACGACCGTGGTGCCCGCCGCGACCACGCGCCCGCCGTTCTCCCTGGTCAGGTTCACCAGCCGGGCCGTGGAGGCCGGCACCTCGTACCGCTCGGCGTAGGGCGGCTCGTCCTTCTCGGCCGACGCCACCCCCGTGTGCAGCGTGATCGGCGCGATCCCGATCCCCCGCGCCACCAGCGCCGTCACCAGCTCCACCGTGAACGGCCGCGCCGCGCTCGGCATCTCCGCGCTCCCCGGCACGGTCGCGAACACGGTCTGGTACGCCTCGATCGGCCAGTCCCGCTCCACGTACGAGTAGCGGATCGGCACCCCGTGCACCCGCAGGTACGCCTCCACGTCCTGGTCGAGCACCGCCCGCCACAGCCGCGGCGTCTCCCGCCCGACCAGCCGCAACGTGGCCCGTCCCGGCATCGGCAGCCACTCGCCGGGCTCGCCGCCGCCGTACGGCTCCGACCCCTTGCCCGTACGGCGGCGCAGCTCCACCAGCCACGTGCCGTCCGGCCTGACGGTCGAGAAGTGCACGGCCAGGCGGTCCAGCCGGACGGCCGCGGGCAGGGTCGCCGAGTTGTTCACCACGATCAGGTCGCCGGGGTCCAGCAGGCCGGGCAGGTCGCTGAAGTGGTGATGGGACGGCTCGGCCTCGCCCCGCGAGACCATGAGGCGAACCGCGTCCCTGGGCATGCCCCTCGCCTCCGGCGGCTCGTTCGCCGACAGGCCGGGCGGCAGCGAGAAGTCCAGCGCGGCGGTCATTGCAGGCTCACTTTCCCGCTCGCCGGGCGGGAGGCGACCAGGTCGTGCAGCGCCGCCGCCACCTTGGCGGGGTCCGCGGCGGCCGCGGCCTCCTCGGCGCCCACGGCGTCGGCGAGCATGCGGGTGTTCATCTCGCCCGGGTCGGCCCACCAGACGCGCAGCTCGGGCTCCTCGGCGGACAGCACGTTGGAGAGCTGCTCCAGCGCGGCCTTGGTGGCGCCGTAGCCGCCCCAGCCCTCGTACGCGCCGGTCGCGGCGTCGGAGGTGATGTTCACGATCGCGCCGCGGGACGCGCGCAGCGCCGGCAGCGTGGCCTGGACGAGCGCGAGCGGAGCCGTCACGTTCGTCTCCAGCAGCGTCCTGAACGCCTCCAGCGGGTAGATCGCCAGCGGCGGCAGCGGCGTCACGCCCAGGTCGCTGGCGTTGTTGACCAGCAGGTCCAGCTCGGGCGCCGCCTCCGCCAGCCGCCGGACGTGCGCGGGGTCCGTCACGTCGCCCGGGATCGCGGTCGCGCCGAGCTCGTCGGCGGCCCGTTCCAGGTCGCGCGCCCCGCGAGCGGTGAGCACGAGGTTCCAGCCCGCGCCGGCCAGCACTCTGGCCAGGGCGAGCCCGAGTCCGCGGGAGGCGCCGGTGATAATCGCGGTGTTCGTCATGTACTCGACGGTAGGAACGCGACGCGCGCCTGACATCGGGCGCAGGGCCGGTGCGGGCCTCGGCACATCGTCCTAGGACCTTAGAGTGGGGCCGTGCCCTCCGACCGAGACGAGATCCTGCAGGCGGTGAGCTCCGCGGTGCTCGCGGTCACCCGCCACCTGTCGGTCCGCGAGGTGCTGCAGGTCATCGTACGCTCCGCGCAGCGGCTGCTCGACGCCCGCTACGCAGCCCTCGGCGTGCCCGACGAGGACGGGTCGTTCGCCGAGTTCGTCGCCGAGGGCCTGACCGACAAGCAGTGGGACGCGATCGGGCCGCTGCCCAGGCAGCACGGCATGCTCGGCGCCATGCTCCGTGACGGCACCCCCGTCAGGCTGCCCGACCTGCGCAAGGACCCGAGGTTCGAGTGGTGGCCGAAGGCGCACCCGGTGATGAAGGACTTCCTCGGGGTGCCGATCCGCGACGGCGAGCAGGTGCTCGGCATCATCTTCCTGGCCAACAAGCGCACCGGCGGCGGCTTCTCCCAGGAGGACCAGGAGCTGCTCACGTTGTTCGCCGCGCACGCCGCGATCGCGCTGACCAACGCCAGGCTGTACGAGCGCGGGCGCGAGCTGGCCATGCTGGAGGAGCGCAACCGGATGGCCAGGGAGCTGCACGACGCCGTCACCCAGAAGCTGTTCTCGCTGCGCCTGTCCGCACAGGCCGCCGGCGCCATGCTGGACAAGGCCCCCGACAAGGCCGCCGCCGAGCTCGAACGGGTCCAGCGGCTGGCCGGCGAGGCCCTGTCCGAGCTGCGCGCGGTGATCGTCGAGCTGCGCCCCGCCGAGCTCGACCGCCACGGGCTGTCCGAGACGCTGCGCAAGCACGTACGCCTGCTCGACCGGCTGCATCCGGCCGTGGTCACGTTCGAGTGCGCCGAGCTGCCGCCGCTCGGCTCGCCGGTCGAGGTGGCGGTGCTGCGGGTGGCGCAGGAGGCGCTGCACAACGCGCTGCGGCACTCGCGGGCCGAGACGGTGTCGGTGCGTCTGTCGTACGCCGGGGGCAGGCTGGAGCTGGTCGTGCGCGACGACGGCGACGGGTTCGAGCAGGCGGAGTCGCGCGGGCTGGGCCTGGCGTCGATGCGCGACAGGGCCGAGGCGGTCGGGGGCGAGCTGTCGGTGGAGTCGGTGCCCGGGATCGGGACCACCGTACGCGTGGAGGTGAGCGTGTGATCCGGGTGCTGATCGCCGATGATCATCCGGTGGTGCGGCAGGGGCTGCGGACGTTCCTCGACCTGCAGGACGACATCACGGTCGTCGGCGAGGCGGGCGACGGGGCGCAGGCCGTCGAGCTGGTCGGGGAGCTGTCGCCCGACGTGCTGCTGCTCGACCTGAAGATGCCGGTGATGGACGGGCTCGGCGCCCTGGAACGGCTGTCGGGCCGGGCGACCAGGATCGTGGTGCTGACCTCGGTGAGCGACCCGTCCGACGTGGGCCCCGCGATGCGGGCGGGGGCCGCCGGGTTCCTCTACAAGGACGTCGATCCGACCGCGCTCGTCCAGGCCGTACGCGCCGTGCACGGCGGGCAGGTGCTGCTGGCCCCCGAGGCGGCGGAGGCGATGCTGGCCACCGCCGCGGACGCGGCCGTCCCCGCGCCGGTGCCGCTGACCGAGCGCGAGCGCGAGGTGCTCGCGCTCATCGCGGCGGGCCGCTCCAACAGGGAGATCGCGCGGAGCCTGGCCGTGGCGGAGAAGACGGTCAAGACGCACGTCTCCAACGTGCTGATGAAGCTGGGTGTGCAGGACCGCACCCAGGCCGCGCTGTACGCGGTACGGCACGGCCTGGGCTGAAGGACGCTTACGTGTCCTTCTTCTTGTTCGACTCCTCGTGGCTGGCGGGCGGGTTGTAGTCCTTGACCGGAGGCGGCGGCGTCCAGCTCCTGCCCGGGTTGCGCGGCGGGCTGACGATCTTCGTCTTGACCGTCTTGAGGTCGTAGTGGTGCTCGACGCCCAGGCGCTTGAGCTCTGCCTCGCTCATGTTCTCCATGCCCTGGTCCACGTCGAACGAGAGCACGCCGATGCGCGCGGTGGCCGTGCCCTTGGTGCTGCTCTTGAGCGTGAGCTGGAAGTTCAGCCAGTCGGTCTCGCCCTTCTCCAGCGCCAGCGGGCCCCAGCACCAGAACCACTGGCCCTCCCAGTCGCACTTGGTGCCCTTGGGGCCGCCCCAGCGCAGGGTGGGCTTGACGCCCTTGGGCAGCTGGCCGCCGATGTAGTACAGGTCGGCGTAGTGCGGGCCGAGGTTCTTGGCCCGGAGGTAATACATGATCTTTCCGCCGCGCTTGGTGGTCTTGGACCATTTGGCGGTGATCTTGAAGTTCGAGTACGGCGCGACGGCGATCCCCGCGGTCCGGGTGACGGTCGTCGTCGCGGCGGCGCCGGCCTGGCCGGGCATGGTCAGGGATGCGGCGGCCAGTCCGCCGGCTAAGAACAGGCTGAAGCTTCTACGCATGTGACGGCTCCCCGTACGGTGCTGGAAATCCCCGATCATCTCCATGATTATTGCGTAGGGCAAATCTTTCGCAAAGAGCGATGATCTTTCGTGACCTGGGATGGCTTGCGGGCTTCTCCATAGGCTCATCACGCTTGTTGGGCGGGGTCACGCACAAGGGGGAGGACCAGGTGCCGGAAACGCACCCCTTACAGTCCAGTGATCCGGTTTCGCTGGGCGAATACCGGTTACTCGGGCGTCTGGGCAAGGGTGCGCAGGGAATCGTCTACAAGGCCGAGTCGCCGGACGGGCGGCTCGTGGCGATCAAGCTGCTGAACACCCGGCTGGACAAACCCGGCCTCGACTCCGAGCGGTTCCTGCGCGAGGTGGCCGCCGCGCGCCGGGTCGCCCAGTTCTGCACGGCCCAGGTGCTCGGGGCGAACATGGACGGGGAGCACCCCTACATCGTGAGCGAGCTGGTCGACGGGGTGTCGCTGCAGGTGGTGGTGCAGCGGGAGGGGCCCCGTGCGGGCGGCGCCCTCTACCGCCTGGCCGTCGGCACGGTGACCGCGCTGGCCGCGATCCACCGCGCGGGCATCGTCCACAGGGACTTCAAGCCGAGCAACGTGCTGCTCGGGACCGACGGGCCCAGGGTGATCGACTTCGGCATCGCGCGGGCGCTCGACTCGGCGATGACGATCAGCAGCGGGGTCGTGGGGACTCCGGCGTACATGTCGCCCGAGCAGATCTCGGCCGAGCGGGTGGGGCCGGCCAGCGACCTGTTCAGCTGGGCACTGACGATGATGTACGCGGCCACCGGGCGGCCCGCGTTCGGCCAGGACAGCCTGCCGGCGGTCATCTACCGGGTGATGAACGAGGAGCCCGACCTGTCGGTGCTGCCGGACGACCTGCGGCCCATCGTGCAGGCGTGCCTGAGCAAGCGGGCCGAGGACCGGCCGTCGGCGGCCGAGGTGCTGTTCTCGCTGCTGGAGAACCAGGGGGAGGAGCCGGGGGCGGACGACGAGGTCGCCCTGACCACGGGCTCCCAGGTCGCCGCCGAACAGAGCCGCCCCCCTGCCCCCGCCTGGGGCACCCCGGACGCCCCCGCCGCGGGCCCCGGCCCGGCTTCGCCCGGTGCGGGCTCCGGCGTGGGCTCGGCTGGTGCGGGCTCCGGCGTGGGCTCGGCTGGTGCAGGTCCGGGCATGGGCACGCCCAGCGCAGGCGGCGTGGGCTCGCCGGGCGAAGGTCCCGGCGTGGGCACGCCCGGTGCGGGCTCCGGTGTGGCTTCGCCGGGCGCAGGTCCAGGCGCGGTAGGTGGCGTGGCGGGTGCTGGGAGTGGGGCGGCCGGTCCTGGCTGGGCCGCGCCGGACAGCCGGCCACCCGCGTCAGGGGCTGCCGGTTCGGGCTGGGTCAGCCCCACGGGGTGGGTCAGCCCATCAGGCGACGGCTACCCGCCACCTCAGGGCCCGCCCGGCGGCTACCCGCCTGCGCCGCCTCAGGGCCCGCCCGGCGGCTACCCGCCCGCGCCGCCGCGGAGCGCGCCGGCTGGACACCCGCCTCACCGGCCTGCGCCACAGGGTCCGCCCGCTGGGTCGCCCGCAGCGCCCGGGGCCGGCTCGCCGCACCCGCCGGCCGCCGGGCCGCATGGCCGGGCGCCGCAGGGTGGTCAGACCGCTGGATGGGCGGGCGCGACGCACGGTGACGCGCCGCGAGCGGGGCACGCGCCGCCCGGTGGCCATGTGCCGCCAGCCGGGCACGGGCAACCGCACGCACCGTCGCCACAGGGCGGCCAGGCGGGCGCGGTCGGGCAGGGGCAGGGGCGGGTGCCGCTGGGCGAGCCCGAGCCGTCTCGTGCGCCGTCGGCCGGGCCGGTGCCCGTGCCCGTGCCCGGGCCCGTGCCCGGGCAGGGGCTGCCGCGGGGCGGCCGGGGCGCGGAGTGGGAGGCGGCGTTCCGGGCGTCATCGCATGATCAGCGCGGGGACGGGCGCGGGGACGGACCTGAGGGCGGACACGGGGGCGGACACGGGGACAGGCCCGGTGAGCGGGCAGGAGACGGGAACGACGCGTTCTTCAAGCACGCCCCCGCCGAGGAGAAGCCCGACGAGGTCAGGGCCAGGCGCCGGCGGGCGGCGCTGGTGTCGGTAACGCTGGTGGCCGCGCTGACCCTGGCCGGCGGCATCCTGTACTTCGGCCCCCGGATGTTCGGCACAGGCGACGGCGGCGGCGGGACGGTGGCGCAGGTGACCACGTCCATCACGCCGATGACCCCCACGACCCTCACGACGGCGCCGCCGACCCCCACCCCCACCGCGGTGACGCCGACGCCCGTGACCCCCACCCCGACCGGGACTCCGGCCGAGGTGGAGCAGGCGGCGGTCCCGGTCCTGGGCAAACAGGACGGCAAGTCGCTCAAGGGCCACACCAAGGGCGTGCAGACGCTCTCCGCCGTCCGTACGGGCGACAAGACGTGGCTGGTCACGGGCGGCCAGGACGGCCGGGTACGCCTGTGGGACCTGGCCGGGCACAAGTCCCTGGCCACGATGAGGGGCCACAGCGAGGAGGTGTACGCGGTCGCCTGCGTGATGATGGGCAAGACCCCGATGGCCGTCTCCGGCGGCTACGACGGCAGCGTCCGCCTGTGGAACCTCAAGACCCGCAAGGGCAAGGTCCTCGGCTGGCACGGCGACGCCGTCTACGCCGTCGCGCTGACGAAGGTCAAGGGCAGGTACGTGGCGGTGACCGGCGACGCCAACGGCTACCTGAAGTTCTGGGACCTGAGCAAGCGCAAGGCGACGGGCAAGATGATCAGGGCCCACCGCAAGCCGGTGAACTGGCTCAGCGCCACCCACATCGGCGACCGCGCGGTGGCGGTCTCCGCGAGCGAGGACGAGACGCTGCGCCTGTGGGACATGTCGTCGCGCAAGCAGTACGGCAAGACGTACAAGGGCCACACGAAGGGCGTGTACTCGGTCGCGCTGGCGAAGGTGGACGGCAAGACGGTCGTGGCATCGGGCGGTAAAGACGGAAAAATCCGGCTCTGGGATGCGAAGAGCGGCAAGACGATCGGCACCATGTCCGGCCACAAGAAGATCGTCTACTCGCTGTCCTTCGGCACCATGAGCGACCGGACCGTGCTGCTGTCGGGCGGCACCGACGGCACCATCCGCCTCTGGGACCCGGAGACCCGCAAGGCGCTCGGCAAACCGGTCAAGGCCCACAAGAGCGGCGTGTACGCCGTCGGCATCGTCCCCATGGACAAGGGAGTGGCCGTCGTCTCCGCCGGCAAGGACAAGCTGGTCAGGCTCTGGAAGTCCGCGGACGACGCTACGGGTTCCTGACGGGCTCGAAGATCGCGTGGTGCGCCGCCACGACCGCGCGGCGTACCGCACGGTCGAGCTCGCGCAGCGCGGCGCCGCGTACGGCGACCTGCCCCGAGGTGAGCCCCCGCTCGTCGGCCACGCGCAGCACCACCGCCAGCCGCGTGGCCAGGGCGGAGACCCGGTGGGCCCGCCCCGGGTAGCCGGGCGCGAGCTCCCCGCCGCGCGCCGGCCCCTCGGGACGGTCCTGCGCTGGACCGTCGACCGACGACAGGGCCTCGATGGCGGCGCTCATCGCGCCGGACAGCTCCCGCTCGGCCTCGGCCAGCGACGGCAGGTCGTGGCGGACGGGCCCGGCGTCGTGCACCTCCAGCCGTACCCCGACATAGGAGGACCCGCGCCGGTCGGGGTGGGGCACGAGACCGAGGTTGCGCTCGGCGAGCACGGCGATGGCCGCCTGGCCGGCGTCCACGGCGGCCGAGTTGAACGGCGGCGGGCCGGACAGCCCGAGCGGGTCTCCGGGCGCGGGCAGGGCCAGCCGCAGCTCGCTCAGACCTTCGGCGCGCAGGTTTGCGAGGTATTTACGCAGGGGCACGTCGCCCGCGACGGCGGGCCCGCCGACGGCTTCCACGTGGTCAGCCGCCTCGTCGAGCCCCACGTGGCCGGACAGCCACGCGTTGCCCCAGGCGACCAGGGACGGACAGACAGGCGATTCAGGGCGCACCGATCCACGATAAGCGCTCGCCCTGCAATAGGTTTGTCCCGAGGGTGACTCCTAAGGAGGTATCGGGGATGGGTGGTCAGGTGCTGCGGCTCCAGGACGTCGCCGTCAGGCGCGACGGAGCGGCCCTGTTGCGCGGCATCGACTGGACGGTCAACGGGGACGAGCGGTGGGCCGTCATCGGTCCCAACGGCGCGGGCAAGACGACGTTGCTGCAGGTCGCGGCCACGTTGCTGTACCCGAGCGAGGGTGTCGTCGAGGTGCTGGGGGAGCGGCTGGGGCAGGCGGACGTGTTCGACCTGCGACCCAGGATCGGGCTGGCGAGCGCCGCGCTGGCCGAGCGCATCCCGCCGGAGGAGAAGGTCATCGACCTCGTCCTGACCGCCTCGTACGGGATCATGGGCCGCTGGACGGAGGAGTACGACTCCAACGACGTGACGAGGGCCGTCGAGCTGATCGACATGATGGGCGCCGCCCATCTCATCAGGCGGCGCTTCGGCACCCTGTCGGAGGGCGAGCGCAAGCGCGTGCAGATCGCCCGCGCGCTGATGCCCGACCCCGAGATGCTGCTGCTCGACGAGCCGGCGGCCGGGCTCGACCTGGGCGGCAGGGAGGATCTGGTGCGCCGCCTGTCGGTGCTGGCCGGCGACTACCGCTCGCCGACGCTGGTGCTGGTGACGCACCACGTGGAGGAGGTGCCGGCCGGGTTCACGCACGCGCTGCTGCTGCGGCACGGCTCGGTGGTGGCCCAGGGGCCGCTGGAGCACGTCATGACCGCCGACAACCTCACGCAGACGTTCGGGGTGCCGCTTACGCTGGACCGGAGCGCGGAGGGCCGCTGGTACGCGCGCGCCCATTAGCCCCGGACGCGCGCTCGCTAGATCACCTTTTATGGTGATAAAAGACGCCGATCCCCAAAACCAAATAGGATCTACGGAGTCGGTTCCCTCGACTCCGGAGCGTCGCCATGTCCGTCGAGCAGCTCATCGTCGCCCTGGTCGTGGTCGCGGCAGTGGGCTTCGGGGTGGCCCGCACGATTCGCATCATCCCGCAGGCCACGGCCGCCATCGTCGAGCGCCTGGGGCGCTACCACCGCACGCTCACGCCCGGGCTGAACCTGGTGGTGCCCTTCATCGACCGCATCAAGGACATGATCGACCTGCGGGAGCAGGTGGTGTCGTTCCCGCCGCAGCCCGTGATCACCTCCGACAACCTCGTGGTCTCCATCGACACCGTCATCTACTTCCAGGTCACCAATCCGAAGGCGGCCACGTACGAGATCGCGAACTTCCTGATCGGCGTCGAGCAGCTCACCGTCACCACCCTGCGCAACGTGGTCGGCGGCATGGACCTCGAACGCACGCTGACCTCCCGCGAGGACATCAACACCGCGCTGCGCGGCGTGCTGGACGAGGCGACCGGCAAGTGGGGCATCCGGGTCAACCGGGTCGAGCTCAAGGCCATCGACCCGCCCGCCTCCATCCAGGACTCCATGGAGAAGCAGATGCGCGCCGACCGCGACAAGCGTGCCGCCGTGCTGACCGCGGAGGGGCAGCGCCAGGCGGCGATCCTGGCCGCCGAGGGCGAGAAGCAGGCGTCGGTGCTGCGGGCGCGCGGCGAGGCGGAGGCCGCCGTGCTGCGCGCGCAGGCGGAGGCCGAGGCCCAGGCCATGCGGGCCAAGGGCCAGGCGGACGCGATCGGCATGGTCTTCAAGGCCATCCACGAGGGCAACCCCGACCAGCACCTCCTCGCCTACCAGTACCTCCAGACCCTGCCCGAGATCGCCAAGGGTGACGCCAATAAGATTTGGATCGTCCCCTCAGAAATGGGCAAAGTCTTGGAGAACCTGGGCGGCCTGTTCACACCCCCCAAGGGACAGGACAGCCCGTAGGGACCCCGCCGCCGCGGCCTGCACCGGGCAGCACATGGCGGCATCGGGAGGGTTTCGTGACGGGCTGGGAGCTGGCCGCGGTGTGCGCGGCCGGTGTGGTGGCAGGGGCCATCAACGCGGTGGTCGGGTCGGGGTCGCTGATCACGTTCCCCACGCTGGTGGCGCTGGGCGTGGACCCCGTCACCGCGAACGTCTCCAACACCGTCGGCCTCGTGCCCGGCTCCTTCAGCGCCGCCTACGGGTACCGTACCGAGCTCCAGGGGCAGCGCGACCGGCTGCTGCGGCTGGGCGCGGCGTCGGCGCTCGGCGCGCTGATCGGCGGGATCCTGCTGCTGTTCCTCGATCCCGACGTGTTCGAGATCGTGGTCGTGGTCCTGATCGCGCTGGCCTGCGTGCTGGTGATGACGCAGCCCAGGCTCAACGCGTGGGTGGCCGCGCGGCGCGAGCAGGCGCACCCGCACGGCGGCCCGGCCCTGTGGCTGGGCGTGCTGGGCGCGGGCGTCTACGGCGGGTACTTCGGGGCCGCCCAGGGCGTGCTGCTGATCGGGCTGCTCGGCATCTTCCTCGACGACGGCCTGCAGCGGGTGAACGCCGCCAAGAACGTGCTGGCCCTGATCGTGAACGCGGTCGCGGCGGCCTTCTTCGTCGTGGCCGCGGACGTGGACTGGCAGGCGGCCGCGGGCGTGGCGGCAGGCGCGGTCGCGGGCGGCTTCCTGGGCGCCAGGCTGGGGCGGCGCATCCCCGCCCCGGTCCTGCGCGCGGTCATCGTGTGCGTGGGGATTGTGGCGATTGTCGTACTGGTGTACGGATAATCGCCTTTGGGTAGGAACCTGGTATGAAAGGTGACCGGGTGGAGATCGTCATCGACGCCGGAGAGTCGTCGCCGCGCACCTACGAGATCACGGCCACCCGCGCCGGCAGGCGGGTCGAGGTGGCCACCCGGCGAGGGCTGGTGGAGGTGAGCGAGGTCACCCGCAGCGGCACCCCGGTGCGTACGGCCCGCTTCATGTCCAGCCGCATCCTCGCCCTCGTCGAGCACCCCGCCGCCGCGGCCGACGGGGCCTGACCATCCCGGGGGGAAGGGTCAGCGGAAGTCCTCCGCGTGGTCCTCCGATCAGCGGAAGTCCTCCGCGTGGTCCTCCGCCCACTGCCGGAAGCTCAGCGCGGGCCGCCCGAGCAGTCGCCGCACCGTGTCCGTGGCCCGCTCGGGCCCGGCCACGAAGCTCTCCCACGCCTTCAGCGCACTGTCCACGAACGCCTCGTCCCCCCAGGCCGCCAGCAGCCGCTCCCTGGCCTCCTCCGGCGGCTGCTCCTCCCAGCGCACCTCACGCCCGACCACCTCGCCGATCACCCGTACCTGCTCGGCCTGGGTCAGCTCGTCGGGCCCGGTGATGGCGTACGCGGCCCCGTTGTGCCCCGCCGAGGTGAGCACGTGGACGGCGACGGCCGCGATGTCCTTCTCGTGGATCAGCGCCCGGGACGCCTCCCCGAACGGCCACCGCACCACTCCCTGCCGCACCTGGTCCGCCCACCCCAGCGTGTTCGCCGCGAACCCGCCGGGCTGCAGGAACGTCCAGCCGAGCCCCGACCGCCGGATGAGCCCCTCGATCTCCCCGTAGTGCCCCCCGGAGCCGCCCGGCACGAACGCCGACAGGTACACCACCCGCCGCGCGTGCCCGGCGATCGCCGAGACCACCTCCGCCGCGTTGCCCGTGGAGAGGCCGGGCCAGAGCAGGAACACGCTCTCCACGTCCTTCAGCGCGGGTTCGAGTGTCTCGGGGGCCGTCAGGTCGCCCTGAACGGCCTCCACGCCCGGCTGCACCCGCTCGGGACGCCTGGCGAACGCCCGTACGTCGATGCCCGCCGAGGCGAGCTGTGCCACCACATGACTGCCGACATTCCCGGTCGCGCCGGTCACAAGAATCTTGCCCATGTCACGACCGTAGAACCTCAACCAAACTTCAGGTCAACCCCGGCCGTACCTGGATGGTGCCGTCACGCCTGATCCGCGTCTCGAACACGGGCGCGGGCGCCGTCGCGGGCCCGTGCTTGACCGACCCGTCGGCCAGCCGGAACGTGCTGCTGTGCCACGGGCACACGACGCACGCCTCGCCGTCCTCCATGACGAGCCTGCCCTGGTGCAGCGGCCCCGCCAGGTGCGGGCACCGGTCCGCCAGCACGGTCACGCCGTCGCCCTGGCGCAGCACGAAGAGCTGGATGTAGCCCAGCCGCCTGGCCACCGGGCGGCCTTCCGGGAGGTCCTTGAGCGGGCACAGGTCGTGCCAGCCCAGCGGCACCAGGTGGGTGATCTGCGGCGCGTGGTTGGCCCCCGCGGCCTGCCGGTAGGCCAGGTGCCCGCCGAGGTACGCGCCGAGCCCGCCCACGGCCAGCCCGGTGAAGGAGAGGATCCGGCCGGGCCGCTCGTGGCCGCGTACGCGGGCCATCAGCGAGGCTGTCATGAGGCCGAGCGCGGTCAGGTTCGCCGCCATGTGCACGAAGCCGACCCGCTGCTGCTCGCGGTGGAGCGAGGACCAGTCGGTGAGCCCTGCCGCCGCCGTGGGCAGGGCGTTGACCAGGCCCGTGGCCAGCAGCAGCCGCGAGGCCCGCGGATCGGCGCGTGCCAGGTCCAGCACGGCCGCGGAGAGCCAGCAGCCCAGGCTGACCGTGGCCAGCGGCGGGTGTACCGGCTCGCCGATGGGGACGCCGTGCAGCAGGTCGCGCAGGCGGCCCTGGCGCAGCCGCTGGCGTACGACCTTGGCCAGTCCCCTGATCGGCTTGTCCATGGCCTTCGACTTCTCGAGCCGATCGGCGATGGCGACCGGCCCGGCGAAACCCCGAAACTGCCGTCGTTTCGCGCGTACTGTCTCTTTCACGACAAGTCCCCTACCCCGGGCATGTGGGGATCACTCGGACAGGTGTCCCCTGGCCACCGAGAGTTCGACCAGCTCCAGGGCGTACGCACCGAGCGAGGGCGAGCCCTCCTCGATGATCCGCACCTTCTCCCTGACCTCCGCGGCCGTCACCTTGAACAGCGGCCACGTGCCGCCCTCGGTGTGGTGGTTGGCCAGAATCGGGGCGAAGCGGTCGAGCGCCTTGGCGAACCTCGCCTCCGGCGTCTTCCTGGCCTCGAACTCGTCCCACAGCTCCCGCAGCCACACCCCCTGCTCGTCCGGCAGCAGGCCGAAGATCCGGTCGGCGGCGGCCCGCTCGGCCTCGGCCTGGGCCTCGACCGCCACCGCGTCGTAGACGAACGTGTCGCCGGCGTCGATCTCCACCAGGTCGTGCACCAACAGCATGGCCACCACCCGTTGGAGGTCCGTTCCGGGTGGGGCATGCTCTCCGAGGACCATCGCCAGCGTGCCCACGTACCAGGAGTGCTCGGCGGAGTTCTCCCGCCGCGAGCCGTCGATGAGATGGTTGCGGCGGATGATCCGCTTCAACTTGTCGATCTCGATGGCGAAGGCGATCTGGGCGTTCAGGCGGTCCTCTTCTGGCGCGATAGTCACGCGCGACACCCTAATGTGCGATGATCACCCCGGTTGGTGAAATCGTGACCGGAACTCCGTTGAACACTGCGTTACCACTCGGAACGTCTATGGTCGTCTCGTCGGTGAGCGTGTTGACGTTGACACCGGGATGCTCGGCCGCCACGTTCTGGGCGCTGCCCGCGTGCCCCCATCCGTGAGGCAGGCTGACGACGCCAGGCATGATCGTGTCGGTCTGCTCGACGGGCACGGTGACCTGGCCCTTCGCCGAGCGCACCACGGCCTCGCCGGCCAGGCCCAGCCTGTCCGCGTCCGAGGGGTGGATCTGCAGCGTGCACGTGTTGCTGCCGCCGACCAGCGGGCCGACGTTGTGCATCCAGCTGTTGTTGGAGCGCAGGTGCCGCCGCCCGATGAGGACGATCTCCGGCGGCTCCTCCTCCAGCTTGCCGCGCAGCCGTTCCACGTCCTCCATGAGCTGCGGCGGTGCCAGCTCGACCAGGCCCGAGGCCGTCTTGAGCACCTCGTCCAGGCGGGGCTCCAGCGCGCCCAGGTCGAGGCCGTGCGGGTTGTCGAGCAGCTTGCGCAGCGACAGGTCGCCCTTGCCGGCCCACTCGCCGTACGGGCCGAGCCTGAGCATGAGGTCGAGCCGCCGCTCGCTGCCCGTCTCGCCGTCCAGCAGGTCGCGCAGCTCCGCCACGTCCCGCCCCTCGATCCCCGAGCCGGGCGTCTGCGTCGCCTTGCCCAACATGTCGTCGATGACGAACGCGTCGAGGTCGCCCTCCAGCCCGGAGGCGATCATGGCCAGCCTGGCGAGGATCTGGGCCTCCGACGGCCGCTCGTCCAGCGGCAGCAGCGGCGGCGAGTACCGCGCGTAGTTGCGCACGGCGAACCCGAGCAGCGCGAAGTCGTAGTGCCCCGACTGCAGGACCCGCGGCGGCGGCAGGATGACGTTCGCGTGCCTGGTGGTCTCGTTCAGGTACGGGTCCACGCTCACCATGAAGTCGAGCCCGGCGAACGCGGTGTCCAGCCGGGCGCCGTGCGGCGCCGACAGCACCGGGTTGCCCGCGATCGTCAGCAGGAACCTGACCTGCCCCTCGCCCGGCGTCTCGATCTCGTCGGCCAGCGTGGCCACGGGCAGCTCGCCGTTCGCCTCGGGCAGGCCCCTGACGCGGCTCTTCCACCGCCCCACCACGTACGGCCTGCGCCGCCCCGCGAACTCGGTCGCGGGCTTGGGGAACATGGCACCACCGGGCCTGTCGAGGTTGCCGGTGAGCACGTTCAGCACGTCCACCAGCCACTGGGCCAGCGTGCCGAACTCGGCCGTGCACGTGCCGATCCTGGCGTAGACGGCGGCCGTGGGCGCCGCCGCCAGCTCCCTGGCCAGCCGCGTGATCGTCTCGGCGGGCACCCCGGTGCGCCTGGCCACGGACTCGGGCGGGAAGTGCTTGGCCGCCTCGCGCACCTCGGCCAGCCCGTTGACCTCGTGCCGCGGCCTGGCCAGGTCCTCGGCGAACAGCGTGTGCACGATGCCGAACAGCAGGTACGCGTCCGTGCCCGGGCGGATGAAGACGTGCTCGTCGCCCAGCGCGGCGGTGCGCGTGCGGCGCGGATCCACCACGACCAGCCGGCCGCCGCGCCCGCGCAGGGCCTTGAGCCTGCCGGGGAAGTCGGGCGCGGTGCACAGGGAGCCGTTGGACTCCAGCGGGTTGGCGCCCAGCATCAGCAGGTAGTCGGTCCTGTCCAGGTCGGGCACCGGGATGGCCAGCGGATGGCCGAACATGAGCCCGCTGGCCACGTGCTTGGGCATCTGGTCGGCGGTGCTGGCGGAGAAGACGTTGCGGGTGCCGAGCGCCTTGATCAGCGGGGCGGCGTACAGGGCGCCGGCCATGGTGTGGGCGTTGGGGTTGCCGAGGTAGACGGCGATGGAGCGGCGGTCCGCGAGGCGGTCGAGGCCGGCCTTCACGGCGGTGAACGCCTCGTCCCAGCCGACCTCGCGCCAGAGCTCGCCCTCCCTGATCAGCGGCTTGCGCAGCCGGTCGGGGTCCTCGTCGAGCCGGCCGAGGCTGGCTCCCTTCGGGCAGATGAACCCCTTGCTGAACGGATCGTCCTTGTCGCCCCGGACACTGGTGACGTGCCCGCCGTCGTCGAGGGTGAGGGTCAGGCCGCAGACGGCCTCGCACAGGGGACAGGTCCGGTGGACGGTCGACGTCATCACGACTCCTGAGTTCGCCAGATGAACTCATCTTCGCGCGGACCGGGCGCATGGGGAAGCCCCGGAGCCCCCGCGGTCTCCGGGGCTTGCACCCCTAGGGACGGCCCCGTTCCCTAGGTCTTCATGCCGCGTGCGGCAGTGTCGCCAGATCAGGCGGCTCCTCGAGCTCGGATCTCAGCGGGATCCACGATCTGTGCCCGTACAGGCGGTCCAGCCCGGGAGAGGTCGCCCCTGGCACCTCGTCCCGCCTGACGATCTCGACGATGAGGAGCTGGGCGCGCGTGCGGTGCCGGTAGACGTTCACGCTGCGGGCCCAGCAGGCCGCCGCGATCTCCTCGCTGTACGCCTCGAACGCCTCGGCGCTGACGCCCGCCCGTACCAGGATCAGCGCCTTCTCGCCGGTGGTCGTCGGGGTGATCCAGAGCACCAGCGGGATGCGGCCCGCCCTGGTGTGCATGGTGGTCTCCAGGCAGGTCCGCTGCAGGCGGTGCCTGGAGACGACGCACCAGAAGTGGGCCACGACCCAGTTGCGGCCGAACCTGGTGGCGGCGGGCACCGAGACGGCGCCGGCCACCAGGACGAAGGGCACCCACCGGCCCGCGTGCGCGGCGCTCAGCAGGGCCGTGACGAGCAGCGCCAGGCCGGCGAGCAGCAGCAGCTCGGTGCGCGCCCGCCAGAGCCTGGCCGGCAGCGAGCCGCCGCGCGCGGCGGGGAGGTCCTCGCTGGCAGGGTACAGCTGGTTGCGTGGGTTCCTCGGCATGTCACGACACCTCCTCGATCACCTTGCTGGGCTGGCGGAGCTGGTCGAACCGTGGGTCGCGGTACCGGCGGGAGCCGAATCCCGTCTTGGTGACGGTCCAGCCCACCCGGTAGGCGAACTCGTCGGGCTCCACGCAGATTTCGTAGTCGGCGGACGCGATGAGATCCTGGATCCAGGACTTGATTCGGCCGACCCCCTTGGTACCTTGTGAGTACATAAGAAGACCCCTTTCGCGGCATTTAGAGGTGGCTTCTTGCCGGTCCGACGGCTGGTGACCGAGTTTCGCCGCAGGGTGGCAGCCCAGATGCGGCGCTCGGTGACCAGCCTCGGCCCGGCTTTTTTCGTGCTCGAATGAGCGAAGTCGCGCTGCGTTGTTCAGACGATGACTGAATCCTTCCGGCAAGTGGCCTCCCTGTGGCGGATGTTCGTTTCGGGGACGGCGACGCTGCCGGAGATGCGGCCCTCGTACGGGCACGCGACGGTGGGCGGAAGCTCTCGTGCGCCGGGCCGTGTCGTCATGCCGGCCTCCTCTGCGACTCGAGAACCCTCCTGGTTCTGATCGTCCCTTGCAGTCGTCGTTGCTGCAAGTCTTCCAGCAAGGGAAGATTTACTTTTCTTTGCTTCTTGCGATGCAACTTGCACGACAAGCATCATGCGTCCGATGGAAGGCGGAAGATCTCCCCAGTATCAGACCTGTTCGCGGAGCTTGTCCTTGCCCCTACGCTGTACCCATGAAAGCCTTCTGGCAAGGCTGTGCGGCACAACTCATGCAACTTGCAGTGTAAGATTGGGCGAACGGCCCAAAAAGCCGGGCTCCAAACGGTCCCTTCCGGCTACACCTTCATTCCTGAGAAGGAGGGTGGACGGTGCCATCGCAGCAGGGCAGTCCAACAGTACGGCGCCTCCGGCTGGGGCAGGAGCTACGCCTCCTCCGCGAGCGGCGAAACTTCACCGGGGCCAAGGCCGCCAGAGAGCTCGGCTGGTCGGCGAGCAAGGTGAGCCGCATCGAGGCCGCCAAGACCATGCCGTCCGCCGAGGACATCAAGTCCATGGCGAAGCTGTACCGCGTCGACGGCGACAAACTTGACGAGCTCGTGGGCCTGTTGCGTGATGCGGAACAGCGCGGGTGGTGGGAAGATTACGAGGACACCCTCCCTGAGGAGTACACAAGATTCCTCGGCTTGGAGGCGGAGGCCGTCCACCAGCGCAACTGGGAACCCCAGGCTGTGCCGGGTCTCCTGCAGACCGAGGACTATGCCCGGGAGGTCATCCTCGCCACGCGGGGTATCGCGCGCATCACGCACAGCGGTGTCCGCAGCAGGGTCGAGGCACGGCTCGACCGGCAGGAGCGGGTCCTGCACAGAGCCGATCCCTGCCGAATGAGCGTCATTCTGGACGAAGCGGCACTTATGCGCCGTTTTGGGGAGCCCTCGGTCATGTGTGAGCAAATGGAACATCTCTTGGAGGTGTCCCTACTGTCACACGTCAGCGTTCAGGTCCTACCATTGGACTCGCTTCACCCGGTCAACACCGGTGCGTTCATTCATCTCAAGTTCGCGGAATTCGATGATGTGGTGTACCTGGAGCAGCTTTATTCTGCTCACTTCGTCGAAGACCTCGAGCGGGTGGCCGGTTACGAGACGGCCTTCGACCACATGCGGTCGGAAGCTCTGGACGAGGACGAGTCACGGGTGCTCATCCAGCGCAAGGCCATGCTCTGGCGGCGGTGACGACCCCGGTACCTCAATACAAGGCAACGGAGCCTAGGGATAAACATGCACAACGACATCACGAAGGCGGCCTGGCGCAAGGCCAGCTACTGCAACGGCGCAACGGCATGCGTCGAGGTTGCACCTCTGACGGATGGCAACGTCGCGCTGCGTGACAGCAAGCAACAGGATGGGCCGGTCCTGGTATTCACGCCGTCGGAGTGGGCTGCCTTTGTGGCAGGCGTTCAAGATCACCAGTTCGACCTGGCCACCCTCGCCGCCAGCTCATGACAAACGGCTCTGGGCAGTTGTTGCAGCAACTTCCCAGAGCCGTTCAACAGAGGCTGTGAATGCGCTCTGTCACAATGACCCGACCTTTCGGTGGGCATAGATCATTTACATTGTGGCATCGCCTGTCCAGCTCACGCAACTGCGCTCGTCCTGCGCGGACGCGGCGCGAGCGTGCCCTGGCACACCTGCGCGTTCCTGGCCTGCTCCCCGTAGTCGGCAGTTCCAGGAGAGACAAGCCATGCCGTTATTCGAGTCGAAGAGGCACTCTCGGCGATACCGGATCAGTGATCGCAAGAGGCTGAACCAAGTGCTCCCCAAGGTCGGGCGGGTGCTCGACGCCGCTCCCCACCAGTCGTTCCGCGTGGAGACGGTCGTGGCCGACGAGGGCTACGAACTGCGGATCCGCGTGCTGCTCGACACCCGGCAGCCGACCATCGACGTCATCGAGAGCGGCAGGGTGCCGCAGGACCTGGTGGAGGAGGTGATCGGCGTGATCCGGCCCCACTGCCGTGGCCGGAAGCCGAACAGTGGCGGGCCCGGGTGGCCGCGACGGGCCTGGGGCTGGTTCCGGGCCAAGGTCTGGCCGCAGACCCTGGCGCAGGTGCTCGGCGGCACCGTGGTCCTGGCACTTTCCGTGGTGGCGGCCGTCGCCGGCCTCACCGACCTCATCTGATGGCGCGCCCGCGGCGTGCCCGCGGGCGGTGTCGGCGAGATTAAGGAGCCATCCAACTCTAGGCGACGGCCGGAACCCGGCGCCGGACGAGGAACAGGGAGCTCACCCCGGCGAGCACGGCCAGGGCCGCCATGGCCAGGGACGTGGTCAGCGACGCGGAGGCCGAGGCGGTGGCGCTCGCGTCCAGGGAGATGAACAGCGTGCCCACGGTGGAGACGCCGATGACCTGGCCGAGCTGCATCACGGTGAGCAGGGCGCCGCTGGCGTCCGCCGCGTACGCGTCGTCCACCTGCTCGGTGGCCATGTTCGTCACCGCGACCTGCACGCCGAGGCCGGCGCCGATGAGGGCGCTCATCAGGGCGTAGCCGAGGCCGCCGCCGGAGGCGAGGCCGAGCCCGACGTAGGCGGGGGCGGCCACCACGTAGCCGAACGGCACCAGCGGGCGCTGCAGCCGTACGGGCAGGCGCGGCCAGGCCAGCCCGACCAGGCCGAACGCGAGGGCGCAGGGCACCAGCATCATGCCGGAGGCCAGCGGCGACAGGTGTAGGTCGCCCTGCAGGTGCAGGGCGGAGGTGAACAGGAACGCCCCCCACGTGGCCGGCCCGAACAGCAGGATCGCCAGCCCCGGCCGCATGCCGGGCGCGCGCAGCACCCGCGCGTCCACCAGCGGGCGCCCGCCCCGCGCGGTCACCCACCGCTCGATGCGGACGAACGCGGCGAACGTCACCACGCTCAGCCCCATCGAGACCCAGCCCCACACCGGCCAGCCGAGGTCGCGGCCGAGCACCAGCGGCACCACGAACAGCAGCACGGCGGCCGACAGGGTCGCCAGGCCGAGCGGGTCGAGCCCGGTACGGCCGCCGCCCTCGTCGGCGGGCAGCACCCGGAGCCCGGCCACCAGCAGCAGCGCCCCGATCGGGACCAGCGTCAGGAACACGAGCCGCCAGCCCAGGCCGAGCCCCAGCAGGATCCCGCCGAGCGCCTGGCCCACCACGATGCCACCGCTGATCACCAGCGACCACAGGCCGATCGCCCGGCCCCTGGCGGCGCCGTGATAGTTGCGCTGGATCAACGTCAGCACCTGCGGCATCATCATCGCGGCCCCGGCGCCCTGCAGCAGCCGGGAGGCCACCAGCCAGCCCGTCGCGGGCGCCAGGCCCGCGGCGAGCGTGGTGATGGTGAAAACGGCGAGCCCGCCCAGGAACGCCTTGCGATAGCCGAACAAGTCACCGACCCTGGCCCCAGTGATCAGCAAGACGGCGTAGACGATGGTGTAGCCCGCGACGATCATCTGCAGCCCGGCCCCCGACGCGTTCAGGTCGGCCTCGATGGTGGGGGTGGCCACGTTCACGATGTTGACGTTCAGGATCGCCAGGAACTGCCCCACGAGGATGATCGCCAGGAGCAGGCCGCTGGGCTTGGGAACGGCTTCCTGTGTCTGGGTGTTCACAGGAGGGGAGAAAGCGGCAGTTTGCGACATGCTGCTCAGTCTGCCGCCATCCTGGTACCAGTAACGAGAGCCCATTTATACTGGTACTGGTGCTAACTGGATAAGCACCCCGTGTGCCCCCATAGTGGAGAAATGACGGTGGCTGAGGCAAGACGTACCGACCTGTCGGCGTTCCTGCGCTCGCGGCGGGAGCGGATCACCCCGGAGATGGTCGATCTCGCGCCCGGCCCGCGCAGGCGGACGCCCGGGCTGCGCCGCGAGGAGGTCGCCCAGCTCGCCGGGGTGGGGGTCACCTGGTACACCTGGCTGGAGCAGGGGCGGCCGATCAACGCCAGCCCGCAGGTGCTCGACGCGATCTCCCGCACGCTCAAGCTCGACAGCGCGGAGCGCCACCACCTCTACCGGCTGGCCGGGCAGGCGGCCGACCCGGTCCCCGTGGACTCCGGCCAGGTGACGCCCGAGATGCAGGGGATACTCGACCGGCTCGGCGACCTGCCGGCCTGCGTGTCCAACAGCCGGTGCGACGTGCTGGCCTGGAACGACGCGTACGCGGCGCTCTTCCCCGAGCTGGTCGGGGCGCCGGAGGGGGAGCGCAACTCGCTCTGGCACGTCTGCCTGTACCCGGTGCCCGTGACGCGGCTGGTCGACCGCGACCACGAGCTGGCGCGGGCGGTGGCCGTCTTCAGGGGCGCCTACAGCCGGCACGCCGACTCGCCGTGCTGGCAGGACTTCGTCCGCCGGCTCAGCGTGGAGAGCGCCGAGTTCGCCCGGTTGTGGGCCCGGCAGGACGTGGCCGATCCGGGGCCCAGGGTGAAGCGCTACAAGCACCGGGAGCTCGGCGGGCTGCGCTTCAGCACGACGAGCCTGACGGCGGTGCCGGAGATCCGGCTGATCGTCTACACCCCGATGGATGACAGGACTCGACTGGCTATGTCCAGGTTGATGAGCATTGGGGAGCCTGCGCGGTAGTCCGTCCCACATGGCATGCTCGATCCCTGTAAGACAGGTTTCGAGCGGAAGTGGCGGCAGATGAGATTCCCCCGTGCCCTCCCGGTGATCGCTGTCGTCGGATTACTGGCCGCGTGCTCGGCGGCGCCCGAGCGCGAGCTCCAGAGCAAGGAGGTGGCCGCCTCTCCCGACCAGCCTGAGGAGGAGACGGCGAAGCCGACCCCCGAGCGCAAGCCGTTCACCATCGCCTTCGGCGGGGACGTGCACTTCGAGGGCATCCTGCGGCCACGGCTCAACAACCCGCGCACGGCGCTCGGGCCGATCGCGAGCGTGCTGCGCAAGGCCGATTTAGCGATGGTGAACCTGGAGACGGCCATCACCACCGGTGGGACGCCCGCGCCCGGCAAGCAGTACACGTTCAGGGCGCCGTCGAGCGCGCTGACGGCGCTCAAGGCCGCCGGGGTGGACGTCGCCTCCATGGCCAACAACCACGGCATGGACTACATGGAGACCGGGCTGGCCGACTCGCTCGCGGCGGTCAAGCGCAGCAAGTTCCCCGTGGTGGGGATCGGGGCGAACGCGGCGCAGGCCTACAAACCCTTCCGCAAGACCGTGAACGGCAACCGGGTGGCGATCATCGGCGCCACGCAGGTGCTGGACGCGGAGTTCATCCAGTCGTGGACGGCCACGGCGGACCAGGGCGGGCTGGCCTCGGCGAAGAACGAGCCGGCCCTCCTGCGCGCGGTACGCCAGGCCCGCAAGAACTCCGACACCGTGATCGTCCACCTGCACTGGGGCACCGAGATGCAGAAGTGCCCCAACCCGGCGCAGCTCTCGCTGGCTCCCAAGCTGGTCGAGGCGGGCGCCGACGTGGTGGTCGGCGGGCACGCGCACATCCTGCTCGGCTCCGGGTACCTCGACGACGCCTACGTCAACTACGGCATGGGCAACTTCGTCTTCTACAACTCCAACCCGGCCACCACCGGCAGGACGGGCGTGCTGACGCTGACCATCAACGGTCGGAAGATCTTGAAGGATTCGTGGACTCCGGCCACCATCCAGGGGGGTATCCCGATTCCGATGACCGGGTCGGCCCGCACCAGTGCCGTGGCCGACTGGAAGGCACTGCGCTCCTGCACGGGTCTGGCCGCCCGGCCCTGATCGATCTATTCTACTGGACAATTCGTCCAATAGGAGGTCGCGATGCGGATGGTCGAATCCGGTGACGTGCGGCTGGCGGTGTACGAGGAGGGCGATCCCGGCAGGCCCGCCGTGCTGCTCCTGCACGGCTACCCCGACACGCATCGCGTCTGGGACGAGGTGGCGGCGCTCCTGCGCGACCGCTTCCACGTGGTGCGTTACGACGTGCGCGGCGCCGGGGCGTCCACCGCGCCGGCGGACCGGGGCGACTACGGGTTCGACCGGCTGATCGGCGACCTGGACGCCGTGCTCGACGCCGTCGGGCGGGCCAAGGTCCACCTCGTGGGCCACGACTGGGGCTCGCTCCAGGGCTGGGAGGCCCTGGGGCGGCCGGGCGTCAGGGACCGGCTGGCCTCGTTCACCAGCCTGGGCGGGCCGGGGCTGCGGCAGGTCGCGGACTTCATGCGCCACGGACGGCCGCGCGACGTGGCGGCGCAGCGGGCCAGGTCCTGGTACATCGGGGCGTTCCGGCTCCCGGTGCTGCCCGAGCTGGCCTGGCGGTCCGTGCTGCCCGGGCTGGTGAGGCGCGCCCTGCGCGGCGACGGCATCGCGCCGCGGCCGGGGCATCCGGCGCCGACCCTGGTCCAGGACGGGATCAACGGGCTCGCACTCTACCGGCGCAACCCGCCGGATTCCGGGCTCGATCCGCGCGTGCCCGGTTTGCCCGTGCAGATCATCGAGCCCACGCGCGACGCGTACGTCACCCCGGCGCTGCTGGAGTCGGTGGGGCGGTGGGCGCCCAGGCTGTGGCACCGGAGGGTCGCGGCCGGGCACTGGGCGCACCGGAGCAGGCCCGGGACCGTGGCCGGGATGATCGCCGAGTTCGTGGAGCACGTGGAGGGCGGGCCCGCGAGCGGGGAGCTGCGGCGGGCACGGGCGGGCGGGGCGTTCGGCGGGCGGCTGGTGGTGGTCACCGGCGCGGGGTCCGGGATCGGGCGGGCGACGGCGCGGGCGTTCGCGGCGCACGGGGCTGAAGTGGTCTGCGCGGATATCGATATCGACGCCGCGAAGCGGGTGGCGGACGGTATTGCGAGAGACCTTCGGATTACGGCTCACGGCGTGCAGGTCGATGTGGCGAATGCCGATGATATGGAGGACTTCTCGCGAAATATCATCTCTGAATATGGTGTGCCGGATATTGTGGTGAACAATGCGGGGATCGCCGTCGCGGGCGCGTTCCTCGACCACACCCTCGACGACTGGCGCAGGACCATCGACGTCAACCTGTGGGGCGTCGTCCACGGCTGCCGGCTCTTCGGCGCCGCCATGGCCGAGCGCGGGCAGGGCGGGCACATCGTCAACGTCGCGTCCCTGGCCGCGTTCGCGCCCTCCCAGGTGCTGCCGGCGTACTCGACCTCCAAGGCGGCCGTGAAGATGCTCAGCGACTGCCTCAGGGCCGAGCTGGCGGGTCACGGCATCGGGGTCAGCGCCATCTGCCCCGGATTCGTCTCCACCGGCATCGCGAGCCACGCCACGTACACGAAGGACAGCCTGCGCGAGGACGCCGTGCGGGGGCTGGCGCGGCGCGGATACCCGCCGGAACGCGTGGCCGCGCACATTCTGCGGGCCGTGCACAGAAACCAGGCCCTCGTCCCCGTGAACGCCGAGGGGAAAATCGGCTACGCGTTGTCCCGGATTTCGCCGCGCGCGATGCGCGGGCTGGCCCGGTTGAGCAAATTCGCGGGTAAGGATCGCCCATACGGGAGAAGATGAATCCGTGTCTTCGCCGCAAATGGACGACGAGTGCGTCCACCCCAACGCCCTCAGGCGGCAGCCAGCACAGCGCCGCAGCGCCCGGCGCGTCGAGCGCATGCTCGACGCGTGTGCCGAGCTTCTCGACGAGACCGGCTACGAGGCCCTGTCCACCACCCGCATAGCGGAGCGGGCGGGCGTGGCCATCGGGTCGGTCTACCAGTTCTTTCCCGACAAGCGGGCCATCACCCAGGAGCTCACCCGGCGCAACGTCGAGGAGTTCGTCCGCAGAGTCGATCGCAGGTTCCTGGAGGAGGACTATCGCGGCTGGTGGGAGGCCGTCGACGCGATCATCGACATCTACGTGGACATGCACAGGACGGTCGCCGGGTTCAAGAGCCTGCACTTCGGCGACGTCGTCGACCTCAACCTGCTCGACTCCGACTCCGACAACAACACGGTGATCGCGGGGCGGCTGCGCGGCCTGTTCCTGAAGGAGTTCGGGCTGGCCGACAGCCCCGAGCTCGACCTGGCCGTGCTCGTGGCCGTCGAGGCGGGCGACGCCGTGCTGAAGCTGGCCTTCCGCCGGGATCCCGAGGGCACGCCCGAGATGATCGACGCGGCCAAGCAGCTGATCAGGGGGTTCCTGACCCGCCAGCTCAGATCCTGGTCGCCGCGCTAGCGCGTGGAGTCGTAGACGGCGACGGTCAGGTTGCCGGGGCGGCGCTCGTACCCGGAGATCTTGCTCCACAGGGTGACCTTGACGGTCACCTTGCCGTCAGGACCTGGCCGCGCCGGGGTGAGGACGGAGTAGCCCACGCCGCCACGCTCGGAAGGCGGCTCGGGGCAGTAGGCCTCCACGTCCTGCCGCCGGCCGTTGACGTGGACCTCGCCGGTCAGCCGCCCCGCGAGGCCGCCGTCGCAGTAGATGACCAGCGCCCACTGCCCGCCCGGCGGCGGGACGGTGACGGTCACCTCGCGGGCCGCCGGCCAGACGGCGCTCTTCGAGCCGATCAGCCGGAACTCGGGAGGCGTGCCGCCGAAGGACCGGGGCGGCGGCACGGGGGAGGGCGCGGGCGGCATGGTGGCGGGCGGGGTCCACTCGTAGACGCCGAACCGCCATTTTTTCGCCTGCTCGCCCGGGTCGGACTTCAACGCCTTCGGCATGGTGATGCTGAGCTTCGCCCGGCGCGTGCCGGAGGAGAACGGGCCGAGGTCGATCGGCATGTGCGTGTCGCACACCTTGATCAGGGACGACCTGGGGGTCAGCGCCCACTGGTCCGGGCCGGGCCGGACGATCCGGACCTGCGGCACCAGGCGGGTTCTGGACGGGCAGTCCGCCATGATGGCCAGCGGCTTCCCGCTCACCTTCACCTCGAACGTCACCTCGGACTTCTTCGGCGCGTCCAGCGTCGCCGTGGCGATCCGGCGGTAGGCCGTGCCGTCCGGCTCCTCGAAGCTCGCCGGGAGCAGGTGGGGCGAGGCGGCGGTGATCGGGGTGTCGTCCTGGCGGGGCTGGGCCACCTGGGCGGGCGACCACGGCGCGACGAGCACGCCCGCCAGCGCGACCGACGCGGCGGCGGCCCCGGCGACGGCGACCGCGACCAGACGGCGGCGCCGGGCCGCCCGCGTACGGGTGCGCAGCAGCTCCCACGGCACCGGCCGCTCCAGGGCGGGGCGGCTGCGCTCCTCCAGCAGGTCATGCAGGTCCTGACGGCTGACGGGCACGTCCCTACCCCTCTCTCGCGTACGCGGTCGCGACGGACTCGTCGATCCGCAGCTTGGCCAGCGCCTTGCTGGTCTGGCTCTTGACCGTGCCGACGCTGCAGCCCAGCGTCGCGGCGGTCTGGGCCTCGGTCATGTCCTCGAAGAAGCGCAGCACGATCACGGCCCGCTGGCGGGCGGGCAGCCGGCCCAGGGCCTGCCAGACCAGCTCGCGCTCGTCCGCCTGCCCCATGCGGTCGGCGACCTCGGGATGGTCCGGCGGCGCCCCCGTGGGCAGCTCCACCTGCCGCCAGCGCCGCCGCCACCACGACACGTGCACGTTGACGATGATCCTGCGCACGTACGCCTCGTGCTCGTCCCTGATCCGGCCCCAGGCCAGCCACGCCTTCATCAGCGCCGTCTGCACCAGGTCCTCGGCGACCGACCAGTCCCTGGTGAGCAGGTAGGCCGTGCGGAGCAATCGATGCCACGCCGCCGCGACGAACGCGTCGTACTCCGATCGATCCGCCATATGCGCAAGCCTCTCTCCACCGCCGGTCACCCGTACGACGCCGGTGAGCGGCGGGAAAGTTGCCCGCGACCCGTTACTGCTCGGCCGGCCCGCTGAGAATCCAGCGCTCGCCGTGATCCCCGAGCCGGTCCCCGAGCCGGTCCCCGAGCGCGGTGGCGGGCACCTGGTACAGGCGCGGCGTGGCCGGCGTGCGCGTACAGGGGGCGGGGAGCGAGACGGCGCGCGTGTCCCTGGCCTCGCGCACGCTCAGCCGGGTCTCCAGCGCCCGCAGGTTGCGTTCGGCCGTCTCGATGGCCTCCAGGCGGGCCGACAGGTAGCCGGCGACACCGGGGACGACAGCCGACAGCACGACGGCACAGGCCAGCGTGAAGGTCAGCTGCTTGGACATGCCCATCACAGTCCCTCCGCTCGCGTGGCGGCAAAGTGACTGGTATATGCCCTGTGACCTGCGCGGACACGCCTCTGGCCGGAAGGCTTGGGCGGGACGTTACCGTTTTGCGCATGACCGGCGATGTGGATTGACCGGGCAAAGGCCCGGGTGGCTCGGTAGTCTCGCGGTGTGGCGCATGTGACCCGTGAGCACCTTGATCGTCTGCTTGAGCAGGCGCTGTTGGCCGACGACCACGATTCCCTGGCCAGCCGGCTGTACGACGTCGCGCTCGACTATTCGTCCGGTGACGTGTCCAGGGCTTCGATCCTGGTTCTCGCCGCCGAGGAGTGGCGAGCGGCGGGGCAGCCGGCGCGCGCGATGGAGTGTTTCCAGCGCGCGGTCGAGGACGGTGGCGAGGCGGGTTTCGACCCGCGTGCCGGCATCGCCGACACGCTCTTCGAGCTCGACAGGCCGGACGAGGCGAGGGAGGTCATCGAGACGATACGCGCGGAGGGAAACGTCTCCACGGCGACGGCTCACACGATCGCCGAGACGCTGGTCGCCTACGGCGATCTCCAGGGGGGCCTCGACTGGGCCACCCAGGCCGCCCTGCGGTGTGACGAGAACGATCCGGAGCAGGTGGCGCTGCTGCGCACCCGCTACCGCATCAGGGTCGATCTCGGGCTCCCCGAGGACGAGCTGGACGAGCTCGTCTCCTGAGACGGCCGCGCGTCCGCTGAGCCCGTCCGGTTGGGCAGGGCTCGCTCAGCCATGCCCATGGGGCGCTCTCGCCGGAGGGGCCGCGGTCCCCGCATGTCCGTTCGGCGGGACCGCGACCCCTTCGGCCAGGGGATGCCGGGCGTGGCAGGCACGGTCCACGCCCGGGCAGGGTGGCTCATTTCAGCCCGAGACCGCCCACGGCATCGGTGAGCCCGGCCGCGCCGGACCCGCCGCCCGGCAGGATGGAGATGCCTTCGAGGCTGTCCACCGCCTTCGGCAGCACCTGGCCGATGACCTCCGCGCTGACCTCGCTGACCGGCTGCTGCAGGCCCAGCGGCGAATCGAGCCCGGTGCCGACGACGCGGTTGTGGTAGGGGCCCTGGCCCACGGTCATCTCGTGCGGCAGCCTGCTGTCCAGCGGCGTCCCCGGCACCTCGGGCAGCATCGGGAGCGGCGGCAGCGGCGGCAGGTTCGCCATGGTCGCCAGGTCCGCGACCCCCGCCGGGCCCGGCATCGTGGGGAAGAGCGCGGGAGAGGCCGAGAACAGCGAGGTCAGGCCCCAGGTGGCCCCCACGCCGCCGAGATCCGCCATGTCCACCACCTCCTTGCCCGCCGCCAGGCCGGTGTGGCCGAAGTACCTGGCCATCTCGCCGGCCGCCATGGCCAGCTTGTTGCTCTCGCTGGTGATCATGCGGCTGCCCGCGTTGCCGCTCTGCTCGATGTGCAGCGAGGTCGGGTCGCCACAGGTCGAGACGGCCGAGCTGGGCGACAGCACGGCGGTCTCCGTGCAATTGCCGGCCATGGAGGCGCCGGTGAACAGCCAGCTCACGCCGGCGGTCAGAGCGGCCACCGCGATCATGCTCCGGAACTTCTGGAATGACACCGCACGTCCCCCTGAGTCGATGTCGGTGATCTGACGAACGCTGACCGTAGTCACCCGCGGGACCGGAGGAGCGTGGCTTGTCCGAAGAGTGGGGCGAACCTTACCGAGCGGGGGGGCCGATGACCGTGCCGTGACACGCCGGAGCCCGGGGATCGCCTGGATCCCCGGGCTCCGGTGCGGACCGGGCTAGGCCGCTCGCTGGATGAGCAGCTCGTCGTCGCCCAGCTCCACCATGACCTTGTCGCCGTCGGCGATCTCGCCGGACAGCACCGCCTTGGCCAGCTTGTCGCCGATGGCGGACTGGACCAGGCGGCGCAGCGGGCGGGCGCCGTACAGCGGGTCGTAGCCGGTCAGCGCCAGCCACTCGCGGGCCGCCGGCGTGACCTCCAGCGTCAGCCTGCGGTCGGCCAGGCGCCTGGCCAGGCGCTCGACCTGGAGGTCGACGATCCGCGCCAGCTCCTCCGAGCCGAGCGCGTCGAAGAGGATCACGTCGTCGAGCCGGTTGAGGAACTCCGGCTTGAACGAGCTGCGCACCGCCCCCATGACCGCATCGCGCTTGGCACCGTTCTCCAGCTGGGGGTCGACGAGGAACTGCGAGCCGATGTTGGAGGTCAGGATCAGGATCGTGTTGCGGAAGTCGACCGTGCGGCCCTGGCCGTCGGTCAGCCGCCCGTCGTCGAGCACCTGCAGCAGGATGTCGAACACCTCGGGATGGGCCTTCTCGACCTCGTCGAGCAGCACCACCGTGTACGGGCGCCGCCTGACGGCCTCGGTGAGCTGGCCGCCCTCCTCGTACCCGACGTAACCGGGAGGCGCGCCGACAAGCCTGGCCACGCTGTGCTTCTCGGAGTACTCGCTCATGTCGATGCGGGTCATCGCCCGCTCGTCGTCGAACAGGAACTCCGCCAGCGCCTTGGCCAGCTCCGTCTTGCCCACCCCCGTGGGGCCGAGGAACAGGAACGAGCCCGTCGGCCTGTCGGGGTCGGCGATGCCGGCCCGGCTGCGGCGTACGGCGTCGGAGACGGCCTGTACGGCCTGCTGCTGGCCGATGAGCCGCCTGCCCAGCTCCTCCTCCATGCGCAGCAGCTTGACCGTCTCGGCCTCCAGCAGGCGCCCGGCGGGGATGCCGGTCCACGACGAGATCACCTCGGCGATGTCGTCGGCGCCGACCTCCTCCTTGACCATGGCGTTGTCCGGCGGCGCGGCGTCGGAGGCGGCCTTCAGCGCCTGCTCCAGCCTGGGCACCTCGGCGTACATCAGCCGGGAGGCCGCCTCGAAGTCGCCGTCGCGCTGGGCCCGCTCGGCGGCGCCGCGCGCCTCGTCGAGCTGCTTCTTCAGCTCGCCGACCTTGTTGAGGCCGGCCTTCTCGTGCTCCCAGCGGCCGACGAGGGCGTTCAGCTCCTCCTGCCTGTCGGCCAGCTCCTGGCGGAGCCGGTCGAGGCGCTGCACGCTGGCCTCGTCGGTCTCCTTCGACAGGGCCAGCTCCTCCATCTTCATCCGGTCCACGTTGCGCTGGAGCTGGTCGATCTCCACGGGACGGGAGTCGATCTCCATGCGCAGCCGCGAGGCGGCCTCGTCGACCAGGTCGATGGCCTTGTCGGGCAGGAACCGGTTGGTGATGTAGCGGTCGGACAGCGCGGCGGCGGCCACCAGCGCGCCGTCGGCGATCTGCACCTGGTGGTGGGCCTCGTAGCGGCCCTTGAGCCCGCGCAGGATCGCGATCGTGTCCTCGACCGTGGGCTCGCCCACGTAGACCTGCTGGAAGCGGCGCTCCAGCGCCGGGTCCTTCTCGATGCGCTCGCGGTACTCGTCGAGCGTGGTCGCGCCGATCATGCGCAGCTCGCCGCGGGCCAGCATGGGCTTGAGCATGTTGCCGGCGTCCATCGCGCCCTCGGCGGCCCCCGCGCCGACGACGGTGTGCAGCTCGTCGATGAACGTCACGATCTGCCCGTTGCTCTCCTTGATCTCGGAGAGCACGGCCTTGAGCCGCTCCTCGAACTCGCCGCGGTACTTCGCGCCGGCCACCATCGCGCCCAGGTCGAGCGAGATGAGCCGCTTGTTGCGCAGCGACTCCGGCACGTCGCCGGCCACGATGCGCTGGGCCAGGCCCTCGACGACCGCCGTCTTGCCGACGCCGGGCTCGCCGATGAGCACCGGGTTGTTCTTGGTGCGGCGGCTGAGCACCTGGACCACGCGGCGGATCTCCGCGTCGCGGCCGATCACCGGGTCGAGCTTGCCGCCGCGGGCCCGCTCGGTCAGGTCGACGCCGTACTTCTCCAGCGCCTGGTAGGTGTCCTCGGGCGTCTCGCTGGTGACGCGGGCGTTGCCGCGTACCTTCTCGAACGCGTCGAGCAGCGCCTGCGGCGTGGCGCCCTGCGCCTTGAGCAGCTCGGCCGACTGGCCCCCGTCGGCGGCCAGGCCGACCAGGAGGTGCTCGGTCGAGACGTAGAGGTCCTCCAGGCGGTTGGCGTGCTGGGCGGCGGTGTTCAGCACCGTCAGCAGCTGGCGCGAGCTCGACGGCGCCCCCACCGTCGAGCCCTGCGCCTTCGGCAGCGCCGCGAGCTGCTCCTCCGTACGGGCCCGCAGCGTGCGCCAGTCGGCGCCGACGGCCTCGAGCAGCGGCACGGCGGTGCCGCCCGTCTGGGAGAGCAGCGTGGTCAGCAGGTGAGCCGGGGAGATCTCCGGGTTGCCCTCAGCGGCGGCACGCCGCATGGCACCCGAGAGCGCTTCCTGGCTCTTCTGGGTGAGCTTGTAGTCCATCCTTCTAGGCCCCCGGTGGCAGCTCGTAGCGGATCAGGGCTCTGACCATGCGCATCTCTGCGCGCAGGCGGTGAACCTCTTCGCGCAGCCGCAGGGCTTCGTTCTCGAGCTCGAGAATCCGCTTGATCCCCGCGAGGTTGATGCCCTCTTCCTGGGAGAGCCGCTGCACCTCGCGGAGCTGGATGATGTCTCTCGTGGAGTAGAGGCGGCCGCGCCCCGCCGTGCGGCCAGGACTGACCAGGCCGAGCCGGTCGTACTGCCGCAGCGTCTGCGGGTGGAGCCCGGACAGCTGCGCGGCCACCGAGATCACATAGACAGGGGTGTCGTCTGACAGGTCGAAATAGTTGGCGTCCATCGGCTTACTCGCTTCTGGCTCGCTGAATGAGCTCGGCGCGCGGGTCGTCGCTCGCGTGCGCGGTGTTGAACTCGTTGAGCAGCTCGCGCGACTTGTCGTCGAGCGTCTTGGGCACGACCACCTCGACGCTGGCGAGCAGGTCGCCCTTGGTGCCGTCCTTCCTGGTGACGCCCCTGCCGCGGACGCGGAACGTGCGCCCGTTCGGAGTGCCCGCGGGAATGCGCAGCGTGACCGGCATGCCCTTGAGGATCGGCACCTTGATCTCGGCACCCAGAGCGGCCTCCGTGAACGTCACGGGAACCGTGATCGTGAGGTTGTCACCCGCCCGGCCGAACACGGCGTGCGGCTTGACGTTCGTCTGGATGTAGAGATCGCCCGCCGGGCCGCCGTTCTCGCCCGGCGCCCCCTTGCCCTTGAGCTTGACCCGCTGGCCGTCGGCCACCCCCGCGGGAATGCGCGCCTGGATGGTGCGGGTGCTCTTGGCGCGGCCGCTGCCCTCGCACACGGGGCAGGGGTCGTCCACGATCAGCCCGCGGCCCTTGCAGTCGCGGCAGGGCTCGGAGAAGGCGAAGTTGCCGAGGTTGCGGCTGGCCGCGCCGGTGCCCTCGCAGGTGGGGCAGACCCTGGGGGTCGTGCCCGCCTTGGCGCCGGTGCCGCTGCACGCGGTGCAGGCGGCGGAGCTGGTCAGCCTGAGTGACACGGTGGTGCCCTCGACGGCTTCGGTGAACGTCAGCGTCACCTCGGACTCGACGTCCTGGCCACGCCGGGGGCGGGTCGTGCCGGTGGTGCGGCCGGCGCCGCCACCGCGGTTGAACAGCCCGCCGAACAGGTCGCCGAGCCGCTCACCCGCGCTCCCGCCCTGACCGGTCTGCTGGCCGGTGCCCCCGAACAGGTCACCGAAGTCGAACGGGAAACCGCCACCGCCAGGACGCTGGCCGCCCACCCCGGACCCGAACAGCGTGCGCGCCTCGTCGTACTCCTTGCGGCGCTTGCTGTCGGACAGGACGTCGTACGCCTCGGAGACCTCCTTGAACTTGGTCTCCTTGGTGGCGTCGCCCTGGTTGGTGTCGGGGTGGTACTGCCTGGCCAGCTTCCGGTAGGCCTTCTTGATCTCGTCGGCGGTGGCGGTCTTGGGCACACCAAGGACGGCGTAGTAGTCCTTTTCCAGGTAGTCCTTGGTGCTCATCTACGGCCCTTCGTCCTAATGCCTTAGTTTTCGTCGTCATCGGACGCGGCAGGGGCGTCCTCGGGCTCGGCGACGGCCACCCGCGCCGGGCGCAGCACCCTGTCACCCATCCGGTATCCAGGCTGCAACACTTCGACGGCCGTTGGCTCGCTCACGTCCGGCGAATAGCTGTGCATCAGCGCCTCGTGGACGGTCGGGTCGAACGGCTCGCCCTTCTGCCCGAAGGCGCTGAGGCCGAGCTTGGTGAGCGCCGACTCCAGCGACTCCGCCACCTTCGCGAAGCCGCCGGTCAGCTCACCGTGGTCGCGGGCCCTGCCGATGTCGTCGAGCACGGGCAGCAGCTCGGTCAGCGCTCCGGCGACCGCCTGCTCGCGCACCGCGGCCCGGTCGCGCTCGACGCGCCTGCGGTAGTTGACGTACTCGGCCTGGAGGCGCTGGAGGTCCGCGGTCCGCTCGGCGAGCTGGGCCTCCAGCTCGCCGTTGCCGTAGCCGGCAGGCGCCTCGGGCGCCTCCTCGGCGGGGGCGGACTCCCTGACCTGACCCGTCTCCGGGTCGATCTTGCGGTTGTCGCGGATCACCGGCTCCTCGTGCCCGTTGTCACGCGGCGGCATCACTGGTCCTTCTTCGGCTGGTCGTCGTCGACGATCTCGGCCTCGACCACGTCGTCATCGGCCTTCTGGCCCTGACCGGCCGTGGCGTCCTGCGGGGCGCCCTCGCCGCCGGCCTGCTGCTGGCCCTGGCTGGAGGCGTAGATCGCCGAGCCCATCTTCTGGCTGACCGTGGCGAGCTTCTCCGCCGAGGTGCGGATGACGTCGGTGTCGGTGCCCTCCAGAGCCTTCTTCAGCTCGGCCAGGGCGTCGTTGACCTCGGTCTTGATGTCGCCGGGGACCTTGTCGTCGTTCTCGCGGAGGAACTTCTCCGTCTGGTAGGCCAGGCCGTCCGCGTTGTTGCGGACCTCGGCCTCCTCGCGGCGCTTCTTGTCCTCCTCGGCGTACGACTCCGCCTCGCGCATCATGCGCTCGATGTCGTCCTTCGGCAGCGCGGAGCCGCCGGTGATCGTCATCGTCTGCTCCTTGCCCGTGCCCAGGTCCTTGGCGGAGACGTTGACGATGCCGTTGGCGTCGATGTCGAAGGTGACCTCGATCTGCGGGATGCCGCGCGGAGCCGGCGCGATGCCGGTCAGCTCGAAGGTCGCCAGCTTCTTGTTGTACGAGGCGATCTCGCGCTCGCCCTGGTAGACCTGGATCTGCACCGACGGCTGGTTGTCCTCGGCCGTGGTGAAGACCTCGGAGCGCTTGGTCGGGATCGTCGTGTTGCGCTCGATGATCTTGGTGAAGATGCCGCCCTTGGTCTCGATGCCCAGCGACAGCGGGGTCACGTCGAGCAGCAGGACGTCCTTGACCTCACCCTTGAGCACGCCGGCCTGGAGCGCGGCGCCGATGGCCACGACCTCGTCGGGGTTGACGCCCTTGTTGGGCTCCTTGCCGCCGGTCAGCTCCTTGACGAGCTCGGAGACGGCGGGCATGCGGGTCGAGCCGCCGACGAGCACCACGTGCGCGATGTCGGAGACCTTGATGCCGGCGTCCTTGATGACCTGGTGGAACGGGCCCTTGGTCCGCTCGAGCAGGTCGGCCGTCAGGCGCTGGAACTCCGAGCGCGTCAGCTTCTCGTCGAGGTGCAGCGGGCCCTCGGACGACGCCGTGATGTAGGGGAGGTTGATGTTGGTCTCGGACTGGCTGGACAGCTCGATCTTGGCCTTCTCGGCCGCCTCGCGCAGGCGCTGGAGCGCCATCTTGTCCTTGGCCAGGTCGACGCCGTGCGCGTTCTGGAAGCGCTTGACGAGCTCGTCCACGACGCGCTGGTCCCAGTCGTCGCCGCCGAGGTGGTTGTCACCGGAGGTGGCCTTGACCTCGACGAAGCCGTGGCCGTCCTCCTGGCCGACGTCGAGCAGCGACACGTCGAAGGTGCCACCGCCGAGGTCGAAGACCAGGATCGTCTGGTCCTGCTCCTTGTCGAGCCCGTAGGCGAGGGCCGCCGCGGTCGGCTCGTTGATGATGCGGAGCACGTTCAGGCCCGCGACGGTGCCGGCCTCCTTGGTGGCCTGGCGCTGGGCGTCGTTGAAGTAGGCCGGGACGGTGACCACCGCGTCGGTGATCTTCTCGCCCAGGTAGGCCTCGGCGTCCTGCTTGAGCTTCTGCAGGACGAAGGCGCTGATCTGCTGGGGCGAGAACTTCTTCCCGTCGATCTCCTGCGACCAGTTGGTGCCCATCTCGCGCTTGACCGAGCGGATCGTGCGGTCCACGTTGGTGACGGCCTGCCGCTTGGCGACCTCGCCGACGAGGACCTCGCCGTTCTTCGCGAAGGCGACCACGGACGGCGTGGTCCGCGAGCCCTGCGCGTTGGCGATGACGGTGGGCTCACCGCCCTCGAGGATCGAGACGACGGAGTTGGTCGTCCCAAGGTCGATACCTACCGCACGTGCCATGAGTACGTCCTTGTAGTCAAAGTTGAGTCTGGTGGACTCAAGCTACGGATGCGTGTCGTCTTTGTCAAACGACTTGAGCCTACCCGACTCAACCTCGATGAGCGTGAAAGCATTCCCGCCGGCAGGGGAGGAACCGGCGCGTTTTTGCACACAACACGCGTAACGGATCCGGAAGGTACGGGGTTCCTCCTCCGGACAGGCGCGGACCCCCGGAACGGTGGGCGCGTCGCCGGGGGTCCGCTATCGGGAATGGCTTCAGAGTGGGGTGCTCATGTCGGTCTGGATCTGGACGGCGTTGAGTGCGCGGTTGTAGATGCGGACTTCGTCGATGAGGCCGTTGAAGTACTCGCCCCAGAGGCTGTTGCCGCCGATGCGGAGCACGCCGTTGTCGGTGCGGATGGGTCCTCCTGCGGTGCGTTCGCTCGTGAGGACGCCGTTGACGTAGAGGCGGAGGGTGGTGCCGTCGTAGGTGGCCGCCAGGTGGGACCACGTGTTGAGGGGGAGGGAGGCGGTGCCGCCGGTGCCGACTTCGCCGGTGGTGTGGATGACCGTGTGGGGGCGGTTGCTGTCGCTTCCGGCGGACAGGACGTAGGCGAGGTCGCCGGTGTACTGCTTCATGATGACGGTGCGCCAGCTGTTGACGGTGGTGGGGTTGACCCAGGCTTCGAGGGTCATGCCGGTGGTGAGGCGGAGGTTGGGGGCGTCGTTGACGGTGACCCAGCTGGAGGTGCCGTTGAAGGACAGGGCGGGGCCGTACTTGCCGGTGGCCGACCAGGTGGTGTTGGCGAGGGTGCCGGTGTTGGTCCCTGCGGAGTCGGCGATGGTGGAGCCCGCGTTCTCGTTCATTCCGTACGCCGCCACCAGGCCCGGGTTGGCCGGAGGCGTGGTGACGGTGGCGGAGACCTCGGGCGAGGCCGGGCTCAGGTTGCTGGCCGCGTCGAACGCGCGGATCCGGTAGTAGTACGTCCCGGCGGCCAGCCCGGCGTCGGTGAACGAGGTGGCCTGTGCGGAGCCCACCTGGTTCACGCCCGACGGCGTGAACCCGGGGGTCGTGGACCGGTGCACCGTGTACCCCTCGACGCCCACGTTGTCCGTGGCCGCGGTCCAGGTGAGCTGGGCGCTGCCGGGGCCGCCGGTGGCGGCGGGCGAGCCGGGGGCGGTGGGCGCCTGCGTGTCGGGTTCGGGTTCCGCGCCGATCGGGGTGTTCATGTCGGTCTGGATCTGGACGGCGTTGAGTGCGCGGTTGTAGATGCGGACTTCGTCGATGAGGCCGTTGAAGTACTCGCCCCAGAGGCTGTTGCCGCCGATGCGGAGCACGCCGTTGTCGGTGCGGATGGGTCCTCCGGCGGTGCGTTCGCTCGTGAGGACGCCGTTGACGTAGAGGCGGAGGGTGGTGCCGTCGTAGGTGGCCGCCAGGTGGGACCACGTGTTGAGGGGGAGGGAGGCGGTGCCGCCTGTGCCGACTTCGCCGGTGGTGTGGATGACCGTGTGGGGGCGGTTGCTGTCGCTTCCGGCGGACAGGACGTAGGCGAGGTCGCCGGTGTACTGCTTCATGATGACGGTGCGCCAGCTGTTGACGGTGGTGGGGTTGACCCAGGCTTCGAGGGTCATGCCGGTGGTGAGGCGGAGGTTGGGGGCGTCGTTGACGGTGACCCAGCTGGAGGTGCCGTTGAAGGACAGGGCGGGGCCGTACTTGCCGGTGGCCGACCAGGTGGTGCTGGTGAGGGTGCCGGTGTTGGTCCCTGCGGAGTCGGCGATGGTGGAGCCCGCGTTCTCGTTCATGCTGTAGGCCGCCACCAGGCCCGGCGGGGTCTGCACGGCCTCGTACGCCGCCGTGTACGTCGTCGCCGTGGCCGGCGCGACCAGGTTGTGCGTCGCCGCGCCGCCGTCCGACCAGGACTCGAAGGCGTGCTCACCCTGCGGGGACGGGGCCGTGACCGAGTTGCTGGAGCCCACGATCACCGTCCTGGTGAACGGCGCCACCGTCTGCTCCTGGTTGAAGCCGAGCTGGAGGCCGGGCGGGTCGGTCTGGAAGGTGAGGTTCACGGTCTTCGGCTGCAGCAGCACGCTCTTGGTGTCGGTCAGGCCGTGCTGGTCCGTCACGGTCAGGCGCAGCTCCAGGTGCGACGGGTACTCGTGGTCAGGGGCCTGGAAGGAGCCGGAAGCGCCGGTGTACCTGGTGATCTCGTGCTCGTGGCAGGCGCCGGGGCAGTGGTGCATGATCAGGGTCCAGGTCATGCGGGAGCCGGGGATCGAGCCTTCCTCCGGGTCCGTGCCGGTGCCCGAGAAGCCGATCGTGTCGCCGACCGCCCACGTGGCCGCGGACGACGGCGTGGTGATCGCCGCAGTGGGCGCGGTGTTGCCCACGTTGACGGTGACCGTGGCGTCCCCCTGGCCGCCCTTGTCGTCCTTCACGCGCAGCGCGACCACGTACGAGCCGGTCTGCGTGTACGTGCGTGACGGCGTGGCCGAGGTGGAGTCGTCGAGCTCGCCGTCGCCGTCGAGGTCCCAGGCGTAGGTGACGGGGTCGCCGTCGGCGTCCGTCGAGCCGGCGGCGGAGAAGTTCACCGTCAGCGGGGCGGCGCCCGAGGTGGGCGAGGCGCTGATGACGGCCGTGGGCGGCGCGTTGTTGTAGAGGTAGCGGACGATCGAGCCGTTGTCGTAGTCGACAGCGAACAGGTCGCCGTTCGGGCCGGTCTCCAGCTCGACCGTGCCGATGCCGGCGTCGAACGTGGTCACCGTCGCCGGATCGGGCAGGCCGTTCGCGCCCTTGGTCATCGCCCAGACGCACTTGCGGCTGTAGTCGGAGAAGAACAGGGCGCCGTCGTACGACTCCGGGTACGTGCCGCCCTCGTAGAAGGCGACGCCGCTGGAGGAGGACTGGCCGCCGGGCGAGCAGGTGTCGCCGGGGTAGAGGCGCTGGCCGTGGTTCCAGGCGTAGAACGGCTGGGCGTGCGCGGTGGCGCCGGCCGAGTAGAGGTTCTCGCAGAGGGTGAGGTTGAGCGCGTCGTAGCCGTCCTCCCTGGAGCCGCCCTCGTAGCAGGGCCAGCCGAAGTTGGCCACGCCGGCCGTCGGGTTGACGACGCGGTTGATCTCCTCGTACGTGCCCCAGCCGACCTCGCCGGACCAGATCTCGTCCGTGCCGGGGCGGTGGGTGATGCGGAACGGGTTGCGCAGGCCGTGGGCGACGATCCTGGCGACGTTGGGGTCGGAGCTGCCCGCGTTCGGGTTGCCGGAGGCGGCAGCCCCCGTGTCCGGATTTATCCGGATGATGGAGCCGGACAGGCCGGCCGGGTCCCCGTTCGTCCGGACGTCCTGGGACCGCAGGGCACCGCCCTCGGCGGCGGGCGGGCTCAGCGCGGTGCCCACCGCGTTCGGCGGGTCGCCGCACGGGTTGTCCGGCACCACGTCGGAGCCGGTCAGGTTGTCCTGGCCGTAGTCGGCGAACTGGAAGCTGGCGCCGTCACCGGCCGAGGCGTAGAGCGCGCCGTCGCGGCCGAACTGCAGGTCGCCGACCGAGTGGCTCGGATACTGCTGGCACCAGTCGGTGATCAGCGGCGTCTCCGCGCCCGAGGGGGAGATGACGGACAGGCGGCCGGTGATGCGGCAGCCGTCCGCGGTCGGCCCGGGAGGCGAGGGGCACTCGTCGTAGTCGTCGTTCACCTGGCCCCAGCGGGGGGCGCTGCCGCCGGGCTCGGCGTCGTAGGAGTAGAGCACGTAGACGCGCGGGTCGTCGGGGAAGTCGGGGTGCAGGGCCAGGCCCAGCAGGCCGCGGTCCCAGAAGTCGTGCACCCGGGTGCGCAGGTCGGCGTACACGGTGGGCGTGGTGTCCGTGAGCGAGTCGAAGACCTTGATGTAGCCGCCCTTCTCGGCCACGAACACGCGGCCGTCGGCGGCGAACTCCACGTTGGTCGGGCTCGTCAGCCCGCTGAAGACGGTCTGCTTCTGGAAGCGCTGGGGCAGGGCGACCGCCTGGGGCGCCAGCGCGACGAGGCTGGTGACGATCAGGGCAGCGGACATCAAGCAACGTAAAAGCCGTCTCACGGATCCCCCCATTGGAGCGTGACATCACCCCCGGCGCCCCCACGCCATGGTGTTCTGATCGATGTATCGCAAGTAATCGATCATTTGTCACTGGGGTTGTCCGTAAGTGGACATTTCGCTACTTCGCGCCGTCCACGATCTTGCGCTTGCCCAGGGAGCTCTTAAGCTTGACGGTCGTCGTCTTCTCGACCGCGATCATGATGCACGACATGTTCTTCGCCTTGGGGGACGTGCCCTCGTACAGGGTGATCGTGACCTTCTTGCCGGTCTCCTTGACCTTGACCCGGTCGAGCACCGTGCACGGCTCCACCCCCGACCACCAGGTGAGCTGCACCTTCTTGCCCTTCGAGACCGCCTTGGCCTTGGTCCAGCGGATCTTGTGGACGTTGATGGCGTTGCCCGTCGGCTTGACCGGCTGGGGGTCCTTCGTCGCCGGGCCGGTGGTCACCGGGCTCGACACGACCGGGTTCGACACGGCAGGAGGCTTCTGCGCGGCCGAGGTGGAGGCCCGCTCGGCCGGCGGGGCCGCCGAGCCGCAGCCCGTGGCGAGCGCCAGACATCCGGCCAGGAGAGTCGCTGTCATTGTCCGCATACCCTTACGACGGACCACAGCGCCCGGCGGTTCAGGTGACTAGTGTGGTTCGCGTGCTCCGACAGGCCATGCTCGCCCTTTCGAAGAGCCGGCGCGCCGAACGGCTCGTCACCACCTCACCGCTGACCGCGGACGTGGTCAGGCGGTACGTCGCCGACGACATCGGGGCCGTGGTCGGCGCGCTGACCCGCGACGGGCTGCTGGTCAGCGTCGACCACCTCGGCGAGGAGGTGAACGACCCGGCCCAGGCCGAGGCGGCCGTCGCGACCTACGTCGCGCTGCTCGACCTGCTGCCCGCGGGCTCCGACGTGTCGGTCAAGCTCACCGCGCTGGGGCTGCGGCAGTCGCAGTCGCTCGCGCTCGCCAACGCCGCCACCATCTGCGCCGCCGCGGCGGGCAGGGGCGTCACGGTCACGCTCGACGCCGAGGAGCACGACACGATCCCCGGGCTGCACGCCGTGCACGCCGCGCTGCGCAGGGAACATCCCGACGTGGGGGTGGTCGTGCAGGCGTACCTGCCGGACTCGCTCGACCGCTGCGAGAAGCTCGGCGGGGCGAGGGTGCGATTGTGCAAGGGGGCGTACACGGCGCCCGGCGCGTACACCAGGCCCGCCGACATCGACCGCTCCTACGTACGGTGCCTGAAGGTGCTGATGGCCGGCACCGGCTACCCGATGGTCGCCACCCACGACCCGCGGCTGCTGCGGATCGCCTCCGCGCTGGCGGTGCTCGACGGGCGCGACCTGAGCGGGTTCGAGTACCAGATGTTGTACGGCGTGCGCCCCGACGAGCAGGCGCGCCTGGCCGGGCTGGGAGCGCGGATGCGCGTCTACGTCCCCTACGGGTCCGACTGGTACGCCTACCTCATGCGGCGCCTGGCCGAACGCCCCCGCAACCTGGCCTTCTTCCTCCGCTCGCTGATGTCGCGCGGCTGACCGGCCCCGATCTCACGCTGTCCCAGCCGCTAGGCTGCCAGGTCAGCGTCTACTTCCTTTCGAGGGGCCGAAATGATCGCGATTCTGGGCACGGGCAAGATGGGCGAGGCCCTGCTGTCCGGGCTGCTGCGCGCCGGGTTCAAGCCGGGCGACATCATGGCGACCACGCGCAGGTCCGAGCGCGCGGAGGCACTGCGCGAGACGTACGGCGTGCGCACCGTGTCCAACGCCGAGGCCGCCAAGGCCGCCGACACGCTCATCCTCGCGGTCAAGCCGCAGGACATGGGGACGCTGCTGGCCGAGATCGCCCCCCACGTGCCCGCCGAGCGGCTGGTGATCTCCGCGGCGGCCGGCATCACCACGGCGTTCGTCGAGCAGCGGCTGGGGGTGGAGGTGCCGGTGGTGCGGGTGATGTCGAACACGCCGATCCGGTTCGACGAGGCGATGAGCGTGATCTCGGCGGGGGCGTACGCGGGGGAGGAGCACCTGAAGCTGGCCGAGGGGCTGCTGAAGCCGGTCGGCAAGGTGCTGCGCATCCCGGAGTCGCAGCAGGACGCCGCGACGGCGCTGTCCGGCAGCGGGCCCGCCTACTTCTTCTACCTGGTCGAGGCCATGGTCGACGCGGGGATCCTGCTCGGCATGCCGAGGGCCACCGCGCTCGACATGGTCACCCAGTCCATCGTGGGGGCGGCGGTGATGCTGCGCGACTCCGGGGAGCACCCGGTGATCCTGCGCGAGGCCGTCACGTCGCCGGGCGGCACGACGATCGCCGCCATCGCGGAGCTGGAGCGCCACAGCGTGCGCGCTGCCTTCCTGGCCGCCATCGAGGCCGCCCGCGATCGTGGCCGCCAGCTCGCGTCCGGCTGAGCACCCGCCCGTCCGTCGCGGCAGGCCCGCCCGAGCGGGCGCTTGTGCGGGGAGCTCGTGAAGATTCACGATAAGTCGGGTGACGATTCGGTACGGGGCCGCCCCGTTGCTCGTCCTGTTAGCGCTGACCGGCTGCACCTCTGAAGAACCGGCGACCGTCCAGCTCGCCGACGTTCGGCGGGCGCCGGTCACCGAGGTCGTCGAGGCGCCCGCCACCATCGGGGCGCGGGCCTCCGCGACACTGCGCTCGCCCGCCCAGGGCACGATCGACAAGCTCCACGTCCGCGACGGCGACCGCGTCCGCAAGGGGCAGATCGTGGCCAGGATCCGCTCGCCCCAGGCCGAGGACCAGCTCCGCCAGGCCCGCCGGGCGTCCGAACTGGCCACCCCGGCCCGCTTCAGCGCCCCGAGCGTGCGCCTGCCGTCGCTCGACACCGCCGCCTTCGACCGCAAGGTCGCGCGGCACTTCGCCAGGGCCCGCGCGGAGGCGCGGAAGGTCGAGGACAAGCGCACCCGCAAGCAGCTCCTGAACGCCATCGACCTCGCCGGCACCCAGTACCGGGCCCAGACCAGGGCGCTGGCCTCGATCACCGCCCAGCTCAACCGCTCGATCAGCGGTCTCATGACGGGCGTCACCAGCGGCCTGTCCAGCTCCATGGCCTCGCTGCAGGCGGCCTCCAAGTCGCAGGCCAGGGCCGCGGTCAAGGTGGCCGAGCGGACGGTGAAGTCGCTCACCGTCAAGGCGCCGTTCTCCGGGGTCGTCACGCTCGGACGGGTGTCGGGCGGCGGCGGCATGCCCGCTGGCGTCGAGAGCCTGCTCGGGCAGCTCCCCGGCGGTGGCGGCGGCCGGCAGCTGCCCTCCCTGCCCGCCGGCGGGGCGGCTCAGGGCACTCCGGTGGCGGCCGGTGTGCCGGTCTCGGCGGGCGACCCGATCGTCACCTTGACAGACGTCTCCGAGCTGACCCTGGACGCCGACGTGGACGAGACGGACGTGCTGCTCGTACGCGAGGGCGTCAAGGCGGAGGTCGAGCTGGACGCGGTGCCGGGCGCCACGTACGAGGCCGCGGTCACCGGCATCGGCGTCACCCCCATGGAGGGCACCACCGGCGGCGTCAGCTACCCCGTACGGCTCAGGCTCGGCGCCGGCGTGTTCGACGACGGCTCCGAGGCGCCCACGCCCAAGCCCGGCATGAGCGCGGTGGCGCGGCTGACCGTGCGCGAGTCGCCGTCGGCCGTCGCCGCGCCCGCCTCGGCCATCGTCTCCAGCGGGCGCGAGAGCGTGGTATGGGCGATCAGGAACGGCGTGGCCCAGCGGCGCGTGGTCAAGCTCGGGGCCCAGGGGGACGCGGTGGTGGAGGTGCTGAGCGGATTGTCCGTGGGCGAGCGGATCGTGGTCAGGGGAGCGGACTCCGTACGGGAAGGGCAGCGTCTCCCATGAGCGGCGGGGTGGCCATCGAGGCGGTGGAGCTGACCCGCCGCTACCAGCTCGACGGCGTGGCCGTCGAGGCGTTGCGCGGGGTCTCGCTGCGGATCGGCCAGGGCGAGTTCGCCGCGGTCGTCGGCCCGTCGGGGTCGGGGAAGTCCACGCTCATGCACCTGCTCGGCTGCCTCGACCGCCCGTCGTCGGGCGTGCTGAGAGTGGGCGGGGTGGACATCGCGCGGCTGTCCGACGGGGAGCTGGCCGAGCTGCGGAACAGGACGATCGGGTTCGTCTTCCAGTCCTTCCACCTGCTGGCCAGGACGTCGGCGCTGGACAACGTGGCGCTGCCGCTGGTCTACCGGGGGCTGGGCAGGGCCGAGCGGCGGTCCAGGGCCCGCGCGGCGCTGGAGTCGGTCGGGCTCGGGCACCGCCTGCACCACCGGCCCTCGCAGATGTCCGGCGGCGAGCAGCAGCGCGTGGCCATCGCCAGGGCGCTGGTCGGCGAGCCCGAGGTGCTGCTGGCCGACGAGCCCACCGGGAACCTCGACACCGCCAGCGGGGCCGAGGTGATGGCCATCCTCGACCGGCTCAACGCCGAAGGCGGCATGGCGGTGGTGCTGGTCACACACGAGGCCGGGGTGGCCGCCCACGCCAGGCGGCAGATCCACGTACGGGACGGCCTGATCGAGCGGGACGACGGCCCGCCGAGCGGCGGCGGGTCGTGAGGGGTGGCGGGCATGAGGAGTGGTGAGGCGCTGGCCATGGCGATGGAGGCGCTGCGCGTGAACCGGCTGCGCAGCGTGCTCACCATGCTGGGCGTGATCATCGGCGTGCTGGCCGTGGTGATCCTCGTGGCCATCGGCACCGGCGCGAAGGACGAGATCGAGAAGCAGATCTCCGGCCTCGGCACGAACATCATCCTCGTCGTCCCCGGCCGCCTCAGCCTCGGCGCGGCGCCCACGCAGAGCAAGCTGGGCCTGGCCGACGTGGCCTACGTGCGGCGGGTGGTGGGCGACCCGTCGAAGGTGACGGTGTCGCTGCAGTCGGGCGAGACCGTACGTGTGGGCAGGACGGAGGCGTTCGTCACGGTGATCGGCACCGACCAGAACCTGGTCAACATCTTCGAGCGGCCCGTCGGCAAGGGCCGCCCGCTGAGCGAGACCGACGTGGACACCCGGCGCAGGGTGGCGGTGCTCGGCTCTGAGGTGGCCGACCGGCTGTTCGGCGAGCTGGACCCGATCGGGCGGCAGGTGACGGTGGCGGGGGCGAGGTTCCGGGTGGTCGGGGTGTACGCCACGGTGGGGCAGACGTTCGGGCTCTCCCGCGACCAGGAGATCCACATCCCGGTGACGACCGCGCAGCGGCTGCTGGGGATCGAGCGGATCAACGGGCTGGCGGTGGGCGCGTCCGGGCCGGACGAGATCGACCCGCTGTCGGACCGGGTGACGGCGGCGCTGCGGGACCGGTATCCGGGCGAGCAGTTCTCGGCGGTCACGCAGACCGCGCTGCTCGGCACGGTCGGCAGCGTGCTGGGCATGCTCACCGGCGTGCTGGCGGCCATCGCGGGCATCTCGCTGCTGGTCGGCGGCGTCGGCGTGTCGAACATCATGCTGGTCAGCGTGCGCGAGCGGACCAGGGAGATCGGGCTGCGCAAGGCGCTGGGTGCCAGGCAGCGGGACATCCTGGCGCAGTTCCTGATCGAGGCGGTGCTGCTGACGACGATCGGCGGGCTCATCGGGATCCTGCTCGGGGTGGGTGGCGCGCTGGCCATCGAGGCGCTCACGGAGGTGCCCGCGTCGATCACGTGGTGGTCGATCGTGCTGGCGTTCGGGGTGTCGGCGGCGGTCGGGGTGTTCTTCGGCGTGGCGCCGGCGCGCAGGGCGGGCCGGTTGGACCCGGTGATCGCCCTCCGCGCCGAGTGAGCGGTCTTACTCCGGGCTCAGGCGTCGCGGCGCTGCATGAGGACCGCGCCCGCGAGCGTGGCGACGGCGACCCACGCCAGGTAGACGCCGAACCCGCCCCACGGCGACAGTGAGTCGCTGCCCTCCCCGACGACGAGCAGCAGGCCGGCGTTGGTGGTGAAGTGCTCGGCCACGAGCCTGCCCCACTGCCCGGGAAGCTGGTTGACCAACTGGGGCAGCACCAGCATGAGCGCGATGGCCGCCACGATCGCGCCGGGCGTGTGCCGGACGAGCGTCCCGAGCCCCAGGCCGAAGAGCCCGCAGGCGGTCAGGTACAGCGAGGCCCCGACCAGCGCCCGCACGACCTCGCCCAGCTCGAGCGCCGGCGGCTGGGTGAAGGCCACCCCCACGCCGAGCGCCGCGGCGGAGGCGAGCGCGGAGACGACCAGCGAGGTCGCGCCGAACACCACGAGCTTGCCGGTCAGCAGGCGCATCCGCCTGGGCACGCTCATCAGCGAGGTGTGGATGCCGCCGGTGCGGTACTCGCTGGAGATCACCAGCACGCCCAGCGTGGCGATGGCCACCTGGGCGAACATGATTCCCTGGAGGCTCGCGGCGATGGCCTGGAGGCCGGGGACCGGTCCGTCGGCGACGTTCTTGACGGAGAAGCTGAGCAGCGCGGACAGGCCCACCATCAGCCCGACGGTGGCCGCCAGCGTCCACACGGTCGAGCGCACCGAGCGGATCTTGGTCCATTCGGACCTGAGGATGTCGATCATGCCGAGAACTCCAGACTGTCCTTGGTCAGCTCCATGTAGGCGGCCTCCAGCGAGGGCTGCACGAACGTCAGCTCCTCCAGCGGGATGCCGGCCCTGGCCGTCAGCGTGCCGATCTCCAGCGTGCTCATCGCGGTCACCCGCAGGTGGTCGGGGTGCAGCTCGCCGACCTTGACCAGCTCGGCCACCTCGGCCAGCCGGGGTGAGCGGACCCGTACGTAACCCTGCGAGCTGCGGCCGATGAACTCCCGCACGCTCGTGTCGGCGATCAGCCGGCCCTTGCCGATGACGATCAGGTGGTCGGCGGTCTGCGCCATCTCGCTCATCAGATGGCTGGAGACGAACACCGCCCGCCCCTCGGCCGCCAGCTCCCGCATGAACGTACGGATCCACAGGATGCCGTCGGGGTCGAGCCCGTTGACGGGCTCGTCGAACAGCAGGATCTCGGGGTCGCCGAGCAGGGCCGCGGCGATGCCGAGCCGCTGCGACATGCCCAGCGAGAAGCCGCCGACCCGCCGCTTGGCCACCTCGCGCAGCCCGACGGCCTCCAGCACCTCCTCCACGCGGGAGGCCGGGATGCCGTTGCTCTGCGCGATGGCGAGCAGGTGGTTGCGGGCGCTGCGCCCGCCGTGCACGGCCTTGGCGTCGAGCAGCGCGCCCACCTTGCGCAGGGGGTGCCGCAGCTCCGCGTACGGGCGCCCGGCCACGAGCACGGACCCGCCGGACGGGTGGTCGAGGCCGAGGATCATGCGCATGGTGGTCGACTTGCCGGCGCCGTTGGGGCCGAGGAAGCCGGTCACCTGACCGGGCTCGACGTCGAACGACAGGTCCGCCACGGCCGTGGTCGACCCGTAGCGCTTGCTCAGGTTCGTTGCTCGAATCGCGGTCATGATCCAAGCGTGCCGTCGCGCCCGCCGGTTTTCTTCCTGCCAGGGAACCGTTCGCAGGCCGGCGGGGTAGGACCGTGGTCCTACTCTCCTGGGTGGACCAGCGCCGCCTCGTAGGCGATGATCACGGCCTGCGCGCGGTCCCTGACGCCGAGCTTGGCGAACAGGCTCGTCACGTGGTTCTTCACGGTCGAGGGGGAGACGGCCAGGCCGGCGGCGATCTCCGCGTTCGATCGGCCGCGGGCTATCAGCACGAGGATCTCCCGCTCGCGGTCCGTGAGCCCGGACAGCTCGGCGGGCGCCGTGCGCGGCGGCGCGGTGCGGACGAACGTGCCGATGAGCCTGGTCAGCAGGCGCGGCGCGACGGCCGACTCGCCCCTGTGCACGACGCGGACGCCCTCGATCAGCTCCTCGGGGGAGACGTCCTTGGGCAGGAACCCGTCGGCGCCGGCCCGCAGCGCGGCCACCACGTTCTCGTCCAGGTCGAACGTGCTCAGCGCGAGCACCCGCACGCCTGGCAGCTCCGCGGTGATCAGCTCGGTCGCGCGCACCCCGTCCATGCCGGGCATGTGCAGGTCCATGAGCACCACGTCGGGGCGCAGCCGCCTGCTCAGCTCGACCGCCTGCTCGCCGTCCGCCGCCTCGCCGACCACGCGAAGGTCGGGCTGGGCGTCGAGCATGAGCTTGAAGCCCGTACGCACGAGTGCGTGGTCGTCGGCCAGCAGCACCTCGATCATGCTCTCTCCAGGGGTAGGCGGGCGTGCACGCGGAATCCGCCCTCCGGCCGGGGGCCGGTGGACAGCTGGCCGCCGCAGAGCGCCACCCGCTCGGCCATGCCGCCGAGCCCGAAGCCCGGCGTGCCCTCGTCCTTGGGTAACCCGTCGTCGAGCACCTCGACCTCCACGGCCGCGCTCTCGAAGGCGACGCGCACGCTGGCCCTGGCGCCGGCCGCGTGCTTGCGGGTATTGGTCAGCGCCTCCTGCACGATGCGGTAGACGGCGTGGTCCACGGCGGCGGGCAGCTCGACGGGCTCTCCCGTCACGGTCAGGTGGGCCGGCAGCCCCGCGGACCTGGCCTCCTTGATCAGCGCGGGCAGGCGGTCGGCGCCCACGCCGGTGGCGGCGTCCGGCCCCTCGTTGCCGTCGGCGCGCAGCACGTCGAGCAGGCGGCGCATCTCCGACATCGCCTGGCGGGCGGTCTGCTCGGCGCTCTCCAGGGCGTCCCTGGTGACCTCCTGCTCCGGTGGCAGGGTGGCGCGGGCGCCGCCGACCAGGGCGTTGATCACGGTGATGTGGTGCGCGACCACGTCGTGCAGCTCCCTGGCGATGCGCCGCCGCTCGGCGCGCACCGCCGCGTCGGCGATCTCGCGCCTGCCGCGCTCGTTGAGCTCGGCCCTGAGCCGGACGAGCTGGCCGAGGCCCACGGGTAAGGCGACCGTGAACAGGGTCGTCACCCAGCCCGCCTGGATCGGCGTGCCCAGCTCCAGCAGGAGGGTGTAGAAGGCCCAGGCCGCCGCCGAGGCGATGGCGGTGGTGCGGCCGGGGGTGAAGCGGCTCATGCTGTAGAGGGCGACGGGCGTGGCGACGTTGAGGGAGTCGACGAGGCCCGTCAGGATGCTCACCGCGTCCACGGCGGCCACCAGGGCCAGGGTCGTGACCGGCCGGCTGCGGCGGATGAGCAGGGGGATCAGGGTCAGCAGGTAGTGCACGTTGCCCAGGGCGAGCCGGGCGTCGCCCAGGGCCAGCACGGTGATGGCGCCCAGGACCGACGGGATGGCGAGCACGATCACGAGCGTCCGGTCGGAGACCTTGGGACGCTGGAAGAACCGCACGATCTTCATGAAGGCCCGCGCCATGCGCACGATCAAACCCTAGTTCAGGAAATGTCGCCCTTGCCGTGAGCGCTCAACCCGGGCTACAACCAGGCGTCTGCCCTGCGGTAACGTCGGCGCAAGGCGAGGGACACGCGGAGGGGTTGGCATGAGCCGGTCGGCACGGGTGATCTGGGACGACGCTCTCACCTCCTACAACTTCGGCCCGAGCCATCCACTGGCCCCCGTGCGGGTGGAGCTCACCATGGCGCTCGCCCGCGAGCTGGGCGTGCTCGACAAGGTCGAGATGGGCGGCTGCGGCCCCGCAAGCGACGACGAGCTGGCCATGGTGCACGACCGGGCCTACATCGAGGCCGTCAAGCGGGTGTCCGCCTCCGGCAGGCCCGACCTGGCCGTGGGGCTCGGCACGAGCGACAATCCGGCGTTCGCGGGCGTGCACGAGGCGTCCGCGCTGATCGCCGGGGCCTCGCTGGCCGCCGCCCGCGCGGTGTGGGAGGGCGCGGCCGAGCACGCGGTCAACGTGGCGGGCGGGCTGCACCACGCGATGCCCGCCACGGCCAGCGGGTTCTGCGTCTACAACGATCCGGCGCTGGCCATCGCGTGGCTGCTGCGGCAGGGCGTGAGCCGCGTCGCGTACGTGGACGTGGACGTGCACCACGGCGACGGCGTGCAGGCCGTCTTCTACGACGACCCGAGGGTGCTGACGATCAGCCTGCACGAGAGCCCGCGCACGCTGTTCCCCGGCACGGGCTTCCCCGAGGAGACCGGGGCCGAGGGCACGGCCGTCAACGTCGCGCTCCCGGCCGGCACGGGCGACTCCGGGTGGCTGCGGGCCTTCCACGCGGTGGTGCCGCCGCTGCTGCACGAGTTCAGGCCCGAGATCCTGGTGACCCAGCACGGCTGCGACAGCCACGCGCTCGACCCGCTGGCCAACCTCATGCTCAGCGTCGACGGCCAGCGGGCCGCGTACGCCGCGCTGCACCGCCTGGCCCACGAGACGGCGGGCGGCCGGTGGATCGCCACCGGCGGGGGCGGTTACGAGCTGGTGCAGGTGGTGCCGCGGGTGTGGACGCACCTCATCGCCGAGCTGTCGGGGCATCCGGTCGATCCGGCCACGCCGACGGGTCAGGGCTGGCGGCAGTTCGTACGGGAGCGTACGGGCGAGGTCCCGCCGCTGACCATGACAGACGGCCGAAATCCGGAATTTCGTGACTTGTCCGGTGGTTATGATCCAGCGGACCCCATTGACCGTGCGGTCATGGCGACCCGAAACGCGGTGTTCCCCCTGCACGGCCTCGATCCGATGCCCTGACCGAGGCTCACGGCCTCGCTCCGTAGCCCTGACGAGGAAGAACCCAGTGCTGAGCCGCGACGAACTCCGAGATCACCTGGTATACAGCCGCATAGCCGGCGATGTCGCGACCCCCCGCGAGAACAACCTGGACCACTACAGCTCGCTGGCCAACGGCGACCCGTACTACGCGCTGGGCCTGACGTTCGACCAGCCGTGGTCCTACCGCGACATCCTCGCCCTGATGGCCAAGTCCGCGGGCGTGGTCTCCGACCCCGGCCACCGCTGGGGCCAGGACACCATCGACCCCGACCTGACGATCGACGCGATCGACGCCATGGCCGAGCGCATCGCCGCCGTGCTGTCGCGGCCGGAGCCGCGCATCCTGTTCGCCACCGGGCACCCCACCGGCCTGCTGGCCGTCCACCTGCCGCTGGCCGCCTTCTGCGCCGCCAGGGGCGCGCGGCTGCTGTCCCCCGGCGAGGGGTGGACGTACGCCGGGTCGGGTTTCGGTCGTCCCAGAAGGATCCGTTATCTCCAGGACATCGCCATGCTCGACGACCGCGGCGCGCTGGTGCACACCCACGACGCGGCCCCGATGCGGCACATGCTGGAGGAGCTGAACGGCGACCTCCCCGACCTCGTGATCGCCGACCACGGCTGGGCGGGAGCGGCCGGAGAGGCCGGTGTGCCGACGGTGGCGTTCGCCGACTGCAACGACCCCGGGCTCTTCGTCGGTGAGGCGGAAGGAAAGCTTGACGTGGTCGTTCCGCTCGATGACAACGTGCTACCCCGCTACTACGCTCCGTTGACCGAGAGGTTGGTCACAGGAGTCTCACGAGCCCTTTGAGTCTAATTCGGTCATCCGCATACCGTCTTTTCGCGCCTGCATTCCAAGAGGCTCGCTGTCCCTTTGCCAACTTTTGATGGGGCTCCGGCGACTCTTATGTGTGGCAACTTGGACAGTTCCAACGTCCAAAAGTGGTGCTCGGGCAGGCTGCTGGCCAGCGATTTTGCTGGTTCGGCTGACAGGTGGCTCCGGCAGTTGAGAAACTAGGGGGTTTGCGCACCCGGAGTCCCGACTTACGCTGACGGCAGTACACGTGCGTGAGCAATGGCACCAGTGGGGATAACCCGGAAACACGTGCGGAAGAGGCGTCCGATGGGTGCAGGCGAAAGACCTCTCAGCGAGGTGAAGTTCCTGACCGTCGCAGAAGTGGCGACGGTCATGAGGGTGTCCAAGATGACGGTGTACCGGCTCGTTCACTCGGGCGAGCTGCCGGCCATCAGAGTCGGCCGATCGTTCAGGGTGCCTGAGCAGGCGGTACACGACTATCTGCGGGAGGCCTACATCGAGGCAGGTTGACGTAGCGACACGCCGAGGCGTGTCGTGAATGCTCTCGCGGGAGAGGCCCGGCCGCCGCTGGTGCGGCCGGGCTCTCACCCCCCGAGGGGCGATCTACCGTGGATCGCCGGTAGTCTGTGAGCCGGTGTGCGCTCGCACTCCGGTTCAGACGTGCTATCAGTACCTGGGGGTCCCGTGGGCTCTGTGATCAAGAAGCGCCGCAAGCGGATGGCTAAGAAGAAGCACCGCAAGCTGCTCAAGAAGACGCGCATCCAGCGGCGCAACAAGAAGTAATCGACGCAGCTGCGAGGCGCTGATGACCCACACCGTGCTTGTCACCGGGGTCTCGCGCCACATCGGCGCCCGGGTGGCGAGTGCTCTGGCGGCGGCCCCGGACATCAGCCGTGTCATAGGAGTGGACACCGTGCCGCCCCCCTCGCTGACGCGAGACGGCGGCATCTCTCTCGGCCGGACGGAGTTCGTCCGGGTCGATCTGCGCAGCCCCGACATCGCTCAGGTGATCGCGGCCGCGGACATCGACACCGTTGTGCACATGAGCCTGGTCAGCGCTCCGTCGCGAAGCGGCGGCAGGGCGGCCATGAAGGAGCACAACGTCATCGGCACCATGCAGTTGCTCGGTGCCTGCCAGCGGTCGGCGACCGTGCGACGTGTGGTGGTGCGCTCCACCACCGCCGTCTACGGCTCGTCGCCCCGGGATCCGGCGGTGTTCACCGAGGATCTGGAGCCGCACGACGGCCCCATCCACGGATACGCCAAAGACGCGGCCGAGGTCGAGGGTTACGTGCGGGGTTTCGCCCGGCGCCGCCCCGACGTGGTCGTCTCGCTGCTGCGCTTCGCCAACTTCATGGGTCCCGGCGTTGACTCGCCGCTGACTCGTTACTTCACCCAGCCGGTGCTGCCGACCGTGTTCGGCTTCGACCCGCGGCTGCAGTTCGTCCACGAGGACGACGCGGTCGAGGTGCTGCGCCGGATGGCGACCGAGGATCACCCCGGCACGTTCAACGTGGCCGGGGCGGGCGTGCTGCTCCTGTCCCAGTGCGCCAGGCGGGCGGGGCGGCCGAAGCTGCCGCTGTTCTCGCCCGCGTTCAAGGCGCTGGGCGGCGCCGTGCGCAGAGTCGGGCTGGTCGAGTACTCGCCCGAGCAGGTCCGCCTGATGTGCCACGGCCGCGCGGTCGACATCGCCCGGCTGGAGGCCGAGCTGGGCTGGAAGCCCAAGTTCACCACCGGCGCGGCCTTCGACGACTTCCTGCGCTCTCGCGGCCTGCGGCCGCTCGGAGGTGTGCGCGCGTGAGCGTCCCCGAGCACGACCCGGAGGTGTGCGGGTGAGCGTCCCCCACGGGGACGAGGCGCGCGTGATCCCCATCAGCGAGGCCCCGTCCTTCGAACAGCAGTCCTTCGAACGGCCCTCCGCCGACGAGCTGGCCGAACGGCTGGCCAAGCTGCTGGCCTTCCTGCGCAGGCGGGTCACCGGCGACTACGAGGTCGACGAGTTCGGCTACGACGCCGAGCTGACCGACAAGGTGGTGCTCGAGCTCATCAGGCCGCTCTACACCCACTGGTTCAGGGTGGAGACGCTGGAGCTGAAGAACATCCCCGACGACAGCGGCGCGCTGGTCGTCGCCAACCACTCCGGCACGCTGCCGCTGGACGCGCTGATGCTGCAGGTGGCGCTGCACGACGAGGCCGGCAGGCCGCTGCGGCTGCTCGGCGCCGACCTGGTCTACCAGCTCCCGGTGCTCAGCCACCTGGCCCGCAAGACCGGCCACACGCTGGCCTGCCGCGAGGACGCCGACCGGTTGCTGCGCAAGGGCGAGCTGGTCGGGGTGTTCCCCGAGGGCTTCAAGGGCGTCGGCAAGCCGTTCGCCGAGCGCTACAAGCTGCAGCGCTTCGGCCGCGGCGGCTTCGTGGCCTCGGCCATCCGCGCCGGGGTGCCCATCGTGCCCACCGCGATCGTGGGGGCCGAGGAGATCTATCCCAAGATCGGCGATCTGAAGACCCTGGCCAGGATGCTGGGGCTGCCCTACCTGCCGATCACCCCGTTCTTCCCGCTGCTGGGGCCGCTCGGGCTGGTGCCGCTGCCGTCCAAGTGGATGATCGAGTTCGGCGAGCCTATCCGCACCGACGAGTACGAGCCGTCCGCCGCCGACGACCCCATGCTCGTCTTCAACCTCACCGACCACGTACGCGAGGTCATCCAGCAGCTGCTCAACGAGCTGCGGCTGCGCAGGGGGCACGCCTTCCCGCCATTTCTGTGACCCTCGGGTGCAACCGCCCCGGTCCCGCCGGTGTTCTTGGCACGGATTTCACGGAACACCGAAGGGAAACCCCATGGATCTGCAGCTTTCCGGCCGCGTCGCCGTCGTCACCGGCGCGTCCAAGGGCATCGGCCTGGCCGTCGCCCGCACCCTGGCCGAGGAGGGCGCCCACGTGGTCGCCGCCTCCCGCACGCCCGCCGAGGCCCTGGCCGACGCCAAGGTGACGCACGTCGCGGTGGACCTCATGGACCCCGCCGCGCCGGCGCGGGTCGTCGCGCGGGCGGTGGAGGAGTTCGGCGGGGTGGACATCCTGGTCAACAACGCCGGCGGGCCGCCGCCCGGGGCGACGCTGCCGCGGGCCGGGTTCATGGCGCCTGACGACGCGGACTGGGCGGCGATGTTCGAGTTCAACCTGTTCTCGGCCGTGCGCATGATTCGCGTCGCTGTGCCGTACCTGCTGGAGCGGGGTGGCGGGTCGATCGTCAACGTCTCCTCCACGATGGGCAGGCAGGCGGGTGCCGTGAACGTGGACTACAGCGCCGCCAAGTCGGCCGTGCGGGCGCTGAGCAAGTCCCTGTCCGCCGAGTACGCCCCGCAGGGCATCAGGGTCAACACGGTCACGCCCGGGGCGGTGCTGACGGACTGGTGGACGAAGGAGGGCGGCGCGGCCGAGGTCTTCGGGGGCATGGTCGGCGCCGACAGGGACAGCGTGATCAGCGAGGTGGCTCCTACGATGATGGGGCTGGCCACCGGCAGGCTGGTGCACCCGCAGGAGATCGCCGACGCGGTCGCCCTGCTCGCCTCGCCCCGATCGGGCAGCACCACGGGCGCGGAGTTCGTGATCGACGGGGGCCAGCTGAAGGAGATCTGAACCCGATCGGCGGGTTGTGGCAAGACATCCGTGACCGATCCCCCACAGAAGGGCGGAGATGATCACGCAACCCGCCGTCAGGGGTGCGGACGCGGACCTCGTACGGGCCTCGTGGACGGACCCCGAGGCCTTCGCCGAGCTCTTCGACCGCTACTCCGCCATGCTCTACCGGTACGTCTCCAGGCGCCTCGGCCCCGAGCCCGCCGAGGACCTCGTCGGTGAGACGTTCCTGGTCGCGTTCTCCCGCAGGAAGAGCTACGACCTGGCGTACCCGGACGCCAGGCCGTGGCTCTTCGGCATTCTCACCAAGCTCGTCTCCCGCCATCACCGCAGCGAGGCGGCCCGCTACCGGGCCCTGCTGCGTGCCCCTGTGGACCCCGAGGTGGAGTCCCCGGCCGACCGGGTGGCGGCCGGGGTGACCGCCCAGGCCGTGCGGGCCGAGCTGGCCGGCGCCCTGGCCGCGCTGCCCGCCAAGGACCGCGACGTGCTGCTGCTGATCGCCTGGGGCGATCTGACGTACGAGGAGGCCGCGCGGGCGCTCGGCATCCCCGTGGGAACCGTGCGCTCCCGCCTCAACAGGGGCAGGCGGAAGGTACGTGCCGCGCTCGGCGACGCCAACCCGATGGAGGAGGAGTGACGATGGACGACCTGAAGCTGCTCCGGGACCTCGGGGCCGAGCTGGAACACCAGCCACCTCCCACGCTCGCCCGCCAGCGCGAGCGGTTCCTGCGCGCCCGGCCCCGGCGCAGGTGGTCGGGATGGTGGACGGCCGGGCTCGTCGCCGTCGCCACGGCCGCCGCCGCCGTCGCGGCGCCCCTGACGTTCGTCGCCTTCCGGCACAACGCGGTGGGACCGCTGCCCGGGACGGACACGGTGGACATGAGCGGCACCAGGAACGTGCTGGTGATCGGCTCGGACACGCGCGAGGGCGCGGGCAACGAGAAGTACGGCCCCGAGTCGGCCAGGCGGGACGTGGGCCAGCGGTCCGACACCATCATGATCGTGCACGTCCCCGCGGACCGGGGCAGGGCCACCGCGGTCAGCATCTCGCGCGACTCGATGGTACGGATCCCGCGCTGCGGCCAGGAGCCCGCCAGGGTCGACCTGATCAACTCGGCCTACGCCAGGGGCGGCGCGGCCTGCCTCAGGACGACGCTGGAGAGCCTGACCGGGCTGCGGCTGCACCACACGGTCGACGTGGACTTCACCGGGTTCAAGAACATGGTGGACGCCATCGGCGGCGTGACGGTCAAGCTTCCACAGCCTGTGGACGACCCGGCCGCGAAGCTGAAGCTGCCCGCGGGCGAGAGCGTGCTCAACGGCGAGCAGGCCCTGGGCTACGCACGCCTGCGCCGCTACGGCGACGGCTCCGACATCTCGCGGATCAAGCGGCAGCAGACGCTGGTGCTGGCGATGCTGAGGAAGGTGCAGCGGCAGGTGGTCGCCGACCCGGGCAAGCTCAAGGACCTCCTCGGCGAGGTACGCCGGGGCGTGCGGACGGACCTGAGCCTGGAGGCGATGTTCGAGCTGGGCCGGCAGCTCCAGGAGGTCAAGGTGACCGTCGTGTCGGTGCCCTGGGAGCCTTACCAGGGTGACCCCAACCGCATCCAGTGGAAGCAGCCGGAGGCCGGCGAGCTGTTCGGCTCGCTGGAGTAAGGGCGGGTCAGCGGCGGTAGTGGCGGTCGGCGGCGGTCAGGGGCCGTCAGCGGCGGTAGTGGCGGCGCAGGGCGATTCCCGCCGCCACGCCCCCGGCCACGGCGCCCACGCCGGCCGCGATCGGCAGGGCCGTCAGCGTCGCCTTGCGCCCGGTGCGGAAGTCCTTGATCTCCCAGTCGTGCTTCCTGGCGTGCTCGCGCAGCTCGCTGTCGGGGTTGATCGCCACCGCCTTGCCGACCAGCGACAACATCGGCAGGTCGTTGGCCGAGTCGCTGTAGGCGGCGCAGCGGGTCAGGTCGAGGCCCTCCCTGCGGGCCAGCGCGCGCACCGCCTCGGCCTTGGCGGGCCCGTGGAGCAGGTCGCCGACCAGCCGCCCGGTGTAGACGCCGTTGCTGGTCTCGGCGACCGTGCCGAGCGCGCCGGTCAGGCCGAGCCGCTGCGCGATCACCCTGGCCAGCTCGATGGGGGTGGCGGTGACCAGCCAGACCCGCTGGCCGGCGTCGAGGTGGTGCTGGGCGAGCGCGCGGGTGCCGCCCCAGATGCGGTCGGCCATGACCTCGTCGTAGATCTCCTCGCCGAGGCGTACGACGTCGTCGACCTTGGCCCCGGCGACGAACGCCAGCGCCGTCTCCCTGGCCACCGCGATGTGCTCGGGGTTCTCGTTGCCGCGCAGCCGGAACACCGCCTGCCCCACCGCGAACTTGAACAGGTCGGACGTGGTGAACAGGCCGCGGGTGGCCAGCCCCCTGGCGAAGTGGTAGATCGACGCGCCGCGCATCATCGTGTTGTCCACGTCGAAGAAGGCCGCGGACTCCAGGTCCGGCTCGGCGGGCGCGACGGTGACCGCCGCCTGTGCCGCGACCTCGCCGGCGACCTCGGGCTGCGGTTGCTGTTGTCGTCGCATAAGCCGCCACATGGGCTTCAGCTTACTTACCTACTCAGGGGCGACCAGACCCTCGATGTAGTCGAGGTAGCCCTCGGCCTGGGCGAGCTGGTCCTCGTCGAGCTCCTGGAGCATGGGCTTGACGGCCTCCTCCTGCTCCCGCGCGAATTTCTTGATCTTCGGTGAGCGGGGCTCGGCCCGTTCGAGCCTGCTGATGCCCGCCCGCGTGGACTCCTCCATGTCCTTGAGCGTCTTCTTGACCAGCGGGCCGTCGGCGGAGGAGCCGAGCAGGCTGGCGACCTCCCTGGCACGGGTCTTGGCCGAGTCCAGCTCGCGCTCGCCGCGTTCGGCGTCGTCGGAGCTGAGGTGCACCAGCGTGGTCTCGGCGGCGCGCTTGAGCGGGTACAGCGAGTCGCCCGGCACGGCCTGGTAGGTCGCGAACGAGGACACCATGAGCGCCCCCGACAGCCCTACTGCGGCGAGCTGCGACAGCAGCGGCCTGCGCCGCGGCCGGCGCCGGCGACCCGGTGACGCGGCCGGCTCCGGCTCGGGCTCCGGGGCGCCGGACATCAGCTCGGCGCGCAGCCGCTCCTTGAACGCGACCCCCGGAGCGCCGCCGAGAGGCAGCTCCCGCAGCTCGGTGAGCTGCTCCAGCACGCGTTCGCGCCGCCTGCGCCCGCTACTCATGACGGCTCCCTGACCGACGCGGCCATGACACCTGCCTAACGAGGAGCGGAGGGTGGAGGTTACGCCAGGTCGTGCTTGAGCGCCCTGGCCAGCGCCCGTACGGCACGGAACTGCAGCGCTTTGATCGCTCCACTCTTCTTCCCCATGATCAGCGCGGTTTCCGCGAGCGAGAGGCCGTGCAGGAAGCGCAGGACGACGCATTCCTGTTGTTCGGGATTGAGGTCTCGTACGGCACGCAGCACCCGGTCGTTGATGATGGCCGTGACCACGGCGTTCTCGGGGATGTGCGAGCCGTCGAGCGGAACGTCGATGACCTCTCCAGTCGGGATCTCCAACCGGTAGCGCCCTGACTTGAAGTGGTCGGTCACCAGGTTTCTCGCGATGGTCACGAGCCAGGCCCCGAAGTCGCGGCCCTGCCAGGTGAAGTCGCCGATCCTGCGCAGCGCCCGCAGGAAGGTCTCGCTGGTGAGGTCCTCCGCCAGCGGGTGGGAGCCCACCCGGAAGTAGATGTAGCGGTAGACCAGGTCCACGTAACGGTCGTAGAGCGTGCCAAAGGACTGCGTGCAGCCGTTCTTGGCATGCATCACCAGCGTACGGAGGTCGCCCGAAGTGTCTTCAGGGACGTCTTCGCGCACGGCGAACTCGCCCGTCCGGGCAGGTCCAGCGACCGCTGGCGCCAGCAGCCCGGCGAACGGCGACGAGTCAGGCATCCGGTATCCCTAGGGGTAAGGGGTGCGGCGTGCTCGAACACTCTAGAAATCAACCGGAAAATCCACAATCCACGGAAGTCATGCATGACTAGGCGTAATCGGCGGATACCGTGGTGGACCGACCCGTTCCCTCTTCGGCTACCGGCTGGGAGGCATCGTCCGGCAGCATTGGAGTCACCATGGAGATCCTCGTTGCTGTCATCGCTTTTGCCGGTGCGCTCCTGGCCGCCGTCGCGGCCGGTGCCCTGATCCAACGACTGCGCGACGAGCCCGAGGGGTGGTTGATCGCCTGGACCGTTGCAGTCGTGGGCCTGTGCCTGTCACTGGGCGTGATCGGCTTCGGCTATCTCGCCGGCTTCGGCGGCGTCACGTTCCGGATCTACCAGGTCACGGGATCGCTCATCGCGCCCCTGTGGCTGGCCATCGGCCTGGTGCAGCTGCTGTCGGAGAAGGCGCCGCCGAGGTTCCTGGCGTGGCTGTTCGGCATCGCGCTGACCTTCGTCTCCACCGTGATCATGGTCTGGGACCCGCTGAAGACCGAGGAGATGGGCGCGTCCCTGCCCACCGCCTCGACGCACTGGAACGTCCCGCCCGCCTACCTGCTGATCGGCGCGCACGCGGTCGCCGTGCTCGTCATGCTGGCGATGCTGGTGGTGGCCGGGCTCAAGTGGCGCAACGGCGACGAGTACGACACCGACAACCTGCACGCGACCGTGGTCATCGTCCCGTCGGGGCTGGCGCTCGTGGGCGCCATGCGGTTCCCCGTGCCGGGGCTGTTCACCACGGCGCTGCTGGCCGTGGCCGCTGCCGCGGTCTGGTACACCGTGCTGCGGCCGCTGGCGCCGTACGAGGACGACGACGAGGACGATTTCGACGACGACCGCGAGGAGCGCGCCCCGCGCCGTGAGGAGCGCTCTCAGCGCCGCGAGGAGCGTCCCATGGTGCTGGAGGAGCACCGGATGACTCCCGGCGACCGCCCGATGTTCCGCGACGAGGTGCCGCAGCAGGGCGGCCACCGGGGCATGCCGGAGCCGGTGCCGGCCGCGGACCCGCAGCCCGGGCCGCCGCGCCGCTCGTCGGGGCTGGGCGACCTGGTGGCCGAGTACCGGGCGGGCGACGAGGGCTACCGGCAGCGGGAGGTCGACTACGCGGCCCGCATGTCCGCGCCGCTCGACGACGGCCCCTCGACCGGCTACATCATGAACGGCGCGCCACCCATGAGCCCGCCGACGGCTCCCCCCGCCCCGGCGACCGGAGTGGTCTACCCGGGCGCCGACCTGTTCTCGCCCGCCCAGCAGCAGCCAGGCCCGGGCAGGCCGTCACCGCACATCTACGGCCTGCTCACCGTCTTCACGATCGTGGACGGCGCGGGGGAGGCGTTCGACCGGCTGGCCGAGGCCACCGTCGAGGCCGTGCGCCGCGGCGAGCCCGACACGCTCGTGTACGCCTGCCACGCCGTGAAGTCGGCCCCGCTGCAGCGCATCGTCTACGAGCTCTACCGCGACGAGGTCGCCTACCGCGACCACCAGCGGCAGCCGCACGTGGAGCGGTTCGTCAACGAGCGGCAGGCGATGGTGCTGGCCACGAACGTCATCGAGCTCGACGTGAACGCCGCCAAGGTCGTGCCGCTCCCCATGGTCACGTACTGAGCGCGGCCCTCAGCCTGGCCTCGTCCACCCGCCAGAAGTCGTGCTGCACGCCGTCGATCAGCGTGACCGGGATCATCTCCCAGTACTTCTCCCGCAACTCCTCGGACGAGTCGATGCTGATCTCCTCCCACGGCACGCCGAGCTCGCCCGCGACCCGGGCGATGACCTCGCGCGCGTCGTCACACAAGTGACAGCCGGGCTTGCCGAGCAAGGTGATGCGATGCATACGGCAACCGTACCCCGCCGACTTTGTGCATCGGTTCACAAAGGGATTAACCTGAAAGACGGTTCGATTCCGTTCACGCGGTCCCCAAGCCGCCCCTACCCTGGAGCACCGGCACGTGAAGAGCCCGTCCCAGCCCCGTGACCGCGGTATACCCGAGGCGACGGTCGCCAGGCTTCCGCTGTACCTCCGGGCGCTGCACGGGATGGCCGAGCGGGGCATCGCGACCGTCAGCTCGGAAGACCTGGCCGTCGCCGCCGGGGTCAATTCCGCCAAGTTGCGCAAGGATCTGTCACATCTCGGCTCGTACGGCACGCGCGGCGTAGGCTATGACGTTGAGTACCTCGTCTACCAGATCTCCCGCGAGCTCGGCCTGACGCAAGACTGGGCGGTCGCGATCGTCGGAGTCGGTAACCTCGGCCGCGCGCTGGCCAACTACGGTGGCTTCGTCTCCAGGGGCTTCCGGGTCGCGGCGCTCGTGGACGCCGACCCCGAAGTCGTGGGCGACACCATCGCGGGATTGAATGTGGAGCACATCGACGAGCTGGAAGCCGTGATCAAACGGCGGGGAGTTTCGATCGTGGTTCTGGCGACACCGGCGGCAGCGGCGCAGGAAGTGTGCGATCGCGTGGTCGCCGTGGGCGTCACCAGCATCCTGAACTTCGCCCCCGTCGTGCTCACCGTGCCCGACAGCGTCGATGTCCGTAAGGTCGATCTATCCATAGAACTGCAGATTCTCGCGTTCCACGAGCAACGCAAGGCTGGGGGGCCACTCATGGCGGTGGACAGTCAATGAGTGTTCTGGCTATCGGACTGAGCCACCGCACCGCGCCGGTGGCTCTGCTGGAGCGGGTCTCGCTGACGGGTGACGCGCTCGTCAAGCTGCTGCACGACGTGCAGCAGGATCCCTGCGTCGCGGAGGCCATGGTGGTCTCGACCTGCAACCGGGTCGAGGTCTACGTCACGGTCGACCGCTTCCACGCCGCCGTCACCGCCATCAGCGACCTCCTGGGCGTGCACACGGGCGTCCCGGTCGAGGAGCTGACGCCGCACTTCTACGTGCACTACGAGGAGCGGGCGGTCGAGCACCTGTTCTCCGTGGTGTGCGGGCTCGACTCGATGGTGGTCGGCGAGGGCCAGATCCTCGGCCAGGTCCGCCAGGCGCTCAAGCTGGCGCAGCGCCAGGGCACCGTCGGCGCCACCCTCAACGAGCTGGTCCAGCAGGCGCTGCGCGTCGGCAAGCGGGCCCAGACCGACACCGGCATCGACAAGCACGGCGCCTCCCTCGTCACCGCCGGTCTCGCGCTGGCGGGCGAGCTGGAAGGGCGGCGCGCCCTGGTGATCGGCGCGGGCTCGATGAGCTCGCTGGCCGCCGCCACGCTGGCGCGCGCCGGGGTGAGCGACATCGTCGTGGCCAACCGCACGTACGAGCGGGGCGCCAGGCTGGCCGAGTCCGTCGGCGGGCGCGCGGTCGCGTTCTCCGCCGTGGGCGAGGAGCTGGCCGCCGCCGACATCGTCATCACCTGCACCGGCGCGGGCCGCCACATCGTCACGCCCGACATGCTCGCCGGGCCCGCGTTCCTGCTCGACCTGGCGCTGCCGCACGACATCGACCCCGCCGTACGCGCCGTGCCCGGCGTCACGCTGGTCGACCTGGAGACGATCCAGGAGTCCGGCATCGGCTCGCACGAGGGCGACGCGGTGCGGTCCGTACGCGCCCTCGTCGCCGAGGAGCTGCGCGCCTACCTCGACGCCGAGCGGGCCGCCAAGGTCACCCCGACCGTGGTGGCGCTGCGCAGCAAGGCGGCCGGCGTGGTCGAGTCCGAGCTGGGCCGCCTGCTCATGCGGGTGCCCGACCTCGACGAGCGGGCCAGGGACGAGGTCGCCATGACCGTCCAGCGGGTCGTCGACAAGCTGCTTCACGAGCCGACTGTGCGTGTCAAGCAGCTCGCCACCTGCCCAGGGGGCGATCATTATGCGGAAGCCCTGCGTGAGTTGTTCAATCTGGATCCGAAGGTGCCCGAGGCCGTGAGGGAGGTGGAGCTGTGACGTCGCGGTCCGGCGCGTTGCGGCTCGGAACCCGCCGCAGCCTCCTGGCGACCACGCAGTCCCGGATGGTGGCCGACGCCTACGTCGAGCGCACCGGGCGGGCGGTCGAGCTCGTCGGCGTGACCACGTTCGGCGACGTCACCAAGGCGCACCTGGCGCAGCTCGGCGGGACCGGCGTGTTCGTCAGCGCGCTGCGTGACAAGCTCGTCGAGAACGAGATCGACTTCGCCGTCCACTCGCTGAAGGACCTGCCGACCAAGCAGGACCCGCGCTTCACGCTGGCCGCGCTCCCGGCCCGCCACGACCACCGCGACGCGCTGGTGGGCACGCACAAGTTCGCCGACCTGGCCCCCGGGGCCAGGGTCGGCACCGGCTCGCCGCGCCGCGTCGCCATGCTCAGCGCGCTCCGCCCCGACCTCGAGTACGTCGCGATCCGCGGCAACGCCGACACGCGCATCGGCAAGGTCCACTCCGGCGAGCTCGACGCGGTCGTGCTCGCCTCCGCCGGCCTGCACCGGCTCGGCCGCGACGCGGAGATCGCGCAGATCTTCGAGGTCGAGGAGCTGCTGCCCGCGCCTGGCCAGGGCGCGCTGGCCGTGGAGTGCCGCGCCGACCGCCCCGACGTGATCGAGTTCCTGCGCGTGCTCGACGACCGGCGGACCCGCTCCGCGGTGACCGCCGAGCGTGCCCTGCTGGCCGCCCTGGAGGCCGGGTGCGCCGCTCCGGTGGGTGCGTTCGCGGCCGATGACGGGCACACTCTGAACCTGACCGCTGTGGTCGTCTCCATCGACGGCCGCGAAACGGTCCGCAAGTCCGCCGCCGGCTCTCCTTCGGAGGCTGCGAACCTGGGCCGCCTCCTAGCGGCCGAGATGATCGCCGAAGGTGCCGACAGATTGATGGGGGAGCATTCCCATTGAGCTCCGATAGTCCAACCTCCGGTTTCGTCGCGTTCGTGGGCGCGGGTCCCGGCGACCCCAACCTGCTGACGCTCCGCGCCGCCGAACTGCTCGCCAAGGCCGACGCGGTCGTGCTCGACGTCGAAACGCAAACCCCGCTGCTGCGCCACTGCCGTGAAGGCGTCGAGGTCGCCGAGCTCTCCGGCGGCGACTTCGTGCGGCGCGCCGCACGGGGGCAGCTCGTGGTCCGCCTGGTCGAGGGCGACCCCATGCTGTTCTCCTCGATCACCGAGGAGGCCGCGGCCTGCACCGCCGCGGAGGTGGACTTCGAGATCGTGCCCGGCGTGCCGCCCGCGACCGCCGTCCTCACCTACGCGGGCATCCCGCCGGCGACGGCGGTGCCCGAGTTCCGCATCGTCGACGCCGCCCAGGAGCAGGACTGGGCCGCGCACGCCGCCTGCCGCGGCACGCTGGTCGTCTACAACGGCATCGGCGACGCCGTGGCCATCGGCAAGGCGCTGATCGCCGGCGGCAAGCCCGACACCACGCCCGTCGCGGTCAGCAGCGGCGGCACCACCACCGAGCAGTACACCGTCGTGTCCTCGCTCGGCCGGCTCCAGGCCGACCTCAAGCACGCCGGGTTCACCGAGCCCGCGCTGATCGTGGTCGGCGAGGCCGTGGGGCAGCGCGACAAGCTGTCGTGGTTCGAGACCAAGCCGCTGTTCGGCTGGCGGGTGCTGGTGCCCAGGACGAAGGAGCAGTCGCGCTCCCTGTCCGAGCAGCTCGTCGCCTACGGCGCGGTGCCCGAGGAGGTGCCGACCATCTCGGTCGAGCCGCCCCGCACGCCGCAGCAGATGGACCGCGCGATCAAGGGTCTGGTCACCGGCCGCTACGAGTGGGTGGCCTTCACCAGCGCGAACGCGGTCAAGGCGGTACGCGAGAAGTTCGAGGAGTACGGCCTCGACGCCCGTGCCTTCGCCGGGCTCAAGGTGGCCGCCGTCGGCGACGCCACCTCGCGGGCCCTGGTCGAGTTCGGCGTCAAGCCCGACCTGCTGCCCTCCGGCGAGCAGTCGTCCGAGGGGCTGGTGGCCGAGTGGCCGCCGTACGACTCGATGCTCGACCCGATCAACCGGGTGCTGCTGCCGCGGGCCGACATCTCCACCGACACGCTCGTGGCCGGGCTCACCGAGCTGGGCTGGGAGTGCGACGACGTCACCGCGTACCGCACCGTGCGGGCCGCCCCGCCGCCCGCGCCCATCCGCGAGGCCATCAAGGGCGGCGGCTTCGACGCCGTGCTCTTCACGTCCTCGTCCACGGTGCGCAACCTCGTGGGCATCGCCGGCAAGCCGCACAACGTCACCGTGATCGCGGTCATCGGGCCGCAGACGGCCAAGACGGCCGAGGAGTTCGGGCTCCGGGTGGACGTCATGGCCGACAAGCCGTCAGCCTCCGCCCTGGCCGCCGCGGTGGCCGAGTTCGGAGCCAAGCAGCGCCAGGCCGCCCTGGTCGCGGGCGACATCCCGCGCCGGCCCTCGCAGAACCGCCGGGGCGCCAGGAGGAGAGCCAGATGAGGAGAAGCAGATGAGCGCGCAGTACCCCGTCTCCCGGCCCAGGCGGCTGCGGCGCAACCCCGCGCTGCGCCGGATGGTGGCGGGCACCAGGCTGCACGCCGCCGACCTGATCCTGCCGATGTTCGCCAAGGAGGGCATCACCGAGCCGCAGCCGGTGGCCTCGATGCCGGGCGTCGTCCAGCACACCCGCGACTCGCTGCGCAAGGCCGCCCACGAGGCCGCCGAGGCGGGCGTGGGCGGCATCATCCTGTTCGGCATCCCGGCGGTGAAGGACGCGCGCGGCTCGGCCGCCGACGACCCCGACGGGGTGCTCCAGGTGGCCCTGCGCGACGTGGTGGCCGAGGTGGGCGACTCCATCGTGGTCATGGCCGACACGTGCCTGGACGAGTTCACCGACAACGGGCACTGCGGGATCCTGACCCCGTCCGGCGACGTGGACAACGACCTGACGCTGGAGCGCTACGCCTCCATCGCGGTGGCCCAGGCCGAGGCCGGGTCGCAGATGGTGGCGCCGAGCGGCATGATGGACGGCCAGGTGGGCGCGATCCGCGCGGCACTCGACGCCGCCGGGCACGGCAACCTGCCGATCCTGGCCTACTCCGCCAAGTACGCCTCCGCCTTCTACGGCCCGTTCCGCGACGCCGCCGAGTGCGCGCCGCAGTTCGGCGACCGCAGCACCCACCAGCAGGACCCGGCGGGCCCGCTGGAGGAGGCGCTGCGCGAGGTCCGCCTGGACCTGGCGGAGGGGGCCGACGCGGTCATGGTCAAGCCCGCGCTGGCCTACCTCGACGTCATCGCCGCCTTCCGCGCCGAGGTGGACGTGCCGGTGGCCGCCTACCAGGTCAGCGGCGAGTACGCGATGATCGAGGCCGCCGCGGCCAACGGCTGGGTGGACAGGGAACGGATGATCATGGAGTCGCTGGTCGCGATCAAGCGGGCGGGCGCGGACCTGATCTTGACATATTGGGCTACAGAAGTGGCACGACGGCTCTAACCAAGGGGTTTCCCGCCGACTCGTGGGGCCCGTGGGTTAGAGTTGAATGACAAGTGCTGGTGTGTCCCGCGTGTGCGTAGGTGCCTGCGGCAGGCCGCTCAACGCGGCCGTCGTTCCGCCCGGGGTCGGGGCCTCCTCAGGCGCTGTGAGTCGAACGGGAGACACCATGGTGGGGGTACCACTGGCTCGGCGTACCAAAAAGCGGGCCCAGAAACAGGCACGGCCGACACGCATCTCGACCGTGCTCGAGTACGCCGCCCTGGGGTGGCCCGTCGTGCCGGGCGCCTATCCGCTGCGTCACGGGCCGCGCGCCTGTTCCTGCGACCGGGTCGGCTGTCCCGACCCCGGCGCCCATCCGCTCTCGCCCGCCTGGCACATGCAGGCCACCACCGACCCCGCCCTGCTCACGCGCTGGTGGCAGGCAGAGCCTGACGCCAATGTGATTCTGCCCACGGGGCGCGTGTTCGACGTCTTCGACGTACCGCTCGCCGTCGGCCTGTCGGCCCTGACCCGGATCGACGCCGCCGACGCCCACCCAGGCCCGGTCGCCGCCAACGGCGACCGGGTCTTGTTCTACGTGGCCACCAGGGGCAACCCGGAGGACGAGGACGAGTGGTGGTCGTGCCACCTCGACTGCGACCCGGCCACCATCGACGACACGCCGGGGCTGCGCTGGCACTGCCGCGACAGCTACGTGCTGGCTCCTCCCTCGGTGCTGCCCAGCGGCCAGCCCGTGGCCTGGCTGCGGCCGCCGGACGGCAGGCCGCTCCCGGATCCGCTGCGGGTCCTGGAGTGGCTGGCCGACTGACCGCGGAGGGGGCGACCCGGCCGGATAACCTAGCCCGGTGAGCCGTACACAGAAGTCCGAAGACCTGTTCGCCCGAGCCAAGGACATCGTGCCCGGGGGCGTGAACTCCCCGGTGCGAGCGTTCGGCGCGGTGGGCGGCACGCCGCGCTTCATGGCCTCGGGGCAGGGGCCCTACATCACCGACGTCGACGGCAACCGCTACGTCGACCTCGTCTGCTCCTGGGGGCCGATGATCCTCGGCCACCGGCACCCCGCCGTCGTCGAGGCGGTGCAGGGCGCCATCGCGGGCGGGTTCTCCTACGGCACCGCCACGCAGGGCGAGGTGGAGCTGGCCGAGGAGCTCGTGGCGCGGGTGGCGCCGGTGGAGAAGGTGCGGCTGGTCAGCTCGGGCACCGAGGCGACGATGAGCGCGGTGCGGCTGGCCAGGGGGTTCACCGGGCGGTCCAAGGTGATCAAGTTCGCGGGCTGCTACCACGGGCACGTGGACGCGCTGCTGGCCTCGGCCGGGTCAGGGGTGGCGACGTTCGGGCTGCCCGACACGCCCGGGGTGACGGGGGCGTCGGCGGCCGACACGATCGTGCTGCCGTACAACGACCTGGCGGCCGTCGAGGAGGCGTTCGCCGCCGCGGACATCGCGTGCGTGATCACGGAGGCGTGCCCCGCGAACATGGGGATCGTCCCGCCGCGCGACGGCTTCAACGCGCGCCTGCGCGAGCTGTGCACCGCCAACGGCGCGCTGCTCATCGTGGACGAGGTGCTGACGGGCTTCCGCGTCTCCGCGGCGGGCTGGTACGGCCTCGACCCCGTGGACGCCGACCTGATGACGTTCGGCAAGGTGATGGGCGGCGGCCTGCCGGCGGCGGCGTTCGGCGGCCGGGCCGACGTCATGGCCGACCTCGCCCCCGAGGGGCCCGTCTACCAGGCGGGCACGCTCTCCGGCAACCCGCTGGCCTGCGCGGCCGGGCTGGCCACGCTCCGGGCGCTGGACGCGGAGGCGTACGCGCGGGTGGACGCGGCGGCGCTCAAGGTGGGCGATCTGGCCTCGGAGGCGCTGGCCAAGGCGGGGGTGCCGCACCGGCTGCAGCGGGCGGGCAGCCTGTTCTCGATCTTCTTCACGGACGCCGAGGTGACGAACTTCGCCGAGGCCAAGACGCAGGACACCGCGGCGTTCACCGCGTTCTTCCACGCCATGCTCGACCAGGGGGTCTACCTGCCGCCGTCGGCCTACGAGGCCTGGTTCCTGTCGGCCTCGCACGACGACGAGGCCATCTCCCGGATCGCGGAGGCGCTGCCGGCCGCCGCGAAGGCGGCCGCCGCCGTCCACTGACTCACCGACTCAGGCTCAGCGAGCGGGCTTCTGGTAGCGGATGCGCTGCTCGCGAGCCTGCTCGGCGAGGACCTTGAGGTACGACACGGAGCTGGTCTGCTGCTTCTTCGTCTTCAGGATTCTCATGCAACTATTTTCGTCTGCTACACATTCAACGACAAGCGAGACTTTCTACGCTAAACCGTTTAGGCTGGCTTACATGTTGGACCTGAACCGGCTCAAAGCCCTTCACGCAGTCCACGTGTACGGCTCGGTCGGCGCGGCGGCCGACGCGCTCATGGTCACGCCATCGGCCGTCTCGCAGCAGATCGCCAAGCTGGAGCGCGAGACCGGCGCCCGCCTGATGGAGCGCAACGGCCGCGGCGTGCGCCTGACGGACGCGGCCGGGCTGCTGGCCGAGCACGCCGAGCGCATCCTCGCCCTGGTCGAGACCGCCGAGGCCGACTTCGAGGCGCTGCGCGGCGCGGTCGTCGGCCGGCTCAACGTGGCCGCCTTCCCCACCGCCGTCCGCGGCCTCATGCCCGGCGCGCTGGTCTCGCTCAAGCAGCGCCACCCCGACCTGTGGGTGCAGCTCAACGAGCGCGAGCCCGAGCGGGTCGTCCGCGAGGTCGCCAGGGGCGAGCTGGACCTGGGCGTGATCCAGGACTGGCTGAACCGCCCCATGGCCATCCCCGAGGGCCTGTCCAAGGCCACTCTGCTCGACGACGTCGCCGACGTGGCCGTGCCCGAGGGCCACCCCCTGGCGGACGCGCGGGAGATCGAGCTGGCCACCCTGCGGGGCGAGCAGTGGATCAGCGGCTCGCCCGGCACCGTCTGCCACGACTGGCTGGTGTTCACGCTGCGCAGCGCCTCGCTGGAGCCGGTGATCGCGTGCATGGCCGACGAGTACCCGACCCAGCTCGCCCTGGTGGCGGCAGGTCTGGGCTGCGCGATCGTGCCGCGGCTGGGCCGCGACTGCGTGCCCCCCGGCGTGCGGCTCGTCCCGCTGCTCCCGCGCCAGTCGCGGCGCATCTACGCGGTGTGGCGCACCGACGCGGCCCGCCGCCCGGCCATCAGAGCCATGGTGGAGGCGCTGGCCGAGTCGAGCAGGAAGCAGGAGAACGCCTGGGCGGTGAACTGACACCGGCCGGGGGCCTGAGCCGCACGGTCCGATCGAGCGGATAGGCTGTGCCCACCATGGCTGAAACCACCGTCGTCCACCTGCTGCGCCACGGTGAGGTGCACAATCCCGGAGGCATCCTGTACGGCAGGCTGCCCGGCTACCACCTGTCCGAGACAGGTCAGCTCATGGCCGAGACGGTCGCCAAGGCCGTCGGCGGCCGCGACATCGTCAAGCTGTTCAGCTCTCCGCTCGAACGCGCCCTGGAGACGGCGGCCCCGCTCGCCGACAAGCTCGGCCTGGAGATCACCCAGGACACCCGCCTGATCGAGGCGGGCAACCTCCTGGAGGGCCGCATCGGCAAGGGCATGGGCCTGCTGCGCGACTGGCGCAACTACCGCTACTTCTACAACCCGCTGCGCCCGTCCTGGGGCGAGTCGTACCCCGCGATCGTCAGCCGCATGAAGTCGATGATCGACGAGGCCAGGGCGGCGGCGCGCGGGCACGAGACGGTGCTCGTCAGCCACCAGCTCCCCATCTGGGCCATCAGGTGCGCCGCCGAGGGCCGCAGGCTCTGGCACGATCCGCGCCGCCGGCAGTGCGCGCTGGCCAGCCTGACCACGTTCACCTTCGACGGCGACCGCCTGATCAGCATCGGCTACAGCGAACCCGCCGGATCACTGGAGACGGGGCCCTCGCTCCCCGGGGCCTGATGTCCGGAGCGTGCGGTCGCCCCGGTAGAGTTGCAAGCTCTACCGGTTGTAGTACAAGGAGATCTTCCTCCGTGCGCGCCAAGTCCCTCCCCTCCGTTCTCCTCCTGGCCGCGCTGGCCGTGGTCACCGCGGGCTGCGCCGGCAACCAGGGCGGTCAGCCGCAGGCGGGCGACACCCGGTTCGTCGCGGGCGACGGGAAGATGCAGGTCTTCGAGGCCGCCGAGCGCAAGCCCGCGCCCGCGGTCGAAGGGCCGACCCTCGACGGCGCCACCGCCTCGCTGGCCGCGCACAAGGGCAAGGTCGTGGTGCTCAACTTCTGGGCCTCCTGGTGCGGCCCGTGCCGGGCGGAGGCGCCGGTGCTCAAGGAGGTCGCGGCCAAGACCAAGGGCAGCGGCGTGGAGTTCCTCGGCGTCGACTTCAAGGACCGCCAGGCCGACGCCAAGGCGTTCGAGCGCACCGAGCAGACCGGATACCCGCACATCTTCGACCAGCCGGGCAAGGTCGCGCTGGCCTTCCAGGGCACGGTGCCGCCCGCGGCCATCCCGTCCACGCTGATCATCGACAAGCAGGGCAGAATCGCCGCCAGGGCGCTCGGCGCCGTCAAGTACACCGACCTGATGAACACGGTGACCAAGGTGCGCGATGAGTGACGTCGTCGCGTCGGGCTCGCTGCTGCTGGCCGTGCCGATCGCGGTGCTGGCCGGGGTGGTGTCGTTCCTGTCGCCGTGCGTGCTGCCGCTGGTGCCGGGCTACCTGTCGTACGTCACCGGGATGAGCGCCGACCCCAGACGGGGGCGGCTGGTGCTCGGGGCGTCGCTGTTCGTGGCCGGGTTCGCGCTGGTGTTCGTGCTCAGCGGGGCGCTGTTCGGCGGTCTCGGCTCGGTCCTGCTGGGCAACGCCGACGTCATCACCCGGGTGCTCGGCGTGCTCACCATCGTGCTCGGGCTCGCCTTCCTGGGCGTGCTGCCCGGGCTGATGCGCGACGTGCGCATCCACCGCCTGCCGGCCGCAGGGCTGGCGGGCGCGCCGCTGCTCGGGGTGGTGTTCGGGCTGGGCTGGACACCGTGCATCGGGCCCACGCTCGCCGTGGTGCTGACGCTGGGGCTCAACGAGGGCAGCGCGGGCCGGGGAGCGCTCCTGGCCGTCGCGTACGCCCTGGGCCTCGGCCTGCCCTTCGTGGGCGCGGCACTGGCCTACAGCAGGGCCCTGCGCACGTTCCGGGCCATCCGCAAGCACTCACGCCTGATCACCAGGATCGGCGGCGGCATGATGGTGGCCGTCGGCGTGCTGCTGGTGACCGGGCTCTGGGGAGAGATGATCGCCGCCATGCAGGGGCTGATCGGCGCGTTCGAGCCGGTGATCTGATGAGCGTCCAGGAGCTGGAGAAGGAGCAGGCGCCCAAGCAGGCCGGGTTCGGCCCGGTGGCCTGGCTGCGCTGGGCGTGGCGCACGCTCACCTCGATGAAGACGGCGCTCATCCTGCTGTTCCTGCTGGCGCTGGGCTCGGTGCCCGGCTCGCTGGTGCCGCAGCGCAGCGTCGAGCCCGACAAGGTCGCCCAGATCTACGAGCAGAGCCCGGTGCTGGCCGAGTGGTACGACCGCCTTCAGCTCTTCGAGGTGTTCAGCTCGACCTGGTTCGCGGCCGTCTACCTGCTGCTGTTCACCTCGCTGATCGGCTGCATCATCCCGCGTACCGCGACCTTCGTGCGCGAGCTGCGCCGCAAGCCGCCCGCGGCCCCGAAGAACCTCTCCCGCCTGCCCCACGCGGCCTCGTTCGACAGCGACCTGGACGTCCAGCAGGCCGCCCGGAAGCTGCGCAAGCTGCGCTTCCGCGTCGTGACCGGCGACGGCTGGGTGTCGGCCGAGAAGGGGTACCTGCGCGAGATCGGCAACCTGTTCTTCCACATCGCCCTGCTCGGCGTGCTGGTGGCCATCGGCGCCGGCGCCCTGTTCGGCTACCGGGGGAACGTCCTGGTCGTGGAGGGCGACGGGTTCGCCAACACCGTGGCCGCCTACGACCGGTTCATGCCCGGCAACCAGGTCTCGGCCGAGTCGCTGCAGCCGTTCTCGTTCACGCTGTCGGAGTTCAAGGTGGCCTACCAGGTCGCCGGCGACAAGCGCGGCCAGGCGCTCGACTACTCGGCCCACCTCAAGGTCAGCGACACGCCCGCCGCGCCCGCCCGCGACTACGAGCTCAAGGTCAACGAGCCGCTCGAGGTCGACGGCACGCAGATGTACCTGATCGGCAACGGCTACGCGCCCGTGTTCAAGGTCACCGACGGGAAGGGGCAGGTGGCCTTCGAGGGGCCCGTGCCCTGCCTGATCGAGCAGAAGGCCACGATGACCTCGGGCTGCGTCGTCAAGGTGCCCGACGCGCAGCCGTCGCAGCTCGGGTTCCTGCTGCAGTTCCTGCCGACCAGCGTGCCGCTGACCAACGGCGACCACGCCTCGGCCTTCCCCGGCGAGCTCAACCCCGAGGTGAAGATCCTCGGCGCGTTCTCCGGCGACCTGGGCGTGCGCTCGGGCAAGCCGCAGTCGGTCTACGAGCTGGCCGAGCCCGAGGTGCTGAAGAAGCTCAAGCCGCTGGTCATGGGGTCCAGCGCGCCCAAGCCGCTGGCCGTGGGGCAGTCGATGGACCTGCCCGACGGGCTGGGCAAGCTGGAGTTCACCGGGGTCAAGGAGTGGATCACGCTCCAGACCTCCTACGACCCGGGGCGCTTCCCCGCCCTGGTGGCCGCCGCCACGGCCGTCGTCGCCATCGCGCTCTCGCTCATGATCCGCCGCCGGCGGGTCTTCGTACGCGTCTCCGAGGGCAGGGCCGAGGTGGGCGGCCTGACCCGTACCGAGGGCTCCGCGGCGGGCTTCGCCGAGGAGTTCGCCGACATCGTCAAGGTTCTATCAGCAGGAGACAAGGATGTCCGCTGAGCAACTCGCCGAGCTGAGCGACCTTTTCGTCGTCGCAGCCGTCCTGCTCTACGTCGTCGCCATGGTGTTCTTCGCGATCGACCTCGCCTTCGGCCGGACCCGGCAGGGCAGGGCGCAGGTGGCGCGGCCCGCCGAGGTCAAGCAGCCGGTCGCGGTCGGCGCGGCGGTGTCCGGCGAGGCCGCCGACCCTGCCGACCTCGCCGGGACCGCCGGGACGCCGTCCGGTGGAGACGCCGGCACCGTTGACGGTGAGGCGCCGGGAGCGCCCGCCGCCGCCCAGGCGCCGGGCTGGAGCGCGAAGGCCGGCGTGGTCGCGCTCGTGCTCGCCTGGGTGGGCTGGGCCGCCAACCTCGGGGCGATCGTCACGCGCGGTCTGGCCGTGGACCGGTGGCCGTGGGGCAACATGTACGAGTTCGTGGTCGCGATCTGCTTCGCCGCCGTGACCGCGTTCCTCGGCACCCAGCTCCGGCACAACGTGCGCTTCCTGGGCGGGTTCGTCATGGTCGCGGCGGCGCTCGGGCTCGGGCTGGCCGTCAAGGTGTTCTACACGGCCGCCGGTCCCGTGGTGCCCGCGCTGAACTCGTACTGGATCGCCATCCACGTCAGCGCGGCGATCGTCGCCAGCGGGCTGCTGACGCTGGCCGGCGTCGCCGGAGTGCTCTACCTGGTGCGGCGCGAAGGGGAGTCGCGGCTGCCGTCCCGCGCCGACCTGGAGAAGGTGGCGCACCGGGCGATCGTGTTCGCCTTCCCGCTGTGGACGTTCGCCGTGATCGCGGGCGCGCTCTGGGCCGACAGGGCCTGGGGCCGCTACTGGGGCTGGGACCCCAAGGAGGTGTGGTCGTTCATCACGTGGGTGGCCTACGCGGCCTACCTGCACGCGAAGGTGACGGCGGGCTGGCGGGGGAAGGCCGCGACCATCGTGCAGCTCGTGGCGTTCGGTTGCCTCCTGTTCAACCTGATCGGGGTCAACATCTTCATCGACGGCCTGCACAGCTACGCCGACGTGGACTAGGAGGGCTCAGGCGACGTCGTCGCCGCGCATCCGCCGGTCGAGGTCACGCAGGAAGTCGGGGTCGTCGTCCGGTCCCTTCGGCGCGCCCGGGCCCGGGGGGACGGGCCAGGCGGCCCGCGGCGCGCGCGGGCGGCCGCGCGCCATCCACACCACGCCGCCGAGCAGCGGGATGACCACGACGATGATGATCCAGAGAGGCTTTGGTACGTTCCGTACCTCGTCTTCTGGGGTGGTGACCACGTCGAACAGTGAGAAGAGCCAGAAGGCCAGCAGCGCCAGGCCGATCAGAACACCTGCCATGTCCCGAACTGTAAGCCATGTTTCGGCGTGATCGTGCTGCCTGATGTCCCATTTCGGGTGACTAGCGGAAGATCGGCGTCGTACGGTGGAAGCCGGTGCGTCGGTGTCCATGGGGCTCCACGTGGCGTTGAGGGGTGCGATGGCCTTTTCTTCCGACAGGGGACCCAACGACAGAGGACGGCATCGGCGTGGCCGTTGGTGGCGGCGCGGCTCGTACCTCTTCTCTCGCCGTGGCGAGGCGCACCCCGACGCCGACCGCTCGTTCTGGTCCGACGGCCGCGAGAACCGTGGCGATCAGCCCCACAAGGCGGCGCGGCCCGGCGAGCGGGGCAGGCCGTCCGGCGCGCGGGACACGATGATGTGGCCCGGTGGTGACGGACCGGAAAGCCCGAGCTGGCCGCTCGACGGCCGCCAGGACACCCGCTTCCCGGGCGCGGCACCGCGCGACCGCGGCCCCGGAACAGGCCGGGACGCCCGCGAGCGCGGCTGGGACGGTTTCACCGGGCGCGAGCGCGGCCCCGGGGCGGGGTGGGATGCGTTCGCGGTGCGCGAGCGCGGTGAGCGCCTGCCCGCCGCCGTCGTGGTCGACCGCCCCCGCTACACCTGGGACGACTTCGAGCTCGTCGACGAGCCGCTCAGGGCCCGCCCCCACCGGCCGGACGCGCCCTCGCTGGGCGACGGCCTGCGCCACTGCGGACGGCTGGAGTCGATCCTGCACCGGCAGTGGGACGCCAGGCAGGGCCCGCCGCCGGCGGACGTCATCAGGGCGGTGGAGAGCCTGGCCAGGCTGCCCGAGCGGCTGAAGGAGCTGCTCGCCTCGGGCCTGGAGGGCATCTACGTCGGCCCGGGCGGCGTCCCCGACCTCGACGACATGGGCTACCTGCGCGGCGCCCCGCTCCCGTCGAGCCGGGCGACCTGGGACATCTGCGCCGGCGCGTACGGCGACCGCAAGATCGTCGTGGGCGACCGCCCCTCGCCCACCCCCGACGTGATGATGCACGAGGTGGGCCACGCCATCGACGACATCGACGCGGCGTACGGCGACTGGGTGTCGGACTCGCCGGAGTTCGTGCGCCTGTACGACTCGGCCGCCCCGCTGCTGGCCTCGACGTTCCACCGCCAGGGGGGCGGGCTGGGCCGCAAGGAGTTCTTCGCCGACGCCTTCGCCGCCATCGCCTCGCGCCAGCGCCCGGCCCTGGTGGACATGCTCGGCGGCGACACGCGGATGGCGCTCGACATCATGCTCTTCTTCAACCGGCGCTACGGAATCTAGGTGATCGGCCATGTACGTCATCCGGCTCGCGGACGGGACCTTGCGCGTACCGCAGAGCCTGACCAGCCAGGACGGCCGTCTGATCGGCAACGCCTACGTCGAGGTCCAGCCGGGTGACCCCGACTACGAGCAGTGGCTGCCGGAGTCGCTGACCGAGGAGGAGGCGGAGCTGCGCCGCCGGCGCTGGGAAGAGGAGAACGACGACCTGGAGCGGGAGTTCCTGGCCTTCAAGGCGAGGCAGGAGGACGCCTGACCTGGTGGCAGCAGGGGGAGTGCCGCGGGGCCAGTCGAGGCGCCGGACTAACGGACAGGCGCCAGCCACGGTCGGCGGTTGGCGCCGCCCCATGCCGTTCCCGTACGGAAGTGTGGCCGGGAGGGCACGCGAACAGTGGGTTCCGCCAGCGGTGATCCTGGCGGGAAGGACCGCTGTTCAGGCGGCCCGCCGTGCAGGATCACCGACTAGACGGAACGTCAGACGCGCGGGGACTCACCTGCTGGCCTGTCGGCCGTGAGAACGTCCTCGCCTCGGAGAAGGGCGTGGACTTCCGACTCGCGGAAGCGCCGGTGCCCTCCGGGGGTGCGGATACTGCTGATGCGGCCTGCCGCAGCCCAGCGCGTAACCGTCTTTGGGTCTACCCGGAAGAGGGCGGCAACCTCTCCTGGGGTCAGCAGACGCTCGCTGCTACTCTCCACCAATCTCTCCCCCTCGCATCCCGCTTCCTGCCAGCGGGCGGACAGGTAACCAGTGTGTCGAGCGAAGCCTGATTTATCCGTGGTTTTCTACAAAGATCACGGGTTGTTATCAGCTGACTGCCCGATTGTTATATGATAGAGCCTCTTTGGGGCTCTCGTGGGTGTTTCTTTACGAAACTCCCTAACTGGGAACAGTAGCAGTGCTCGCGTCCGATGCGAAGAGCGACCGCTACGCAGGTCCGAGTAACCTCGAACCCGTGCGTCCCGTTCTCGTTTACACCGCGTCGCGGATCGGCCTGTTCGTCGTGACCCTGGGTGTCCTCTGGCTGCTAGGACTGCAAAACCCGTTCTGGCTGATCGTCATCTCATTTGTGATCAGTGGCATAGCGAGCTACGTCTTGCTGTCCAAGCAGCGCGACACCATGAGTGCGCGTCTCAGCGACAGGATCGACCGGCCGAAGCCGCACAACGACTAGGGCAGGGGGAACATGCCAATCCGGGCATGGTACTCCCGTCCGAGTCTCGTTGTGTCACTACCGACAAGTAGTCCACTGGCGTGCGCGTAAAACGCCTTCACGCCGATGCCGCGCTCCCGCGTGGGATTCCAACTGAGGGCCTTTCCGGTGCTCGGATGAATGGCACCGATGCCCGGCCGTGACACCGCCCCCGGCCCCGCGGAGTCGCGGCCCTTCGGGTTGTCCAGCCAGCGCTGGTGGCCGCCCACGTACACCGCCGCGCCGGTCACCGCGACCGCGTAGAGCGAGTCGCCTCCGGTGCTGTTCACCCAGGTGGGGCGGATGGCGGAGCCCTTGGCGTAGGTCTCGAAGCGGGCGGTCGTGTCGCACATGCCGCCCTTGGGGCCGCCGGTGGTGACGACCGCGAAGTAGCGGCCGTCGGGGGAGAAGTCGAGGCCGCGTACGTAGGAGGGGAACGAGCTGCTGCACCTGCGCGCGTACGCCTCGGTGCGCCACGGCGCCACCCTGGCGGCCGCCCCGCCGATGTCGATCAGCCCGAGCTGCGGGCGGGAATGGCCGTCGAGCGTGGTGAACGTGCCGTCCACCGCGAGCCTGCGGCCGGAGACCGCCAGCGCGTAGATCTTCACCCGCGAGGTCAGCGGTGCGCCAGGCTCGATGTCGAAGCCCGCGTCGGGCGTGCCGGTGGTGGCGTCCAGCCTGGCCAGCGCCGGGCGCGGGCTGGTGAAGTCGCCGCCGACGTAGAGGTCGGGACCCTGCCTGGCCAGCGCGGTCACCATGCCGCCGCCGATGCGCGGCTGGAAGCCGGGAACCAGGGCGCCGTCGGCCAGCTTGAGCCTGGCCAGGCCGCGCGCCCTGCGGTTGTCGACGCCGTGGAACTCCCCGCCGACGTAGACGGTGCCGCCGTCGCCGGCCGCCAGGCCGTAGACGGGGCCGGCCATGCTCGGCGCGAACCCGGGCAGGACGCGTCCGGTCACCAGGTCGTACGCGAACAGGTTGTCGCGCGGGTGGACCGTGGTGCGGGAGGCGTCGCTCACTTCGCTGAACGATCCGCCGACGACGACCGTGCGGCCGACGACGACGATGGCGTTGACGATGCCGTCGAGCACGTGGGGGGTGCTGTCGATCGGGTCGGCCGACACGACGCGCGAGTGCGGGACGGGGGCCGAGGCGATGATCGCCGCAAGGGCGACACGGGCAAGCATTCGCCAATATCTAGCAGACGTTCGGTAGTCATGCTGCTACTTTCCGTTGATTGTCCCGGATGGGCATGACCGCGTACCCGCAGGCGGGCCCCAATAAGGTGTGAGGCATGACGCGCGCTCAGTTGGACAAACAGCCGGACGAGGTCGCCGCGATGTTCGATCGCACCGCCCGGCGCTACGACCTGGTCAATGACGTGATCTCCCTCGGCCAGGTGCGGCTCTGGCGCAAGGCGGTGGCCGCCGCCGTGGACGCGGGGCCCGGGGAGCTCGTGCTCGACCTGGGGGCGGGCACGGGCACGTCCACCGACTCCTTCACCACGCTGGGCGCGCGGGCGATCGCCTCCGACTTCTCGCTCGGCATGCTCGGCACGGGGGTGCGGCGGCACGGCGGCAACTCGCTGTCGGGGCCCGGCGTGCCGTTCATCGCGGGTGACGCGATGCGGCTGCCGTTCGCCGACGAGGTGTTCGACGCGGTGACGATCTCGGTGGCGCTGCGCAACGTGCACGACACCTCCCAGGCGCTGCGGGAGATGCTGCGGGTGACGAAGCCGGGTGGGCGCCTGGTGATCCTGGAGTTCTCGCACGTGACGTTCGGGCCGTTCGACCTGGTCTACCGCGAGTACCTGATGCGGCTGCTGCCGCAGGTGGCCAAGGTGTTCGGGTCCAACGACGACTCCTACGAGTACCTGGCCGAGTCGATCAGGGACTGGCCCGACCAGCCGACGCTGGCCCGCACCATCCAGGAGGCCGGGTGGGAACGCGTGGCCTGGCGCAATCTCACGATGGGGATCGTCGCCATGCACCGGGGGTTCAAGCCCGCTTAATCGCCGCGCGGCGAAAACCTCATTTCCAGCCGGCCCGCATTCCATTTCCGCAGAGGAAATCATCGATTTTCGCTCGGGCGCGACCGCAGCCCGGCGAGGAAGCGTCTCGAGACGGCATCGCCTCACCGGGCGGGCTCTGATCGTCCAGGGGGCTGCTGCTAGCGTGACGATCATGACTGCGCGGCCTCAGGCGACACGCCGTCCTCATGGATCACAGAACCGCACCCCGACTGCCACTATGTACAGGAAAAGCAGTAGACTGCGGGCCGGTAAGTTTGTGAAGGGGTTCACAAAGGAACGAAGGCGCGACACCCCACGGCCTTCGAGCGTGTAGGGACAGGACAGTCCAGTGACCGTGCCAACAGCCATACCTCGAGCGCAGGAGCTCGCCGCGAGAGAGCGAAGCCAACGAGTGGCGAAGCGGGCGCGACCATGAACACTGATGACGCGGACGTCATCGTCGTCGGCGCCGGTCCCGCCGGTTCCGCAACCGCCTTTTACCTCGCACAGGCCGGGCTCGACGTGCTCCTCCTGGAGAAGACCAGGTTCCCGCGCGAGAAGGTCTGCGGCGACGGCCTGACCCCCCGTGCGGTCAAGCAGTTGCAGAACATGGGCGTCGACATCGACGCACCCGGCTGGATCAGGAACAAGGGCCTGCGCGTCGTCGGCGGCGGCCTGCGCTTCGAGCTCGACTGGCCGCAGTTGGAGCGGTTCCCCGACTTCGGGCTCGTCCGCACCCGCCAGGACTTCGACCAGATCGTCGCCGCCAACGCGGTCAAGAACGGCGTGCGCCTCATGGAGGGCGTCACCGTCACCGGCCCCGTGCTCGACGACCGCAGCGGCCACATCGTGGGCGTGACCACCAAGGACGGCCGCGAGTTCCGCAGCCGCCTGGTCGTGGCGGCCGACGGCAACAGCACCCGCCTGGCCCTGGGCATGGGCCTGCACAAGCGGGAGGACCGCCCGATGGGCGTGGCCGTGCGGACGTACTTCGAGAGCCCGCGCCACGACGACGACTACCTGGAGACCTGGCTGGAGCTGTGGGACGGCGACACGCTGCTGCCCGGCTACGGCTGGGTGTTCGGCGTCGGCGACGGCACCTCCAACGTGGGCCTCGGCCTGCTCAACACCAGCTCACAGTTCGGCAACATCGACTACCGCGACCTGCTGCGCCGCTGGTGCCGGTCGATGCCGCAGGAGTGGGGCTTCACCGAGGAGAACATGACGGGCCCGATCCGCGGCGCCGCGCTCCCGATGGCCTTCAACAGGCAGCCCCACTACACCCGCGGCCTCCTGCTCGTCGGAGACTCCGGCGGTTCGATCAACCCGTTCAACGGCGAGGGCATCGCCTACGCCATGGAGACCGGGGAGATCGCCGCCGAGGTCATCGCCAAGGCCCTCAGGGACACCACCCCCGCGCAACGCGAGCGGATCCTGCGGACCTATCCTCAGACGCTGAAGGACGCCTACGGCGGATATTTCACGCTCGGGAGGTTGTTCGTCGAGGCGATTGGGAAGCCGGGTGTGATGAGCTTCGGCACCAGGCACGGGCTCCCTCACCCGAGGCTGATGCGCTTCGCGCTCAAACTCCTTGGTAATCTCACCGACCGGCGAGGCGATGCGTCCGACATGATCATCAACGCACTCTCAAAGGTCGCGCCATCAGCATGAATCCCGCAATCAACAGATCCGGCTGCGCGCCCGCGCGCGCGGCGACTCCAGAGGAGGCGTAGCGATGGACCTTTACGTGCCCATCCTGGTGCTCGCCGTTCTCGCGGGGGGCTTCGCGATCTTCTCGGTCGCCATCGCTCCCTTCACCGGTCCCAAGCGCTGGAACCGCGCCAAGCTCGACGCCTACGAATGCGGCATCGAGCCCACGCCCCAGCCTGTCGGTGGTGGACGGTTCCCGCTCAAATACATGATCACGGCGATGCTCTTCATCGTCTTCGACATCGAGATCATCTTCCTTTACCCGTGGGCCGTCTCGTTCGCTCCGCAGACGGACGACCTCGGCCGCGTGCTCTCCTCGGGCCTTGGCCTGTTCGCGCTCGTCGAGATGCTGCTGTTCATCGTCACCGTGCTCGTCGCCTACGCGTACGTGTGGCGCCGCAAGGGTCTGGACTGGGACTGAAAATGGGACTTGAAGAAAAACTCCCCAGCGGGTTCATCCTCAGCACGGTCGAAGCGGCCGCGGGGTGGGCGCGGAAGAACTCCGTGTGGCCGGCGACGTTCGGTCTCGCGTGTTGCGCCATCGAGCTGATGGCCACCGGTGGCCCCCACTACGACCTGGCGCGCTTCGGTATGGAGCGCGCTTCGGCGTCTCCCCGGCAGGCCGACCTCATGATCGTGGCCGGGCGGGTGTCGCAGAAGATGGCGCCCGTGCTGCGCCAGATCTACGACCAGATGGCCGAGCCGAAGTGGGTCATCTCCATGGGCGTGTGCGCCTCCAGCGGCGGCATGTTCAACAACTACGCCATCGTGCAGGGCGTCGACCACGTCGTCCCCGTCGACATCTACCTGCCGGGCTGCCCGCCGCGGCCCGAGATGCTGATCGACGCGATCGTGAAGCTGCACGACAAGATCCAGAACATGAAGTTCGGCGCGCACCGGGCCAAGCAGATCGAGGAGCTCGAGCTGCAGGCGCTGCGCACGCTGCCGCTGATCGACCAGGGGGCCGCGAAGTGACCTCGCCCGACAACCTGCCCGGCAGCCCCGAGGGCGGCGAGACGCCGGAGGCCGCGGTCCCCGCGGTGCCCGAGGCGCCCATCGCGCGGCACGGCATGTTCGGCGCCCAGGACAGCGGTGACACCTCCGGTTACGGCGGCCTCGTCGTGCGCAGGGCGCCGCAGATCTCGACGCCGCGCCCGTACGGGAGCTACTTCGACGAGCTCGTCGACACCCTGGCGATGGACGACGCGATCGAGCGCGTGGTCGTCGACCGCGGCGAGCTGACCCTGCACGTCAGGCGTGAGCGCCTGGTGGAGGTCTGCCAGAAGCTGCGCGACGACCCGGCCCTGCGGTTCGAACTGTCGACCGGCGTGTCCGGCGTGCACTACCCGCACCTGGCCGGCGAGGAGCTGCACGCGGTCATCCACCTGGTGTCGATCACCCACAACCGGCGCGTGCGCGTCGAGGCGAGCGCGCCGGACTCCGACCCGCACATCCCATCGACGGTCAGCGTTTACCCTGGTCACGACTGGCACGAGCGCGAGACGTACGACTTCTTCGGGATCATCTTCGACGGTCACCCCGCGCTCACCCGGATCATGATGCCGGACGACTGGGACGGCCACCCGCAGCGGAAGGACTACCCGCTCGGCGGCATCCCGGTCGAGTACCGCGGCGCCACCATCCCCGCGCCTGACCAGAGAAGGAGCTACTCATGAGCACCGCTTATGACGAGGCGACCGAGGGCAAGGTCTATTCGGTCAACGGCGCTGACTGGGACCAGGTCGTCACCGGCGTGCGCGACTCCGAGGAGGAGCGCCTGGTCGTCAACATGGGCCCGCAGCACCCGTCCACGCACGGCGTGCTCCGGCTGGTGCTGACGCTCGACGGCGAGACGGTCACCGAGGCGCGCGGCGTCATCGGCTACCTGCACACCGGCATCGAGAAGAACATGGAGTACCGGACGTGGACCCAGGGGACCACGTTCGTGACCCGCATGGACTACCTCTCGCCGATCTTCAACGAGACGGCGTACTGCCTCGGTGTGGAGAAGCTGCTCGGCATCACCGACCGCGTGCCCGAGCGGGCGCAGGCCATCCGCGTGATGATGATGGAGCTCAACCGCATCGCCTCGCACCTGGTGGCGATGGGCACGTTCGGCATGGAGCTGGGCGCGACCACGCCGTTCCTGTTCGGGTACCGCGATCGTGAAATGATCATGGACCTGTTCGAGTACATCACCGGCCTGCGCATGAACCACGCCTACATCCGCCCCGGCGGCGTGAGCGTGGACCTGCCCGCCGGCGCGGTGGACAAGGTCGGCGAGTTCCTCAAGGAGATGCCCAAGCGGATCAAGGACATCCGCAAGCTCCTCGACGAGAACCCCGTCTACGTGCGCCGCACCAGGGACGTGGCCTACCTCGACCTGACCGGCTGCATGGCGCTCGGCGTCACCGGGCCCATCCTGCGCGCCGCCGGCCTGCCGTGGGACCTGCGCAAGTCGCAGCCCTACTGCGGTTACGAGACCTACGAGTTCGACGTCCCCACCGAGCGCGGCTGTGACGTGTACTCGCGCTACCTCGTCCGCATGAGGGAGATGGAGGAATCCCTCAAGATCATCGAGCAGGCGCTGGACCGCATCGCCGGTCCGCTCAAGGGCGACCCGGTCATGATCGAGGACAAGAAGATCGGCTGGCCCGCGCAGCTCGCGCTCGGCCCCGACGGGTTCGGCAACTCGCCTGACCACATCGCGCACATCATGGGCACCTCCATGGAGGCCCTCATCCACCACTTCAAGCTGGTGACCGAGGGCTTCAGGGTGCCGGCCGGGCAGGCGTACGCCAGCATCGAGTCGCCCAAGGGCGAGCTCGGCGCCCACGTGGTCAGCGACGGCGGCACGAGGCCGTACCGCGTGCACTTCCGCGAGCCGTCCTTCTGCAACCTGCAGAGCTTCCCCGCGATGGCGGAGGGCGGCCAGGTCGCCGACGTGATCGCCGCGGTGGCTTCTATCGACCCCGTCATGGGAGGTGTGGACCGGTGACTTATTCACCGGAGATCCGTGAGCGTCTGGAGCGGGACGCCAAGGAGATCATCGGGCGTTACCCGAAGACGCGGTCCGCCCTGCTGCCGCTGCTCCACCTCGTGCAGTCCGAGGACGGTTACGTCTCGGACGACGGCCAGGAGTTCTGCGCGGAGATGCTCGGCCTCAGCAAGGCCGAGGTCACGGGCGTGGCCACCTTCTACACCATGTACAAGCGCAAGCCCGCCGGCGAGTACCACGTCGGCGTGTGCATCAACGCGCTGTGCGCGGTCATGGGCGGCGACCAGATCTGGGAGGAGCTCTCCGAGCACGTCGGCGTCGGTCACGAAGAGGCGACCGCCGACGGCAAGATCTCGCTGGAGCGCCTGGAGTGCAACGCGGCCTGCGACTTCGCGCCGGTCATGATGGTCAACTGGGAGTTCTTCGACAACCAGACGCCCGAGTCGGCCAAGCAGCTCGTCGACGACCTGCGTGACGGCAAGGACGTGGCGCCCACGCGCGGCCCCAAGAAGCTGTGCACGTTCAAGCAGGCCTCGCGCGTGCTCTCCGGCCTGCCCGACGAGCTCGCGGGCGAGGGCCCGTCGGCCGCCGGCGCCTCGCTGGAGGGCCTGAAGGTCGCCAAGGCCAAGGGATGGAAGGCACCGGAGGCATGAGCACCACTTTGACACCGGTCCTGACCGCGAACTGGGACCAGCCCAACTCCTTCACCCTCGACTCCTACGGCGAGTACGAGGCGGCGAAGAAGGCCCTGGGCATGGACCCCGACGCGGTCATCCAGGCCGTCAAGGACTCGGGCCTGCGCGGCCGCGGCGGCGCGGGCTTCCCCACCGGCATGAAGTGGGGCTTCATCCCGCAGGGCGACGGCAAGCCGCACTACCTCGTCGTCAACGCCGACGAGTCGGAGCCGGGCACCTGCAAGGACATCCCGCTCATGATGGCCAACCCGCACGCGCTGGTCGAGGGCATCATCATCACCTCGTACGCGATCCGGGCCAACCACGCCTTCATCTACGTGCGCGGCGAGGTGCTGCACGTCATCCGGCGGCTGCACGCGGCCGTGCGGGAGGCGTACGAGAAGGGTTACCTCGGCACCGACATCTTCGGCTCCGGCTACGACCTGGAGCTCGTCGTGCACAGCGGCGCGGGCGCCTACATCTGCGGCGAGGAGACGGCGCTGCTGGACTCGCTGGAAGGCTTCAGAGGTCAACCGCGGCTCAAGCCCCCGTTCCCGGCCGTGGCGGGCCTGTACGCCTCGCCTACTGTCGTGAACAACGTCGAGTCGATCGCGTCTGTTCCCTCGATCATCGCCAACGGCGCCGAGTGGTTCGCCGGGATGGGCACCGAGAAGTCCAAGGGCTTCGGCATCTTCTCCCTCAGCGGCCACGTCACCAGGCCCGGCCAGTACGAGGCCCCGCTCGGCATCACGCTGCGAGAGCTGCTCGACATGGCCGGCGGCATCCGCGAGGGGCACCAGATCAAGTTCTGGACCCCGGGCGGCTCCTCCACGCCGATCTTCACCGACGAGCACCTCGACGTGCCGCTCGACTTCGAGGCGGTCGGCGCCAAGGGCTCCATGCTCGGCACCCGCGCGCTGCAGATCTTCGACGAGACCACCTGCGTGGTCCGCACGGTGCTGCGCTGGACCGAGTTCTACGCCCACGAGTCCTGCGGCAAGTGCACGCCCTGCCGCGAGGGCACGTACTGGCTCAAGCAGGTGCTCAAGCGCCTGGAGAAGGGCCAGGGCACCGAGGAGGACCTGGCCACGATCACCGACATCGCGGACAACATCCTGGGCCGCTCGTTCTGCGCGCTGGGTGACGGCGCGACGAGCCCGATCCACTCCTCGGTGAAGTACTTCCGCGAGGAGTACCTCAAGCACTTCGAGATCGGCGGTTGTCCGTTCGACCCGAAGAAGTCCACTCTCTGGGGTGAGCAGTGACCGTCGTAGAGACAGAAGTGAACCTGGTGACCCTGACCATCGACGGGTTCCAGGTCAGTGTTCCCAAGGGCACGTTGATCATCAGGGCCGCCGAGCTGCTGGGCATCCAGATCCCCAGGTTCTGCGACCACCCGCTGCTCGACCCGGCCGCCAACTGCCGGCAGTGCCTGGTCGACATCCCCGACGCGGGCAACGGCCGCGGCTTCCCCAAGCCGCAGCCGTCGTGCGCGATCGAGGTCGCCGAGGGCATGGTGGTGCAGACCCAGCTCACCTCGCCCGTCGCCGAGAAGGCGCAGCGCGGGGCCATGGAGCTGCTGCTCATGAACCACCCGCTGGACTGCCCGGTCTGCGACAAGGGCGGCGAGTGCCCCCTGCAGAACCAGGCCATGTCCAACGGCCAGGGCGAGTCCCGCTTCCAGGAGCAGAAGCGCACCTTCCCCAAGCCGCTGCCGCTGTCGACGCAGGTCCTGCTCGACCGCGAGCGCTGCGTCCAGTGCGCGCGCTGCATCCGCTTCTCCGACCAGATCGCCGGTGACCCGCTCATCGAGTTCTTCGAGCGCGGCGCCAAGGAGCAGGTGCGTACGGCCGAGGGCAAGCCGTTCAACTCCTACTTCTCCGGCAACACGGTGCAGATCTGCCCGGTGGGCGCGCTCACCGGGGCCGCATACCGGTTCCGGGCCCGGCCGTTCGACCTGGTGTCCACGCCGAGCTCGTGCGAGCACTGCGCCGGCGGCTGCGCCCTGCGCACCGACCACCGGCGCGGCCGGGTCACCCGCCGCCTGGCGGGCAACGACCCGCAGGTGAACGAGGAGTGGAACTGCGACAAGGGCCGCTGGGCGTTCACCTACGCGCAGCAGCCCGACCGGCTCAAGCAGCCGCTGGTCCGCAACGAGGAGGGCGTGCTCGTGCCCGCCTCGTGGCCGGAGGCGCTGGCGGTGGCCGCCGAGGGCCTGGCCAAGGCCCGCGGCAAGGCCGGCGTGCTGGTCGGCGGCCGTGTCACGGTCGAGGACTCCTACGCCTACGCCAAGTTCGCCAGGCTCGCGCTCGGCACCAACGACATCGACTTCCGCGCCAGGCCGCACTCCGCCGAGGAGGCGCAGTTCCTGGCCCACTCGGTGGCCGGCAAGGGCATCGAGATCAGCTACACCGACCTCGAGAACGCCCCGCACGTGCTGCTCGTCGGCCTGGAGGCCGAGGAGGAGTCGCCGATCCTCTTCCTGCGCCTGCGCAAGGCGTGGCGGAAGAAGGGCCTCAAGGTCACCTCGATCGCGCCGTTCGCCTCGCCCGGCCTGGTGAAGATGGGCGGCACGCTCGTCCGCACCGCCCCCGGCGCCGAGGCCGACGCGATCGGCGACCTGGTCGGCACGCTGGCCGCGGGCACGATCGTGCTGGCCGGCGAGCGGCTGGCCACCGTGCCGGGCGCGCTGTCCGCGGTCGTCCGCCTCGCCGCCGCCTCCGACGCCAGGATCGCCTGGATCCCGCGCCGGGCCGGTGAGCGCGGCGCCGTCGAGGCCGGCGCGCTGCCCAACCTGCTGCCGATCGGCCGCCCCGTGGACGACGAGAGCGCCAGGGCCGAGGTCGCCAGGGCGTGGAACGTGGCCTCGCTGCCCGCCACGCTCGGCCGCGACACCTCCGGCATCCTGGCCGCCGCCCGCGACGGCGAGCTGGACGCGCTGGTCGTCGCCGGCGTCGACCCCTACGACCTGCCGGACCCGGCGGCGGCGCTCGAAGCTCTGGAGCACACGCCGTTCATCGTCAGCCTGGAGATCCGCGCCAGCGCCGTCACCGACCGCGCCGACGTGGTCCTGCCCGTCGCCGCGGTGCAGGAGAAGGGCGGCACGTTCGTCAACTGGGAAGGCAGGGGCCGCTCGTTCGAGGCGCCGCTGAAGGTGCCCGGTTTGCAGTCGGACCTGTCCGTGATCGGCAACCTGGCCGACCGGATGGACGTGCACCTGGGCCTGCCGGACGCCAAGGCCGCCCGGCGCGAGCTGTCCAGCCTCGGCTCGTGGCGCGGCAGCCGCGTCAGCGCGCCGGTCGCCCTGCCCCGCGCCCTGGACATGCCGGAGCAGGGGCAGGCGCTGCTGGCCACCTGGCACCTGCTGCTCGACGAGGGCAGGCTGCAGGACGGCGAGCCGTACCTCGCGGGCACCGCCCGCACCGCCGAAGCGCTGGTCTCGGAGAGCACCGCCGCCGAGCTGGGTGTCACGGACGGCGACAAGCTCGTCGTCGGTGAGAACGTCACCCTGCCGGTGCGCGTCGCCGACCTGCCCGACCGCGTGGTCTGGGTGCCGGCGAACTCCGGCGGCTGCTCGGTCACGCGTGACCTGCGCGCGGTGGCCGGCGACATCGTCACCATCGGGAGCGCCTCATGAGTCCCACCCTGGAGAACTTCGGCCACGATCCGCTCTGGATCACCATCATCAAGGCCGTGATGCTGTTCGCCTTCCTGATGCTGGGCATCCTGTTCGGCGTCTGGTTCGAGCGCAAGCTGATCTCGCGGATGCAGCACCGCTACGGCCCCAACCGGGCCGGCAAGTTCGGCCTGCTGCAGTCCGTGGCCGACGGCCTGAAGATGGGTCTGAAGGAGGACCTCTTCCCGCGGACCGTGGACAAGGTGCTGTACCTGCTGGCGCCGGTGATCATGGTGGTGCCGGCGTTCCTGGCCTTCTCCATCGTGCCGTTCGGGCCGGTGGTGAACCTGTTCGGGGTGGAGACGCCGCTGCAGCTTGTGGACCTGCCGGTGGCGGTGCTGTTCATGCTGGCCATGGGTGCGGTGTCGGTGTACGGGGTGGTGCTGGCCGGGTGGTCGTCGCGCTCGCCGTACGCGCTGCTGGGCGGGCTGCGGTCGGCGGCCCAGGTGGTCTCTTATGAGATCGCGATGGGGTTGTCGTTCGTGGCGATCTTCCTGTTCGCCGGGACGCTGTCCACCTCCGAGATCGTCAAGGCGCAGGAGCAGACCTGGTTCGCGGTGCTGCTGATCCCGTCGTTCCTGGTGTACGTGGTGTGCATGTTCGGTGAGGCCGCGCGCATCCCGTTCGACCTGCCGGAGGGCGAGGGCGAGCTGGTCGGCGGGTTCCAGACGGAGTACTCCTCGTCGCTGAAGTTCGCGCTCATCATGATGGGCGAGTACCTGCACACCTTCACCGCCTCGGGCATCGCGGTCACCCTGTTCCTGGGCGGCTGGCGGGCGCCGGCGCCGATCTCCACGTTCTGGGAGGGCGCCAACCAGGGCTGGTGGCCGGTGTTGTGGTTCTTCATCAAGTTCGTGCTGACGTTCTGCTTCATCGTGTGGGTGCGCGCGTCGCTGCCGCGGGTGCGCTACGACCAGCTGATGTCGCTGGGCTGGAAGGTGCTGATCCCGGTCAACCTGGCCTGGATCCTGCTGGTGGCCGCCGTGCGCAACGTGGTGGTCAACGACCAGAACCGGACGCTCGGCATCGGGCTCGGCGTGGTCATCGTGATCGCCGCGCTGGCCATCTGGATGCGCTTCGACACCGTCAACCAGCGGCGCAAGGAAGCCAGGAAGGCACAGGTGGAGGCCGAGTTCGAGGAACTGTCCGAGGAGCCGACGGCCGGTGGCTTCCCTGTGCCGCCGCTCGACCTGCCGCACTACCACGGGGTGCAGCACAAGGAGATTCCCAGTGGGACTAACTGATTGGCTGAACCCCGTCAAGGGCTTCGGGGTCACCTTCCACACGATGTTCAAGAAGCCCGTCACGACGAACTACCCGGAGGAGAAGAAGCCCACGGCTCCTCGCTTCCACGGGCGTCACCAGCTCAACCGCTGGCCCGACGGGCTGGAGAAGTGCGTCGGGTGCGAGCTGTGCGCCTGGGCGTGTCCGGCCGACGCGATCTACGTCGAGGGTGCGGACAACACCGAGGAGGAGCGCTTCTCGCCGGGCGAGCGTTACGGGCGCACGTACCAGATCAACTATCTGCGGTGCATCCTGTGCGGCCTGTGCATCGAGGCCTGCCCGACCCGCGCGCTCACCATGACGAACGAGTACGAGCTCGCCGACACCAACCGCGAGAGCCTCATCTACACCAAGGAGATGCTGCTCGCGCCGCTGACCCAGGGCATGGAGCAGCCGCCGCACCCCATGCGGCTCGGTGAGACCGAAGAGGACTACTACCGGCTGGGGCGGACCAATGGGTGAGACCATCACTTTCTGGGTGCTGGCCGTCGTCTCCGTCGGCGCCGCACTCGGCATGGTCTTCAACCGCAAGGCCGTGTACTCCGCGCTGATGCTCGGCACCGTGATGCTCTGCCTGGCCGTCCTGTACGCGGTGCAGGACGCGCCCTTCCTGGCGGCGGTGCAGATCATCGTCTACACCGGCGCGATCATGATGCTGTTCCTGTTCGTGCTCATGCTCGTGGGCGTGGACTCCTCCGACTCGTTCGTGGAGACGCTCAAGGGACAGCGCGTCTGGGCGGTCCTGGCGGCCCTGGGCTTCCTGGCGCTGATCGTGCTGGCCGTCGGCAACGCGATCTTCGCTCCCCAGGCCGGGCTGGCACAGGCCACCGGGCAGGGCGGCTACATCCGCTCGATCGCGCTGCTGCTGTTCACCAAGTACGTCTTCGCGTTCGAGATCACCTCGGCCCTGCTGATCACCGCCGCGCTGGCCGCGATGGTGCTCGCGCACCGCGAGAAGCTCACCGAGAAGGCCACGCAGAAGGACCTGTCCCGCGCCCGGTTCCTCGGCGACCACCCGTCGCCGCTGCCGGGCCCCGGCACCTACGCCAGGAGCAACGCCATCGACATGCCGGCGCTGCTGCCCGACGGTTCGGTCGCCGAGACCTCGGTCAACCGCTACATCGCGCGCTACGACGTCGAGCACGACCACCTGCCCGAGGACCCGAAGCTCGCCGACGCGATCAAGCACACGGCCGAGCTCGACGAGGCGCCGACCGAGGCGGAGAAGGACGCCGAGACCAATGAGGTGACCAAGTGACGACGCACTACCTCGTCCTGTCCGGCATTCTCTTCGCCATCGGCGCCATGGGCGTGCTGATCAGGCGTAACGCGATCGTGGTGTTCATGTGCGTGGAGCTCATGCTCAACGCCTGCAACCTGGCCTTCGTCACCTTCTCCAGGCAGGTCGGCAACCTGGAGGGCCAGATCATCGCGTTCTTCGTGATGGTGGTGGCCGCGGCCGAGGTCGTGGTCGGCCTGGCCATCATCGTGACGATCTTCCGAACCCGCAGGTCAGCGTCCGTCGACGACGCGAACCTGCTGAAGTACTAAGAGGTGACTGGTGGAATCTCATATCGCTGAGATCGTCCAGCACACCGGTGGAGTGATCGGCAACGCCTGGCTGATGATCGCGTTCCCGCTCGTCGGGGCGCTCATCCTGCTGGTGTTCAACCGGTTCACCAACCGCTGGGGCCATCTGCTGGGCGTGGCCATGTCCCTCGCCTCGTTCGTCGTGGCGGTGCTGGCGTTCTTCGAGCTGATCGGGTTCGGGGCGGAGGAGCGCCGCCGGGCGGTGCACCTGTTCGAGTTCATTCCCGGCATGCCGGGTCAGTCGGCCATGGTCGACATGGGGCTGCTCATCGACCCCCTGTCCATCAGCTTCGCGCTGCTGATCACCGGTGTGGGCTCGCTGATCCACATCTACTCGATCGGCTACATGGCCCACGACGAGCACCGGCGCAGGTTCTTCGCCTACCTGAACCTGTTCGTGGCCGCGATGCTCCTGCTGGTGCTGGCCGACAACTATGTCGGCCTGTTCATCGGCTGGGAGGGCGTCGGCCTGGCCTCGTACCTGCTGATCGGGTTCTGGCAGTTCAAGCCGTCGGCGGCGGTCGCGGCCAAGAAGGCGTTCGTCGTCAACCGCGTCGGTGACTTCGGCCTGCTGGTCGGCATGTTCGTCATCTGGACCACGTTCGGCTCGCTCGCCTTCAAGGACATCCCGGTCAACGGTGCCGAGAGCGGCACCACGCTCGCCATCGGCCTGCTGCTGCTCCTCGGCGCCTGCGGCAAGTCGGCGCAGCTCCCGCTGCAGTCCTGGCTTCTGGACGCCATGGAGGGCCCGACCCCGGTCTCGGCCCTCATCCACGCCGCGACCATGGTCACCGCCGGCGTCTACCTGGTGGTCCGCTCCGGGGCGTTCTTCTTCCCCGAGGGCTCGGGCGCTGCGCTCGCCGTCGCCATCGTCGGCGCGGCCACGCTGCTCGCCGGTGCGATCATCGGTTGCGCCAAGGACGACATCAAGAAGGGCCTGGCCGGCTCGACGATGTCGCAGATCGGCTACATGATGCTCGGCGCGGGCCTCGGCCCGGCGGGGTACGCCTTCGCGATCGGCCACCTGATCACGCACGGCTTCTTCAAGGCCGACATGTTCCTCGGCGCCGGCTCGGTCATGCACGGCATGAACGACGAGGTCGACATGCGCAAGTACGGCGCCCTGCGCAAGGTCATGCCGATCACGTTCATCACGTTCTTCATCGGCTACCTGGCGATCATCGGGTTCCCGCTGCTGTCCGGTTACTTCACCAAGGACGGCATCATCGAGACCGCGGTGCACCACCAGCCGATCCTGGGCTGGCTGGCCGTGCTCGGCGCCGGCATCACCGGCTTCTACATGTCGCGGATGGTCTTCATGACCTTCTTCGGCCAGAAGCGGTGGGCCGACGACGCGCACCCGCACGAGTCGCCGCTCGTCATGACGGTGCCGCTGATGATTCTCTCGCTGGGCGCGCTCGGCCTGGGTGCCTACCTGGTGCTCAGCAACCGGCTCCTGCTGTTCCTGGCTCCGGCCGTGGGTCAGCCAGAGGAACTGCCGCACTTCGCCCCGTTCGCCCCGTCCGGTCTGGCCACGCTGGGGCTGGTCGCGGTCGGCGCGATCATCGCCTGGATGAAGTACGGCCGGGTCGAGGTGCCGTCGGTGCAACCGCGCGGCTCCTTCGTCACCACGTTCGCCCGGCGCGACCTCTACGGTGACGCGCTCAACGAGTCGCTCTTCATGCGTCCCGGCCAGTGGCTGACCCGGCTCGCGGTGTTCTTCGACAACCGCGGCATCGACGGGATCGTCAACGGCCTGGCGGCGGGCATCGGCGGCAGCTCCGGGCGCCTGAGGCGGGTCCAGACGGGCTTCGCCAGAACGTACGCGCTGTCCATCTTCATCGGTGCCGCCCTGCTGACCGGCGCCCTGCTCCTCGTTGGGAACATCTGATGTCACCCTGGCTCCCGATACTCATGGCGGTGCCCGTGGTGGGCGCCGTCGTGGTGGCCCTGCTTCCCAAGGGCAGTGACAAGCTGGCCAAGCAGGTAGCGCTGCTCGTCTCGCTGCTGGTGCTGGTCCTCACGGGCGTCGTGGCCGCCGGGTTCAAGCCGTCCGGCGACCGCTTCCAGTTCGTCGCCGAGTACAACTGGATCCCGAGCTTCGGCGTGAAGTTCGGGGTCGGCGTGGACGGCGTGGCCCTGGTGCTCATCGCGCTGTCGGCGGTGCTGGTGCCGATCGTCATCCTGGCCTCCTGGCACGACGCCGACGGCGTCAAGACCGCCGACGGCACGCTGATCACGCCCAAGCGGTCGGTCAAGACGTACTTCTCGCTGCTGCTCGTCCTGGAAGCGATGATGATCGGCGTCTTCGCGGCGACCGACATCTTCCTGTTCTACGTCTTCTTCGAAGCCATGCTGATCCCGATGTACTTCATGATCGGGTCGTACGGCGGCGCCCAGCGGTCCTACGCGGCCGTCAAGTTCCTGCTGTATTCGCTCTTCGGCGGCCTGCTCATGCTGGTCGCGGTCATCGGGCTGTACTTCGTCGCGGGCAAGCAGACGTTCATGTTCCCCGAGCTCGTCGGGGCCATCCAGGACCCGGTCATGCAGAAGTGGCTGTTCGCCGGCTTCTTCATCGCCTTCGCCATCAAGGCGCCGCTGTGGCCGGTGCACACCTGGCTGCCCGACGCGGCCGCCCAGGCCCCGGCCGGCGCCGCGGTGCTGCTGGTGGGCGTGCTGGACAAGGTCGGCACGTTCGGCATGCTGCGCTTCTGCCTGGAGCTGTTCCCCGACGCCGCCAAGGCGTTCACGATGCCGATCGTCGTCCTGGCGGTCATCAGCATCATCTACGGCGCCATCGTGGCCATCGGCCAGACCGACATGAAGCGGCTCATCGCCTACACGTCGATCTCGCACTTCGGCTTCATCGTCCTGGGCGTGTTCGCCATGTCGGACGTCGCCCAGTCCGGCGCGGCGCTCTACATGGTCAACCACGGCTTCGCCACCGGCGCGCTGTTCCTGGCGGCGGGCTTCCTCATCGCCAGGCGCGGGTCGCCGTTCATCAGCGACTACGGAGGCGTGCAGAAGGTCGCGCCGGTGCTCGCGGGCTTCTTCCTGGTCGCCGGTCTGGCCGGGCTCTCGCTGCCGGGCCTGTCGTCGTTCGTCAGCGAGTTCATGGTGATGATCGGCACGTACTCCAGCCAGGCGCACGGCTCCGGCGCGCTGACGGTGGCCGCGATCATCTCGGCGGTGGCCGTCATCCTCGCGGCCGTCTACATCCTGTGGATGATCCAGCGCACCATGAACGGGCCGACGGCCGAGCCGGTCAAGGCGTTCAAGGACCTGAACGCCCGCGAGGTCTGGGTGCTGGCTCCGCTGGTCGCCCTCATCATCGGCTTCGGCTTCTTCCCCAAGCCGCTGCTCGATGTGATCAACCCGTCTGTGCAACAGACGCTGACCAACGTGAAGGTGCCCACCTCCACCATCGCTGAGAAGGGGACAGGTCAGTGAACCCCGCCATCGAAGCGCCGACGATCGAGTACGGCACGCTGGCGCCGCTGCTGATCATCTTCGGCGCGGCCTGCATCGGCGTGCTCGTCGAGGCGTTCGCGCCGCGCTACCTGCGCAAGTCCATCCACGTGCCGCTCACCCTGCTGAGCCTGGCCGGCGCGTTCGCGCTGGTCCTGGTCCAGACGGTACGCGGCCAGGTGTCCACCACGCCCTCCGCCATGGGCGCGATCGCCGTGGACGGCCCCTCGCTGTTCATCTGGGGCATCATCCTCGTCCTGTCGTTCGTCTGCGTGCTGCTGATCAACGACGAGGGGCACTTCGTGGCCTCCGCCGCGGCCGTGCCGGGCAGCGCCGACGAGGAGGAGGCCGAGGCCCACGACAACGGCACCGGCCACACCGAGGTCTACCCGCTGGTCCTGTTCGCCGTGGGCGGCATGCTGCTCTTCCCGGCCGCGCACGACCTGCTGATGATGTTCGTGGCCCTCGAGGTCATGTCGCTGCCGCTGTACCTGCTGTGCGGCCTGGCCCGCAGGCGCCGCCTCCTGTCGCAGGAGGCGTCGATGAAGTACTTCCTGCTGGGCGCCTTCTCCTCGGCGTTCTTCCTGTACGGCACCGCGATGATCTACGGCTTCGCGGGCACCGTCTCGCTGCCGGGCATCAACCAGGCCATGGCCGCGGGCAACGCGCTCGACCCGCTGCTGCTGATCGGGTTCGCGATGCTCGGCGTGGGCCTGCTGTTCAAGATCGGCGCCGCGCCGTTCCAGGCCTGGAAGCCGGACGTCTACCAGGGCGCTCCGACCCCGATCACCGCTCTCATGGCCTCCGGCACGCTCGTGGCGGCCGTCGGGGCCGTGCTGCGGGTGTTCTGGGTCGGGCTGGGCAACCTCGACTGGGAGTGGCGGCCGGTCATCTGGGCCGTCGCCGCGCTCACGATGATCGTCGGCTCGATCCTGGCGATCACGCAGACCGAGATCAAGCGCATGCTGGCGTACTCGTCCATCGCGCACGCCGGCTTCCTGCTGGTCGGCGTGATGGCCACGTACGGCAGCGCCCAGCAGAACGCCGGCTCGCTCAAGGCGATCCTGTTCTACCTGGCGGTCTACGGCATCGCCACCGTCGGCGCGTTCGCCGTGCTGACGCTGGTGCGCGACCCGGGCGGCGAGGCGGGGCACCTGTCCCGCTGGGCCGGGCTCGGCAAGCGCGCGCCGCTGCTGTCCGGCGTGTTCGCCTTCTTCCTGCTCGCCTTCGCCGGCATCCCGCTGACGAGCGGCTTCATGGGCAAGTACGCCATCTTCGCCGCCGCCCTGAACAGCGGCACGCAGCCAGGCGACTCCATGGGCGGCTGGATGGCCGGACTGGTCGTGGTGGGCGTGGTCGCCTCCGCGGTCGCCGCGTTCTTCTACGTCCGCGTGATCGTGCTGATGTTCTTCAGCGAGCCGGCGGCCGACGGCCCGGCCGTGGCGGCCCCCAGTATGGGGACCGTGGCAGTCATCGCGGTTTCGCTGCTGGTTACCGTAGGGGTGGGGCTCTATCCGGAGTCCGTGCTCGGTGTCGCCAACGACGCTGCCAGCAGCCTGTTCATCAGATAGACAAGGGGATCTCGTATGTCTGCGCCACCCGTGGTTGACCTTCCCATTGCGGACGAGCGGTTGGCGCAGGACGTGGCCAACGGACTGGCCGCAGTCGAGAAGCTCCTGCGCTCGTCGGTGGAGACGGAGGACGCCTTCGTCACCGAGGTGTCCAAGCACCTCATCGAGGCGGGCGGCAAGCGGTTCCGTACGCTGATGGTGCTGCTGGCCGCCCAGTTCGGCGACCCGTCGGCGCCGGGCGTGGTGCCCGGCGCCGTGGTCATCGAGCTGACCCACCTCGGCTCGCTCTACCACGACGACGTCATGGACGAGGCCCCGGTCCGCCGGGGCTCCCCGTCCGCCAACGCCCGGTGGGACAACACCGTGGCGATCCTCACCGGCGACTACCTGTTCGCGCAGGCGTCCGACCTGCTGGCCGACCTGGGTCCCGAGCTGATCCGCATCCAGGCGCAGACGTTCTCCCGGCTCGTCCAGGGACAGATCCGCGAGACCATCGGCCCGCGCGCCGACGAGGACCCGATCGCCCACTACCTCGGCGTCCTGGCCGACAAGACCGGCTCGCTCATCGCCGCCTCCGGCCGCTTCGGCGCGCTGCTGTCGGGTTCCCCCGCGGACGTGGAGGAGCGCCTCAGCCGCGCCTGCGAGGCGATCGGCGTGGCGTGGCAGCTCGGCGACGACCTGCTGGACGTGGCCTCCTCCGGCGCCCAGTCGGGCAAGACCCCCGGCACGGACCTGCGGGAGGGCATCAAGACCCTGCCGGTCCTGTACGCGCTGGCCGCCGGCGACTCCCCGCGCCTGACGGCCCTGCTGTCGGGCCCCGTGGCCGAGGAGGACGTCGAGGAGGCGCTCACCCTGCTGCGCGCCCACCCCGGCATGGCGCGGGCCCGGGCGGAGCTGGGAGCCTGGGTGGACCGCGCCCGGACCGACATCTCGGGCCTGCCCGACATCCCGGCCAAGGACGCGTTCCTGGCGCTCTGCGACTACGTGGTCGAGCGCTCCGGCTGAAGCAGCGCCTGCGCTCTACGGGCGGTACGGGTCTTCCGTGCCGCCCGCAGGCTGTCGTACGTGAAGACGGCCAGCGCCAGCCACACGATCGAGAACCCGATCCACCGGCTCGACGGCATGACCTCCTTGGCGATCAGCACCCCGCACCCGAACTGCAGGATCGGCGCGATGTACTGCAGCAGCCCGATGGTGCTCAGCGGCACGCTGATGGCCGCCGCGCCGAAGCAGAGCAGCGGAACGGCCGTGATGACGCCCGCCCCCACCATCAGCAGCACGTGCCGGGCGCCCTCCTGCCCGAACGTGGCCTGCCCCGCCACCTGGAGGAACCCGAGGTAGCCGAGGGCGGGCAGCAGCAGGACCAGCGTCTCGACGGCCAGGCTCTCGGTGGCGGCCACGTTCGCCTTCTTCTTGACCAGCCCGTAGACGCCGAAGCTGAAGGCCAGCGTGAGCGCGATCCAGGGCAGGCGCCCGTAGTCGAGCGTCAGCACCAGCACCGCCAGCGCGCCGAACCCGACCGCCACCCACTGCAGGCCGCGCAGCCGCTCGCGCAGCAGCACCACCCCGAACAGCACGTTGACCAGCGGGTTGATGAAGTAGCCGAGGGCACTCTCCACGACGTGGCCGGTGTTGACGGCGTAGATGTAGGTGCCCCAGTTGACGGTGACGAAGATGGCGGCGAGGGTCAGCAGGCCGAGCTTCTTCGGTTGGCGGACGATCTCCTTGACCCAGCCCCAGTGCTTGCGCAGAGCCAGCACGGCGACGACGACCACCAGCGACCACACCATCCGGTGGGCGAGGATCTCGACGGCTCCGGAAGGTCTGAGCAGAGGCCAGTAGAGGGGGAACAGCCCCCACATGGTGTAGGCGGCGATCCCGAAGAACACGCCACGCCGAAGGTCAGGCATGTCTACCATTGTCGGGCCTTACCACCTTTAATCACAAATTTCATGCACTAAGTGGAAATGTGTAGACCTTCTTAACTGTCGGCGTGTGTAGGCTGGAGACTGACCTGTGGAGGTGGCGGCTATGGGCTGGCTGTTCGGCGGCAACAAGACATCGATGGTCCGACCCGAGGACGCCCTTCCGGGCCGCCCCGACCCCATCCCCGTCCCGGCCCGCCACGCCGTCCTCGACGCTCCTCTCGCCCCGCCGTACCCGGAGGGCCTGGAGATCGCCGACTTCGGCCTCGGCTGCTTCTGGGGCGCCGAGCGCAAGTTCTGGCAGACGCCCGGCGTCTACACGACGGCGGTCGGCTACCAGGGCGGCTACACGGCGAACCCGACGTACGAGGAGGTCTGCAGCGGCCTCACGGGTCACACGGAGGCCGTCAGGGTCGTCTTCGACCCGGCCCGGGTGTCGTACGAGCAGCTCCTGAAGGTCTTCTGGGAGTCCCACGATCCCACCCAGGGCATGCGCCAGGGCAACGACGTCGGCACCCAGTACCGGTCGGCGATCTACTATCACTCGCCTGAGCAGCAGCAGGCGGCTGAGGAGGCGCGGGAGGCGTACCAGAGGGTGCTGAAGGAGGCCGGCTACGGCGAGATCACCACGCAGATCGCCCCGGCCGGGCCGTTCCACTTCGCCGAGGACTATCACCAGCAATATTTGTACAAAGTGCCCAATGGGTACTGCGGCATCGGCGGCACGGGCGTGGCCTGCCCTGTGGGTCTGACGTCCGGCGAGGCATAGATCGCGGAGAGCCGGGCTCCAGCTCCTGATCCCCGGCCTGTCGGTGTTGATCAAGAGCTAGGGCTTCTTCGTCGCACCGACCTCGCAGAGACCCGCATCTTCTTCGCTCTTCGGACCTCTGACGCAGCGGTATGTCCATGGTCCTGCTGACGACCGTTCTCGACTGTGTCCGCCTCTGAGTCGCCAGCGATGTCGCTTGCGTTTATTTCGTTTGTTGCGGATACTTCGAAGAGGGGGTGACGTCGTGGGTGACGTGCAGGCCAAGAGAGTCCGGCCGGGAAGTATCGACGCCGAGGTGGCTGGCCGCGCGGTACGCCGGATCAAGGATTACCTGATGCAGTATCCCGAGCAGCCGACCGTACAGGTCGTCGGTGAGCACGGAGACGATGACCCCTTGATCCTGCCTCGCGAAGCCGTGAGTCTGCTGGCCTTCATCCTTGCCCAAGCAGCCGAAGGACGCGGAGTCACGGTGATTCCGTCGGATGCTGAGCTGACGACACAGCAAGCGGCGGACATGTTGAACGTCTCGCGCCCGTATGTCATCAAACTTCTGGAGACGGGGGAAATTCCCTTCCGGTTGATTGGTAAGCACCGCCGGATCAAGTGCGAGGATCTCCAGGAATACAAGCGTCGCGACGACGCCAAGCGCCGAGCTGCGGCGGATGAGCTCGCTGCGCTGGGGCAAGAGCTGGGCATCCGAGGATGACTCTTGTGGTGATCTACGACGCGAACGTGTTGTACGGCAACACGCTGCGGGACCTGCTCATCCGCCTCGCCATGACCGGACGGGTGCAAGCCAGGTGGACCAACAGCATTCTCGACGAGATGCAGCGCAACCTCGCCGCCAACCGGCCCGACATTCCTGCAGAGAAGCTCGACAAGCTTCGCTCCCTGATGAATTCCGCTGTCCGAGACTGCCTCGTCGAGGGGTATGAGCCACTGATCGAAGGACTGAAACTTCCCGACGCCGATGATCGGCATGTGCTGGCTGCGGCGATCAAGGTGGGCGCAAGGGTCATCGTTACGTCGAATCTCAAGGACTTCCCTGCCGACTACGTGACTCCGTGGGATATCGAGGTGAAGTCGCCCGACGACTTCGTGCTGGACCAAATCGATCTGGACGGAAGGGTCGTCTGGGCTTGTGTGCAGCAGATCGCGGACTCACGGATCAGTCCGCCGGAGACCGTTGACGATGTGCTCGACGCCTTGGAGGCGGCGGGCCTCGTCGAAGCGGTCGCTGCCCTTCGAGCCGGTTGAAGTCCTCCCACGCTGGTTCTGTAGCGCGAAGTGAAGTGCTACCACCAGCAGTACTTGTTCAAGGTGCCGGACGGGTATTGCGGGATCGGCGGCACGGGCGTCACCTGCCCTGTCGGCCTGACGTCCGGTGAGGCGTGATGCAGGCGGAGTGCCTGAAGAGCTTGATGTAGTCGGGCTTGGCAAGCCGACGCATGGTGGCAAATGGGACGTTCGTTTCGGTGCTGGCGAGGCCGTCCGGGGCGGGAAGAGCTGTGCCGTCACGTCTTGGCCAATACGCGTCGATGCTTCGAGACGTTGCGGGCTGATCCTCGCACGGGCGCCGGTCACGATCGGCACCATCGTCTACGTGGCGACCTCGCTACTCATCGTCACAACGGCAAGGATCTGGAGCAGTGGGAGTTCGAGGTCACCAGCGGCGGTCGCGTGCGACATGTCGTTGACGACACCACTCGTACCGTCTGGGTGATCTACGCATCACCCCGACACCCCAAGGACACGGAATAGGCGGTCATTGCTGCGTGGAACCGAGTGCTCGGTGGGGCGCGACCGGTCTGACTTGATTCACGTTGGGTGGATCAAAGAGGAGAACGCGAGGGTCTTCTGCGAGATCCCCGCGTCGCTCGCCGGGTACGAGTTCGATGATCTCGACTGGCAGGCGGCTGGGTATGCGCTGCCCGACACCGATGATGAGCAGGAAGAACGCTGGCCTGCGACGTTGCCGCCGCGTACGGCCTGAGCCGGGCATCGCCCTCGGCATGACCACCGTGCCCCACCCTCGTCTTCGGCGAGTTGCCGGATGATGCAACATCCAAGGGGTCCTGATGCGTCTCTGACGGGATGAACGAGAGGATCCCCCTTCGTGGATGACGCGCCGGATTTCGCGGACTTCGCCGCCAATCGGGGCCATGCGTTGTTCCGCTACGCCTACATGCTCACCGGCAACCCGCACGACGCCGCCGACCTCGTGCAGGAGGCGATGATGCGGCTGCGCGGCTCGTGGTCGCGCGTGCATCGCAAGCACAACCCGGAGAGCTACGTGAAGACCACGATCGCCCGGCTGCACATCTCCATCTGGAGGCGGCGCAGGCGTGAACACCTGGTGTGGGAGGTGCACGAGCGGCCGCAGCCGGTGGCGGAGTCGCCGTTGGACCTGTGGGACGAGCTGGCGAAGCTGCCCAAGCGTCAGCGGGCCGTGCTTGTCCTGCGTTACTACGAGGACCGGTCGGATGTGGAGATCGCCGAGATGCTCGGCATTTCTCCGGGAACCGTGCGGAGCCAGGCGTCCCGTGCCCTGGACAAGCTGCGCGCCACCGTCACCCAGCCGAGGAGCCTGCAATGATCGATGTTGAAGAGGCTTTGCGTCGTACGTTCGCCCGCGCGGAGGAGCGGGTGCCGGCCGTGCCGCCGGAGCTGTTGCGGCGGATGACCGTGCCGCAGGCCCGGCGCGGACGCCGGGGGCTGGTGCTGGCGGGTGTGGCGGCGACCGGGCTCGTGATCGGGGTGACGGCGGTCGTGGTGGAGCGGGCTTCCGGGCCGGAGCCTGCCGTCACGCCGCAGCCCGCCGTGACGGTGAGGCCGACGCCGCGGATCGAGGGGTCACGGGTCGTGGAGGAGGTCGCGCCGCCGTTGGAGCAGGCGCTGCCCGCGGTGGTCGCCGAGGTGCCGCGGAAGGTTCCGGGTGGTCGGGCCTTCACGCCGAAGTTGTTCATCGATGCGCGCACCATGCTGGGATACGTGTCGAAGCAGGGCTACGATCCTGCGCCTGAATTGTGGGCTTATCGCCTGGATTCGCGGACGTTCCGGCGGCTGGCCACCCTCGACAGTCCCATCGCGCCGGTGAACTCGCCGGCGGTGGGCGAAGGGGTGATCGCCTGGTTCAAGTACGTGAAGCGGGACATCCACATCATGACGGTCCCGGTGACGGGGGGCACGCCCCGCACGGTGGTGTCGTTCCCGGCCGAGCGGGATGTGGACAAGGTGAACGGCGACAGCGTCTACGGTGTCGACCTGGCCATCGGGGACGGCAAGATCTTCTGGTCGTCGACCAAGTCGGGCGGGGTCCATCAGGTTCCGGTGCGGGGCGGCGAGCCGTCGTTCGTGCCGGGCACGGAGAAGCTCCGGCTCTTCCGCTGGCCCTGGGCCGGGCGGGCCAACGACCGCTGGGTGGGCATGAGGGAGCTGCTCAACCTGAGCACCGGGGCGCGGCCCGACGACCCCCCGCAGGCGCTCTGCGACGTGACCTGGTGCTTCACCGACGATCAGGCGATCCGCCGCGACGGCAGCCGCGTCGTGGATCTTCCGGGCAACCATCCCCGATCGCTCGTGGCCGATCGTTTCGTCACCATCAGCCAGGTCGACAAGCAGGGACGGAAGGCCGAGGCGGTCTTCGATCTCGAGACGTCACGGGCCGGCAGGTTGTGGATCACCGACATCCACAAGGCCTCCCCGACCCTCTACGTCAGCACGGACACGCTCCACTTCAAGCGTGGGGACAACTGGCTCGTCATCCACGACAGCACAGCCGGTTAGGCGGGCACCGCTAACCTCTTCGGATGATTACCTACCGTACGATCGTCCCCGCGGAGCTCGACCGGGTGACGGACTGGGTCGTGACCGAGCCCGTCGGCTGGATCCGGGCCGATCGTTACCTGGCGGAGCTGTCCGAGAACATGTACCGGCCGGAATGGACGTGGATCGCCGAGGACGGCGACCGGGTCGTGGGGCGGGCCTTGTGGTGGGGGCGCGGTGACAGCGCGCATCCGGTCGCGCTCGACTGCCTCGACGTGGATCCCGCCGTGGGTGAGCGTACGGCCGTCGCCGCCGGGCTGATCGCGGCCGCGCTGGCAGGGTTCCGGCAGCCGGTGCAGTACGCGATCAAGGTGGCCGGCGGCTGGCGCGACGATCCGGTCACGTTCGCGGCCGTGGAGTGGCGACGGGCGGCGGCGCGGGTGGCCGGGCTCACCCGGGAGGTGGAGCGGCTGCAGTTCGAGTGGGCGCCCGCCGACGGGGTGCCCGCGGCGACCGGTTCGCTGCGGTTCGCCGAGGCGTCCGACGAGGAGTTCCTGACGGTCTTCCGGAGGATCGCCGAGGGCAGCCTGGACGCTCACACCCGGGCAGGCGTGGCGGCCAGGGGCGTGGAGGCGACCGCGCGCGAGGAGATGGACTTCTACCTCGGCGCGCCGGGCAAGAGGGAGTGGTGGCGGCTCGCCTGCACGCCCGAGGGCGAGGTGGCGGGCATGGCGATTCCGTCGGCGACGCCGTACAGCGTGAACGTGGGGTATCTCGGGGTGGTCCCGGAGTTCCGGGGGCGAGGCTACGTGGACGAGGTGCTGGGCGAGATCACCCGCATCCACGCCGGGAACGGCGAGTCGCGGATCACCGCCACGACCGACCTGGGCAACGCGCCGATGGCGGCCGCGTTCCGGCGGGCCGGGTATCGCAACACGGAGATCCGGATCAATCTCTCCAACGACGTTCCGGCCCAGAACGGCTAGCAGACACCCGGGAGCGTGCACACCTTGACGGCCATCTTCCTGGCATTCTTGGTCAGCCGGCCCGGGTCGTAGAAGCCCTCGCTGGTCGTGTAGATCATCAGCGCGCCGCCCCTGCGGGCGACGAGGCCGGTGATCGTCTGGTTCACGCTGCCGCCCTGGCGGGTCTCGTAACCCATGCCCACGGCCTCGTCCCCCGCCCTGGCCTTGCTCGTCCGCCACTGGATCTTGAGCCGCGGCGCGGACGGGTCGCTCTTGCGCGCGCATCGCTTGACGTCGGCGCGCAGGCCGTTCAGCGCGGCATGGGCGGCGCGGGGGCTCTTGTAGAGGACGAGCTGTTCGGAGGAGTGGCTCGGGGCGCTGGTCCAGTGGGTGATCGTGCGAGCCGCCAGCCGGTCGCGGTCGGTCGCGCGTTCGCGCAGGCAGGGGTTCAGCTCCAGCGGGGCGGTCCGCTTGCCGCTGATCGTGTAGCCCTGCTCGTCCGCCTGCACGGGGCCCAGGTCCTTGCGCGCGGCGCGCTCGCTCAGCAGGAAGTTCTTCGGGATCTCGGCCGCGGCCACGGGGGAGAGGGCCAGCAGCAGGGAGAGCGTCGCACTGATCACGATGGGTTGGACACCGGCGCGAGCGGGTTGGTTCGCTGGACGCCGATGACCTTCAGGAGCTGGAGCGCCCGGTGCGCGGGGGAGCCGGGATCGGCGGTGAAGATGATGACCTGCTGCTCCTGCTCGGGAACCGTGAGGATGTCGAACTCCAGCTCGATCGGGCCGATCTCCGGGTGGCGCACCGTCTGGCGCAGGTGCCGGTCGATGCGGAACTCGTGGGAGTTCCACCTCGCGGCGAAGTCCTCGCTGCCGGCCAGCAGTTCCTCGACCAGGCTCAGCAGCTCCGCGTTGTCGGGGTAGCGGGTGACGGCCATGCGCAGGTAGCTGACCGCCGTGACGACGAACCGCTCCGGATCCGTCACGCCGTAACGCGGCCGGTCCCGGTCGGGGTTCAGGAAGTAGCGGCGGATGACGTTGCGCTCCTCGCCCTCCAGCTCGGAGAAGTCCTCGAACACGGCCGCCGCCAGCGGGTTCCAGGCCAGGACCCGGCAGGTGGGGTCCACGACGATCGCCGGGGAGTCGGTCAGCCGGTCGATCAGGGTCCGGATGCTCGGCTGCACCTCGCGTACGGGATCGGCCGCCTCCCGCTCCTCCCGCTCGCCCGCGAGCTGGAACAGCCTCGCCCGCTCCTGGGCGGACAGGCGCAGCGCGCGCGAGATGCCGTCCAGCACGCGCCGTGACGGGTGCCGGCCGCGCGCCTGCTCCAGGCGGGTGTAGTGGTCGACCGAGATGTACGCCAGCTGCGCGACCTCCTCGCGCCGCAATCCCGGTGTACGCCGGCGGCGTCCCTGCGGCAGGCCCACGTCGGCCGGGCCGACCCGTTCGCGCTTGTTGCGCAGGAACTCCCCGAGGGCGTGCTTGTCCATGGTCCTGACTCTATGTCCGCAGGTGGGGCGTTACCCACAGACTCATGGTCCCTGGTTGCACGGGGGCGGATGGCGGGAGCGTGAGGTCGTACCGATCACCTAGCGAAGGCGTACGGAATCATGCGGATCTTCATCACCGGAGCGAGCGGCTACGTCGGCGGAGTCGTCGCCGAGCACCTCGTCAAGGCAGGTCACGACGTCGCCGCCCTGGCCCGCTCCGGCGGCGCGCGCGAGCGCGTCGAGGCGCTGGGCGCCAAGGCGGTGCCCGGCGGTCTCGAGGACCACGAGACCCTGCGTACGGCGGCCGCCGGCGCAGACGCCGTGGTGCACGCCGCCGTCGACTACCTTCATCCCGGAATGGGCGAGATGGAGGACGGCGCGCTGCGGGCGATGCTGGACGGGCTGAACGCCGGAGGCACGTTCGTCTACACCAGCACCGGCCTGGTCTACCCGGACGGCGAGGGCGTCGCCGTGGACGAGGAGCGGCCGCTCGACCCGGCTGCCTCGCCGCAACCGTACAAGGTGCTCGGCGAGCGCCAGGTCCTGGCCGCCGGGCACGTGACGGGCGCGGTGGTCCGGGCGGCCCTGGTGTACGGCCGGGGCGGGTCGGGGCTGCTGCAGGGGCTCATCGCCGGCGGCCGGCAGAGCGGCACCGTGCCGTACATCGGGGACGGCGCCAACGCGTGGTCGTCGGTGCACGTGGACGACCTTGCCGCGCTCTACGCGGCGATCCTGGAACGCCCGTCCCCCGGGACCGTCGTGAACGCGGCCGCGGGCGAAGGAACGCCGTTCCGGCGGATCGCCGAGGCGGTGGCCGGGCTGACCGGCGCCCGCGCCGTCTCGCTCACGATCGAGCAGGCGGAGCAGGCCATGGGGCCCTTCGCCGCCGTGCTGGCGCGGTCCGCGCCGATGGACTCGTCGCGGGCCAGGCGGCTGTTCGGCTGGGAGCCCACCGGCCCCGGGCTCCTGGACGACCTCGCCGCCGGCTCCTACCGCTGACGGGTGGCGGCGTCCAGGCCGGCCCTGATCTTCGCGGCGCCGGCCGGCACCCCCGGCGACGCGGAGAGGTTCGGCTGGTCTCCCGCGTACGGGTTGCCGTACACCGGCGTGCCCGGCTGGAACCGCCACCCCTCCGCCAGCGGGCCCGCGTCGGTGGCGTCGTAGCCGATCGCGTCCAGGAACGCGGTCACCGTCTCCTTCGCCGCGGCGTCGTCACCCGCGATCGGCAGGGCGGTGCGGTCGGAGGCGCCGGCCGGGCGGTGCAGGGCGCCCAGGTGCGCGAAGAAGATGTTGTTGAAGACCTTGACGACCTTCGACGCCGGCAGATGCTGCTGCAGCAGCTCGCTCGACGTGACCGACCCGTCGTCGAGCTGGGGGAGGTTCCCGTCCCGCTGCGGGTAGTAGTTGTTGGTGTCGAGGACGGGCTTGCCGGCGAGCGGCTCCACCGGGACGTCGCGGTAGGCCCGCAGCGGGATGCTGACCACCACCAGGTCGCCCGCCGCGGCCGCCTCGGCCGGGGTCGCCGCGCGGGCCCTGGGGCCGAGCTCGGCGACCAGGTCCTTGAGCGTCTCCGGGCCCCGGGAGTTGCTGAGCACGACGTCGTAACCGGCTGCGACGGAGAGCCGGGCCACGGTGCCGCCGATGTGTCCGCTGCCGATGAACGCGATTGTCGTCATGACCGGCCCAACCCCTGAGGCGGGTGCGGCATTCCCCCTTGAACCGACGGCATGAGCGTCGTCGTGGCGGCCAGGTGGCGGAGCCGGGCCTCCGACTCCGAGCCGGCCTCGGCCGCGAACAGGTCCATGCCCTGCAGCTCCGGGTCCCCTGGCAGGGTGACGAGCTCGGCCGACAGCCGCAGCTCGCCCACGACCGGATGGTCGAGGACGTAGTCCCGATGCGTCGCGGCGGCCACGTGATGCTCCCGCCACAGCTCGCGGAACTCGGGGCTCTCCTGGCGCAGGGCGTTGACATGCGCCGTGACGTGCGGGTTCGCCGGGTAGCGCGCGGCCAGGATGCGGAGCTGGGCCACGTGCTCCCTGGCCAGGCGCGGCCAGCGATCGCCGTGCAGGCGCCTGATGCCCTCGTCCATGAAGATCAGGTGGGCGATGGTCCTGCGCTCGTCGGGGATCGCGGCGAAGTCTGCGAACACGGCGGCGGCGAGCCTGTTCCACGCCACGATGTCGGCGTGGCGGCCCAGGACGAAGGCCGGGGTGAGCACGAGGGAGTCGAGCAGCCGTTGCAGCCCCGGCCGGACCGGCGTCCGGGGGAAGTCGCTGCAGCGGTGCGCCGGATGGGCCAGGGCGTGCAGGTACGCCCGCTCGTCCCCGGTGAGCCGCAGCACGTCGGCGATGGCGTTCAGCACCTCGGCCGAGACGTTCTGGCTGCGCCCCTGCTCCAGGCGGGTGTAGTGGGTGACGCTCACGCCGGCCAGCAGCGCCAGCTCCTCCCGGCGCAGCCCGCGCACCCGCCGCGTGCCGTTGCTCCTGTACGGCACGCCGACCTCCTCGGGCCGCAGCCGGGCCCGCCGCGACTTGAGGAACTCGCTCAGCTCAACGCTTCGATCCACATCAGCCCAGCCTAGGCAAAATTTGACTACCCAACACGCGGGGCTGGCTGTGCTTCCGGGCCGCCAGCAGGCTGTCCGGCATGAGAGCCATGATCCCTCTTGTCCTGTTGGGGCTGGGCAGCATGATCACTGCCCTTGACTTCACCATCGTCTACGTCGCGTTGCCGGAGATCGGCAGGGAGCTGGGGTTCTCCTCTGCCGACCTGCAGTGGGTGGTCAGCGCGTACGCCGTGCCGTTCGGCGGCTTCCTGCTGCTCGGCGGGCGGCTGTCGGACCTGCTCGGCAGGCGGCGCATGTTCGTGCTCGGCATGCTGCTGTACGGGGTCGCCTCGCTGCTCGGGGGGCTGGCCGGGGCGGCCGGGCTGCTCGTCGGGGCGCGGGCGTTGCAGGGGGTGGGTGGCGCGGTGTTGATGCCGGCGACGTTGTCGTTGGTGGTCACCATGTTCGAGGAGGGGCGGGCGCGGAACCGGGCCATGACGGTGTGGGCGGTTTGCGGTGCCAGTGGGATGAGTGTCGGGGCCTTGCTGGGTGGGGTGCTGACGGGGACGTTCGGGTGGGAGGCGGTGTTCTTCGTGAACGTGCCGCTGGCTGTGGTCGGGGTCGTGGGCGCGTTCTGGGTGCTCGCGCCTGATGGCGTGGGGCGGGTGGGCGTGCTCGCGGGGGACGTGCCGGGGTCCGATGGGGTGCGGCAGGCGGGTGTGTCTGCGGTGGATGGAGTGCGGCAGGCGGGTGTGTCTGCGGCGGGCGGGGCGCGGCAGGCCGGTGTGTCTGCCATGGATGGGGCTGGGCGTTTGGGTGGGTTTGATCTGCCTGGGGCGCTGACCGGCACCGCGGGTGTCACCGGGCTGGTGTTCGCGATCTCGCGTGGTGCGGAGTGGGGGTGGGGCTCCGCCGGGGTCCTGGTGCCGCTGGTGGTGGCGGTGGGGCTGCTCGTCGCTTTCGTGGTGATCGAGGCGCGCAGCCGCAGCCCGCTCATGCCGCTGCGGCTGCTGGCCAACCGGCACACCAGCGCCGCCGTCGGCGCCATCCTGGTGTACGGCATGACCCTGCAGTGCGTGCCGTACTTCCTCACCCTGTACTTCCAGGGCGTGCTCGGCTACGACGCCATGCAGTCCGGCCTGGCCTTCCTCGGGCCGACGCTGGGCATCGCCCTGGGCAACCTGGTCGGCGAGCGGCTGATCCCGCGTCTCGGGCTGCGCGGCACGCTGCTTCTCAGCGTGCTGGTGGGGGTGGCCGGTACGGGGGTGCTGGCGTTCAGCCTGTCCGTGGACGGTACGTACCTCGGGCTGCTCGTGGGGGCCGTTGGCTTCGGGGTGGGGTCCGGGCTGTCGTTCACCACCATGTTCATCCTCGCTTCCACCGGGGTGGCCGCGCACGAGCAGGGGGCGGTGTCCGGGTTGTCGTCCACGGTGCTGCAGGCGGGAAGTGGTGTGGGGCTGGCTGTGCTGGTGAGCGTGGCTGGCCGGGAGGGTGAGGGGCTGGCGGGGGAGGCGTTGCGGGTGGCGATGGTGGAAGGGCTGAGGGGGGCGTTCTTCGCTGCGGCGGGGATCGCGGTGGTCGGGGTGGTGGCTGGGCTGGTGATCCCGCGGCGGGCGCCCGCTCCGCGATGAGCTGGGCCGGCGCGCTGGTTCTCACCGCCGTGCGGCGCTGGGCTCTCGGGTGGTGCAGTGCGGTGCTCAGGCGCTGTTGCTGAGGGCAGCGGGAAGGGACGTCCGCTCGCGCTGGGTGTTGCGGCCGGTGAGGCAGGACGTTCGTTCGCGGGGACTGCGTTCTGGCTGTGGTCGGATCCTCGGTGCGGGAGAAACCCCAGGTACAACCAGGGTCTGAGGCGAAATCTCCGACCCTGGTCAGATGCCCCGCCCAACCCCCGCGCGGTACGTTCTCCGCATGATGACCCCAGCACGCCGGACGCTGTGGCGCCCGGCCGCCGAGGCCGGAGCGGCGGTGGCCCTGACCCTGTTCATCGGCTACGCGCTCGTCGACCCGCCGGGGCCGTCCTCATGGTTGCCGACGTGGGCGGCCTGGCCGGTCGCCGCTGTCATGAGCCTGCCGGTCGCCTTCCGGCGGCGATGGCCCCGGGCCATGTTCGCCGTCGCGGCCACGGCGGCCACGCTGGCGACCGCGGCGGGTGCCGTGGCCGCCGGCGCGATCTGGGTGACCTTCATCCCGGCCGCGCTCACGCTCTACCTGGCCGCCTCCACCCTTCCGCTCGGCCGTTCGGCGGCGTACCTGGCCGGATGCCTGTGCGGTGCGGAGGCCGCCGCGCTGGCCTTCTACACGCACGTGCTGCCGACCCTGCCACCCGCTCTCGAACGCACCGAATTACCCCCGTACCTGCCGGTGGAAGGCAGCACGATCGCCATCTTCATGAGCGCCGCGTGGGGGATCGGCGTGATGGTCCGCCGCCAGCGGTTCCTGGTCGCCCGCCTCGCTCGCCACCGTGCCGAAGCCGCCGTCACCGACGAACGCAGGCGCATCGCCAGAGAGCTCCACGACATCATCGGGCACAGCATGAGCGTGATCGCCGTCAAGGCCACCGTGGCCAACCACGTCGCCGACCTCCACCCCCAGGAGGTGCGCGCCGCGATGGCGGTCATCGAGCAGACGAGCCAGAGCACGCTGACCGAGATCCGCCGGGTGCTCGGCCTGCTGCGATCCGATGGTGACCCGCACGACTCCCTGTCGCCCGTGCCCGGCCTGGCCGACCTGTCCGGGCTGGTGGATCAGGCCGCGTCGGCCGGGGTCGAGGTCGAGCTGAGCGTGCCCGCGGACGCGGCGCTGCCGTCCGCGGTGGCCCTGTCGGCGTACCGGATCGTGCAGGAGGCCCTGACCAACGTCGTCAAGCACGCGGCGCCCACCCGATGCTCGGTCACCGTGCGGCTCGACGACGGACAAGCGGTGATCGAAGTCCTCGACAGCGGCCCGCGGACGCAGCGCGAAGCTCGGCCGGCGTTCGTGGGAGGGCATGGTCTCATCGGGATGCGGGAGCGGGCGGTGATGTTCGGCGGCACGCTCACCGCCGGCCCTGACGCCGATGGCGGGTTCCATGTGGTGGCACGCCTGCCCTACGGTCCGGTGGGTGCGGCAGCATGACCCCTCAGGTGGGGATCCGGCGCGGCTGGGTTCGTTCGGGGCTGGGTGGCGTGGTCGGTTCGGGCTGGCTGGAGTGGAGGTTGGGGTCGAGTGGCGTGGTGGGCCGGGCCGGCTGGAGTGGTGGGCCAGGTCGGCTGGCGTGGGGGTTGGGGTCGAGTGGCGTAGCGGGCCCGGCCGGCCGATGGGGTGGGTTCGGGGCTGGATGGGGTGATGGTGTGTGAGCCTGGACGCGGGTGAGGGAGTGAGCCGCTTGGGGGCGGAGGAAGGTGCGGGCTCGTCCATCAAGGTCCTGCTCGCTGAGGATCAGGTGCTGGTGCGTGACAGCTTCAAGATGCTCATCGACAGCACGCCGGGGATGGTGACCGTGGGCGAGGCGGGCACCGGGGGCGAGGCGGTGCGGCTGGCGGGCCGGTTGCGTCCCGACGTCGTGCTCATGGACGTGCGCATGCCGGAGATGGACGGGATAGAAGCGACCAGGCGCATCTGCGGCTCCCCGCACGGCTCCGGCACCCGCGTGCTGATCCTCACCACCTTTGACCTGGACGAATACGTCTATGCCTCGCTGCGGGCCGGGGCGAGCGGCTTCCTGATCAAGAACACCACGGCGGCCGAGCTCCTGAGCGCCATCCGGGTGGTGGCCGGCGGGGAAGCCCTGCTCGCGCCGACCGTCACGCGCCGGCTGATCGCGGAGTTCCTGCAGCGCGCCGAGCAGGCTCCGGCGCCGCGCCCCCTCGACGGGGTCACCCCCCGCGAGCGCGAGGTGCTCACGCTCGTGGCCACGGGGCTGTCCAATCGCGACATCGCCGAGCACCTCCACCTCACCGTCGGCACGGTGAAGACGCACATCGGTCATCTACTGGCCAAACTGCGGGCCCGTGATCGGGCGCAGCTCGTGATCGCGGCGTACGAGGCCGGGCTCGTGACCAGCCCTTCTCGGAGCGACCGGCGCTGATGCGCGATCCGGGACCGGTGCAGGCGCACACTCCAGTGGTCGGCCGAACGGTGGCGGGCTTCGGGGGTCACCGGGGGACGCGGTACGTCAGGTGGGTGACGAGGCTGGTGCCGGAGGGGGTGCCGAGGGGTTCGAGGGTGATGTCGCCGACGTTGTGGAGCAGGCGCTCGCCCCTGCCGAGGATCACCGGGGCGACGTGCAGGCGCAGCTCGTCGATGAGGCCTGCCGCCAGGTACTGGTTGACCGTCTCGGCGCCGCCCGCGATGGCGACGTCGCGGTCGCCGGCGGCCTCGCGGGCCTGAGCCAGCGCCGACTCGATGCCGTCGGTGACGAACGTGAACGTCGTGCCGCCCTTCTTCGGCAACGGCTCGCGCGGGTAGTGGGTGAGGACGTAGACCGGCGCGTGGTACGGCGGCTCGTCGCCCCACCAGCCGCCCCAGCTCAGGTCCCAGTCGCCGCGTCCGGGGGTGAACATGTTGCGGCCCATGATGAACGCCCCGGCCGCCGTGACGGCCTCGATCACCGCGGCGTGCTGCTCGGGCTCCTCGAACATCCACTGGTGCAGGCGATCGCCCACACCCTCGCCGAAGGGCTCTTCCAGGCTCTGGTGCAGCCCTGCCACGAAGCCGTCGAGGGACATCGCCATGTCACAAGTGACCTTGCTCATCTCACTGCCTCCTGTTGCTCGGGCGCCTGTCCGGCGCCGCCTTCACCATGAGGTCGGAGTCGCCTGGGCGTCTTCTACACGCCGGCGGAAAGAATTTGTTCGGGCCCGGTAGCCGGGGCGGCGGTCCAGGTTGACCGCCGTGGCGGGGTCAGGAAGATCCGCACTGCGCGGGCGCAGGCGGCTGCCTCGGGGGAGGGAAGAGGCTTGGCGGAGCATTTGCCCTGTGGGAAGGGAAGGCGCCTCGACGGAGCCTTGCCCCGGGGGAAGGCAAAGGGGCCTCGTGGGAAGGGAAGGGGCTTGATGGAGCACTGCTGCGCGGAGATGGCGACATCTGGAGCACGAGTGCGACCTGCATCCGGATCCCTTCGACCGCCCGGACGCGGTGGTGGTTCATTCAGCCGCGTACCGGAGCTACGGGCTGCCGATCCACGACGGGGGCAGCAGCTCCATCGCGATCCGGTACTGCCCGTGGTGCGGGGCGCGGCTGCCGTAACGGCTCGATGGGCGCGATGCTGCCGGGGGCATCACTTGCCGAGGGTGCTCCAGAACCGGTACTGGTGGTCCTTGGCGAAGTCGGCGCGCTTCCAGGCGCCGCGCGTCAGGGACTGCACGTGCCACCCCGCCTGACCGCGATCATCGCGCAGGACGGGCCAGGACTGCTCGCCGCCCCCGTTGGGGTCGCCGGTGCGGGCGAAGCGGGCCCAGGTGGCGATCAGCCGGTCGCCGAGGCGGGCCTGCTGGGGCGACAGCTTCTCGAACAGGGCCAGGTCGAACAGGTAGGGCAACTCGGCCATGTGCTGGGCGGCGGCGGGGAAGCTCGGCTTCGGGTAGCCCGCGTACCAGGGAGTCTGCTGCTCGGCGAACTCGAACATGCGCGTGGAGGTCCAGCGGGACAGGGTGCGGGCGGTGTCGAGGGCCGGTGCCGACCAGGTGGAGTCCGTCTTGACCGTCGCCAGGGTCCTGCCCGCCGACCTGCCCAGCGGGTAGCGCCGCAGCACGGCGGTGGCGTTCGCGCCGTACGCCTGCTCGACGGCGGGACGGTAGTCCTTGGCGGCCATGGGCTTGCCGGTGGCCAGCTCCAGGCCGAGGATCATGCCGTTCTCCTCGTCGTGGTTGACGCCGACGAGGACGGGGACGCGGTTGAAGCGGCCCGCGCGCAGGGCCTGGGCGACCGGGAGCGGCAGGGAGGGTGTGCCGCTGTACGGGCGCGGCTCCCGCTGGGTGCCGTAGGCGTCCAGGAGCTTGGCCATGGGGAGCTCGCGCAGGCAGCTCGCCACGTCGGTGGCGTCGGCGCAGCCTGCCTTCTCGATGACCTCGTTGCTCTCGGCCACCGCCTCCGCCTTCGTACGGGACGCCTCCCCGCAGGGCGCGCTCTGGATGATCGCCCGCTGGAACAGGCCCGCGGAGGCGGGGGAGGCCAGGTGGCCGCAGACGGCGAAGCCGCCACCTGACTGGCCCATGATGGTCACGTTGCGGGGGTCGCCGCCGAACGCCGCGATGTTCTCGCGCACCCAGCGCAGTGCCGCGCGCTGATCGTCCAGGGCCAGGGCGCCGGACTCCGGCAGCGACGGGTGGGTCAGGAAGCTGGTGACGCCCAGGCGGTAGTTCATCGACACCACGACGGCCCCGCCGGCGGCCAGCCGGTCGGCCCGGTACAGGTCGCCCATGCCGTACATCAGGCTGCCGCCGTGGATCCACACGATGACCGGCAGCTTGCCGCGCTTGCCCGCCGGGGTGGTGACGTTGAGGTTGAGGCAGTCCTCGTCGGTGCTGGGCTTGCCGATCGGGTAGCCGGTCGGCTGGGCGCACACGTGGCCGGGCTTGGTGGCGTCCCGGGTGCCCTGCCACGCGGCGATCGGTTTGGGCGCGGCGAAGCGGGTGGCGGTGGCGTACGGGATGCCCTGGAAGGTGCGCACCTGCGGGCCCGCGGTGCCGCGGACGGCGCCGTCGGTGGTGACCACGACGGCCGGATCGGGGGTGGCCGCGTGGGCCGGGACGCCGTACGGGCCGAGCAGCGCCAGGCCGAGGGCCGCCGACGCGATCAGCTGGTTCTTCACGGTCGTTCTCCTGTCGATCAAGTGATGGCAGGACCATAGCCCGAGTTTGCACGATCGCGCAAAACGAACGCGCAAAACGAATGCATCAGACGTTCGTGCTAATCTGTGGGCCCATGGGGAACCGTGAAGATCTGCTCGCGGGCGCCAAGCGGTGCCTGCGCGAGCAGGGTTACGACCGCACCAGCGTCCGCGACATCGCCGCCGCGGCCGGCGTGAGCACGGCGGCGATCGGCTACCACTTCGGATCGCGGGAGGCGCTGCTCACCCAGGCGCTGTTCGGCCTGCTGGACGAGTGGGGCGACAGCCTCGGCCGGGCGCTGGCCCCCGAGGCGGGTGACGACGAGGTCCGCGCGTACGAGCGCATGTGGGAAGGGCTCGTACGGCAGTTCGCCGAGCATCCGGATCTCTGGCTGGCCACGGTGGAGCTGTTCCTGCAGGGCCGGCGGCAGCCCGAGCTGGGCTCCCGGGTGGCGGAGGGGATGGCGGAGGGCTGGCGGGGCATGAGCGCGATCCTGCGGAGCGTGCCGGAAGAGAGCGTGTCCGAGCGGTCCGCCCGTACCCTCGGGATGGTGCAGACGGCGCTGATGTCCGGGGTGATGATCCAGAGCCTGGGCAATCCCGCGGACGCGCCCAGCGCGGCCGAGGTCCTGGAAGGGCTGCGGGCACTGGCGAAGCTGGCGGGCCCGGCGGATTCCTGAGCGGGCGACGGACTGGTCGGCGTTCGAGCCGGCCCGCGACCTCCCGCCCCTCAACCGGCGGTGACACCCCTTCCGCCTTCTACATCGTCCCCTCCTGGCCTACCTGATCCTCACCCACCGGGACGACCTCGCCCGGGAGCCGTCGGCGGAGGAGTGGCAGGCGCAGGGCTGGTTCGACGGCTGGGAGGCGGTGGAGGTGTTCGCCCGGCCGGGCGAGGGGGAGCCGGCGGCGCTCGCCGAGGCCTACGCCACGCTGCGGGAGACGCCCGGGACGCAGCGCGAGCACCCGACGGCGCTGCTCGCCGTGCGGGCGGCCGGGTGCGGCCACCTTCCGGCCGCGCTGGACCTGATCGCACGGCTGCCGGAGGACGACTTCAACGGGCGGGCGAGCCACGCGTTCCGCGCCCTGTGGATCACCGTCACCGGGCGACGTGGAGCCGTGGTGAGGGTCAGAACAGGGTATGAACCGGCCCTTTCCGGCAGGTAGCTATTTGCCGGGCGATGAGGCATTAGGTGGACAACAAGGATTAGGTCATCAGATATTGGAGGGAACGCGAAGGACGGTGTTGTATGCGCACACGCCTGGACCATCTCGTCTGCTGGGTCTCCGACCCCCGCGCGTCCCTGGACTTCTACGAGCAGGTGATCGGCCTGCCCGGCGTCCGGGCCGAGGAGTTCCGCGACGGGAAGGCGCCGTTCCCCAGCGTCCGGATCTCGCCCGAGACCATCCTCGACCTGATGGCGTTCGAGGCCATGCGCGGCGTGGACGAGGGCACCGGGGTGCAGGGCAGCGCCGGGCACCCGATCAACCACTTCTGCCTCGCGGTCGGCAAGGAGGACTACGACGCGCTGCAGGTACGGCTGAAGCAGCACGGCGTGGAGATCACCGGCGGCGGCGCGAACTCGTTCGGCGCCCAGGGCATCGCGCCCGAGACTATGTTCTTCCCTGACCCGGACGGGAACGTGATCGAGGTCCGATACTACGAGTGAGCCTGGCCCGCACGGTCCTGCGCAGCACCGGCCCGAGGTCGTCCAGGACCGTCACCAGCGCGGCCAGCTCCTCCAGCGCGTCCAGAGCCTGGGCCGCGCCGTCGGCGTCCACGCCCTCGTACAGCTCCAGCCCCACGAACGCCGCCGCCGTCGCCTTGGCCAGCCCGGTCACGTCCACGAACTCGGCCAGCGGCGAGCTCGCCAGCACCCGGCCCAGCGCCTGCTCCACCTCGGCCATCCACAGGTCGAGCCCCTTGACGACCGCCGCGGCCAGCTTCTCGTCGGTCTGGCTGCCCGCCAGGAGCTGGGCCAGCGCCGCGACGCTGCCTTCCGTGCGCTCCTGCGCGTGCAGCTCGCGGCCGAGGTCGAGCAGCTCGCTCAGCGAGGTCACCGCGGCGAAGCGGTCGCGGTAGAGGGGGATGCGCTGCTGGGCGCCGTGCTCGCAGGCGGCGGCCAGGAGCTGGTCGACGCTGCCGAAGTGGTAGAAGACGAGAGCCTGGTTGACGCCCGCGGTCGCGGCGATCGCCCGGGCGGAGGCGCCGGCCATCCCCTGCGTCCTGAGCGTTTCGAGCGCCGCGTCGAGCAGCTTCGTACGTGTGTCGGCCACCGGGCTCCCTCGAGCGTTCACAGGCGGGCCACCTCCCGCCTGGGCCTCACGCTAGCGGGAACGCCGTGCGCCGCGACGTCCACGTACGAGACGGTGAAGCTGCCCCAGTAGCCGAAGATCCGGCCGAGCAGCGGGTTCGACACGGTGACCGCGATCCTGAAGCGCCCGGCCTCGTCGTCGTACTGCTCGGTGACAAGCGCCGTGCCGGTGGCGGCGGCCGGGAGGCGGACGGCGAGCGGGCCTTCCAGCAGGCGTTGCGGGCCCGAGCGGATGACCAGGCCGCCGCGCTCGTCCACCGACAGGGCGAGCGGGGTGGCGAGGTGCTGGTGGGTGCCCAGGTAGTCGACGACCCGGGCGCCGGCCTCGTCGTAGACCATGGTCGCGTCGAAGCGGCTGAGCGGGAAGGTGCGGACGAAGGTGACGGTCTCGCGGCCGTACGAGTCGGTGTACGGGTAGTTCTCGATCCGGAACGGGATGTCGCGGCCGGTGTCCTTGACCAGGATGTTCCTGAGACCGCCGAGCGACAGGAACGGGCGGACGACGGGGCCGGCGTTCCAGACGCGGCGCATGACGCCCTCGCCTACGCAGGCCTCGCCGCTGTCGAGCCCGACGCCGAAGCGGCGCTGGAGCCGGGGGTGGAGGCGGGCGAAGTCGGGGCCGAGCGCGCGCTGGAAGATCGAGGGCATGGTCGCTCCCGTGGATGCTCGATGGGATGGCGGAGGCAGCGGCGGGCCGCGGGGGTGCCCGGCAGGGGCGGGACGGCGACGGCGAGCGCCGCGGCCGCCAGGGCGGCCAGCGGTCCGGCCAGCCAGGCGGTCAGGGCGACGGCGGCCGTTCTGGTGGCCGCCTCCGCCAGGGCCTGGAGAAGGGTGCGCACAGGGGATCTGCCGGTCTCCAGCCACAGGCGCAGCCGGTCGAACGACCAGGCGGTGGCCCACCACATGAGCCGGGGCGGCAGGACGTGCGGGCGGTAGCCGTAGGAGGTGAGGAAGCGGATCCCGGCCGGGGTGGGAAGGTAGCGCCAGTAGCCGGAGCCGGCGCGGATCGGGGAGAGCGGGTGGTCCGAGCCGAAGCGGAGCGCCGAGGTGCACGAGCCGTCGGCGGCGTGCCGGTCGCCCGTGTGCACGCCGACGCCGCTGATGCCGAGCGTCGAGTAGCGGAACCTGTGCTCCGAGAGCGGCTCGATGCGGCCGAAGCGCAGGTCCCAGCGCTGGTGCCGGGCCGGGTCCTGGGTGGCCCGCCACAGCGCCTCCAGATCGGCCCTGATCAGGATCTCGATGTACAGCCGCATGATCCCCCCGAATTGAGCGATCGCTTAAGACGACTATAGGAGTGTTTGAGCGTTCGCTCAAGACGCTCGGAACTGTCGGTCGGTTCTGGTACACAGGCGGCATGGGTGTCAGCGTCGATGAGTTCCTGAAGCTGCTGGACGAGCTGCCCGACGTGCGGATGAGCCACGGCGGGGAGTGGATCGGCCTCAAGGTGCACGACAAGGGGTTCGGCTACCTGTGGGAGGCCACCGAGACCGTCGGGCTGAAGGCGACGATCGAGGAGCAGATCGCGCTGGTCAACGAGCGGCCCGAGGTGTTCGAGGTGCAGTTCACGGCCGGGCGGTTCGGCTGGGTGGTGGTCCACCTCGACCGGATCGACGCCGAGGAGCTGTTCGAGCTGATGGCCGAGGCGTGGTGCCTGACCGCGCCCAAGCAGCTCGTGGCCGACTTCGAGGCGACCCACCCGATCGGGAAGAAGGTGCAATCCGGGTAATCTCCGACATTGTGACCCCTGTGAACGTCCGGCTGCGGGAGTGGCGCGAGGCCGACGCGCCAGCCGTGCTGCGTGCCTTCCAAGCCCCCGACCTGCGCCGCCAGGCCCCCTGGCCCGTCGTCACGCTCAAGGACGCCTCCGGCTGGATCGCCTCGTGGGACGGGGTCGGGCACGCCTTCGCCGTGGTCGAGGGCGAGCGGGTCGTCGGAAACGTGGCCGTGACCAGGCTCGACTCCCACGGCAACGGCTGGGTGTCCTACTGGGTCGTGCCCGAGGCGAGGGGGAAGGGGGTCGCGGTGGCGGCCACCGAGCTGCTGGCCCGGTGGGCGTTCGACGAGCGCGGGCTCTACCGGCTGGAGCTGGGGCACCGGACGAACAACCCGGCGTCGTGCCGGGTCGCCACGAAGGCCGGGTTCCTGCCGGAGGGCATCGAGCGGGGCAAGCTCGGCTACGAGGGGGTCCGGTACGACGTGGAGCGGCACGCGCGCCTGGCCACCGATTGATCGGCCGCACCGGTCGCCTGGCGTCACCTGTGCGGGCTGAACTACCCTGTGGCGGGTGGACAGCGAGAGTCTGGCCGCGGCCGGGCTGTTGGAGGCCCTGAGCCGGGCGTCGGAGATTCTCGCCGAGTTACGTCATCCGTTCGTGAGAAGCGAGCAGTTCTCCTATTTCTTCCCGCCCGCGGGCGCCCGCGTCGGCACCACGTTCATGCTGCCCGACGGTCGCGAGGTCAGGTTCGAGGTCTCCATCGCCGCGTCCGGCAGGGCCTTTCACGTGGAGGGCGGCATCCAGGCGGAGGAGGAGACGCTGCTGGAGCTGCCCCGTAAGAGCGTCCCCGACATCGAGGAGGGGCTGGCCGCGTTCGGCGACTACGCGGGGGAGGTGGCGGCGCCGGCGGAGCGGCTGATCGGGCAGTTGCTGGAAGAAATTGTCTGACAACTAGACGAACAGTGTCTGATTGTCTGACAATGGGCTCATGAGGAATGGACCGCTTGCCGTCGTGGGCGCCTCCGTGCTGTGGGGGACCGCGGGCACGGCCGGGCTGCTGGTGTCCGCCGATTCCGTGGCGCTGGCCGCCGCCCGGCTGGTGATCGGGGGCGCCGCGCTGGCGCTCGTGGCCGGGGCCGGGCTGTGGAAGGCCGTCAGGCCGGGGCTGCTGCTGGGAGCCGTGGCGGTGGCCGCGTACCAGCTCTGCTTCTTCGCCGCCGTCGGCCGTACCGGGGTGGCCATCGGGACGGTGGTCGCGATCGGCAGCGGGCCGGTGTTCACCGGGTTGCTGTCCTGGGTGCTGCACGGGCGCAGGCCGACGAGGCGGTGGAGCGCGGCCACCGCGGCGGCCATCTGCGGGTGCGCGGCGCTGATCGTGGGCGGCGGCGCCGAGGCGGGCGCGCAGGTGGTGTCCGGGATCGTGCTCGCGCTGGTGGGCGGGCTGCTGTACGCCTTCTACGCCGTCACGGCGGCCCGGGCGATCGGCCAGGGCGGTCAGTCGAACGCGGTCATGGGGGTGATGTTCGGCGGCGCCGCGCTGATCATGGTGCCGGTGCTCGCCGTCAGCGGCGTCGCCTGGATGGGCGAGCCGCGGGCGCTGCTCGCCGTGCTCTACCTCGGCCTCGGCACCACGGCCCTGTCCTACTTCCTGTACGGCCGCGGCCTGCGCACCACCCCCGTGGCCACGGCCGCCACGCTGTCGCTGGCGGAGCCGGCCGTCGCCGCGCTGCTCGGGCTGGTGGTGCTGGGTGAACGGCTGGCCCCGGTCTCGATCGCCGGGCTCGTGCTGCTGGGGCTGAGCCTGGTGGCGGTGGCCGTACCGGAAAGGGTGCAGGAAAGGGAGCGGATGCCGGAAAGGGAGCTAGAGTCGCAGCCGTGACGTTGCCGCTCAGACCCGTCTCCACCGTCGGCGCGCTCGCCGACGCCCTGCGCAGCAGGGTGTTGTCCGGCGAGATCCCGCCCGGCACCGCGCTGCCCGAGCAGGAGATCGCCGCCTCGTACGGCGTCGCCAGGCCGACCGTGCGGGAGGCGCTGGCGAGCCTGGTCCACGAGGGGCTGCTCAGACGCGAGCGCAACCGCAGTGCCTATGTCCCGGAAGTGACGCTTTCGGACCTCGAAGACCTCATGTACGTCCGCCGCCCCCTGGAGGACCTCATGGCCCGGGCCGTGACCGGCAGGACGGTCCCGGGCGCGGAGGCGGCGCTGCACCGGATGGCCGCCCTGCCCGCCGACGCGCCCTGGTCGGAGACCGTGGCCGAGCACATGGCGCTGCACCAGGCGCTCATCGAGGCCGTCGGCAGCCCGCGGCTGGAGCGGCTCTACGGCGTGCTGGCCGCGGAGACGCGGCTCGGCCTGGTGCGGCTGCGCGAGGTGTACAAGGACAGGGACGTGCTGGTCGCCGAGCACCGCGAGCTGCTCGACGCCATCGCGAACGGCCCCGAGGAGGCCGCGCGGGCGGCGGTCGCCGCGCATCTCAGCCACTCGTGGGGCGGCGACGGGCGAGTACATCGGCACCTTTGAGTGCGAACCCTTGCGGGACTGCCCCGTAACTCGCAAGAATCGCGGCCATGCACGGCAACCCGATGCCGGACTCCTACGTGTATGTCACGGAAGAGGGCGTCACTCGTCACTATGCGGACGGTAGCGTCGAAGCCCTCGCCTGGGAGGACGTGGTGGAGGTCCGTGTTGTCACGGAATCAGGGGAAGACGTCCTCTATATCCTGCTCGACCGTGACGGTGAGGGCTGCGTCGTGCCCCGCTCGGCCACGGACTCCACCTTTCTCGCCCGCCTGCGTTACCTCCCGGATTTCGACCTCGACCGGCTGACCCTGGCCGCGGACTCCGCGCACGACGGTGTCGTGGTGGTCTGGCGCAGCCCCGACCCGCCGTCGGCGCTGCCTGACCTGGAGTACGACTAGCCCTTCATAAATCGGCAACCTGCCGAAATACCGCAGTAAATCTGGCATTTCCCTGATCAACTGCTGCCACTTGTGGACCGTTCCGTCAAGCCCCCGCGGGGTCTGGCAATCGTCCGAATGTGGACATTTGCCGGTATTCCTCATGCCGGAATCGATCTTTACTCTTTAGTGGGGGCCGCCGCCCTTGATTGTGCGTGGGACTTGTCAACCCATGTGGTTCAAGGAACGTCCAGTTATCGCGGTGCACAGAGTTGTCAGGGTGGTGCTATGAGGGTGGGGACTGGGGAGTCCGCTGTCGTGCTCCTCAAGGCCGTACCACGCCGCGCGTCGAGCATCTGGACGCGTGCGTACTTACGGCTCCTGTTATCCGGCGACACGGTATGCGTGTTGCTCGCATGCGTGTGCGTGCTGGGCATCCGGCTGATCGCCGGCGCGTACATTCCGCTGGCCGAGTTCCTGCTGGGATTCGGCCTGGTCATCGCCTGGCCCATCGCGCTGTGGATGGGGGGCGCGTACCGCCAGCGCGCCAACGGCGAGGGAACAGAGGAGTTCAAGGCCGTCTTCAACGGCGGCATCGGGCTGATGGCGGCCGTCGCCATCATGGCCTACGCCACGCAGACCGCCATCGCGCGCAGCTTCGTGATGGCGATGCTCCCGCTGGCCCTGCTCGCGACGATCTACTACCGCTATCGCATGCGCAAGCGGCTGCACCGGCGCCGAGCCGTGGGCGACTACATGCGCCAGGTGATCGCGGTCGGGCACCGGGAGTCGATTCTCGACCTCGTGATGCAGTTCAGGCGCCAGCCGTACCACGGCATGCGGGTGGTGGGAGCCTGCCTGCCGGGCAACGCCATGGACGTGGACCTCGACGGCATCCCGGTGCTGGGCGACTTCGGCGACGTGGCCACCGTGGTCGAGCGGGAGCAGGCCGACGCCGTCGCCGTACTGGCCTGCCCGGAGCTGGACGGCGCCGCGCTGCGCCGGCTGGCGTGGAGCCTGGAGACCGCGCGCACCGACCTGTTCGTGGCGCCCGCGCTCCTCGACGTGGCCGGGCCCCGGATCAGCATCAGGCCGGTCGCGGGCATGCCGCTCCTTCACGTGGAGCATCCCGAGTTCGACGGCATGCGGCAGTTCGTGAAGACCGTCTTCGACCGCCTGGTGGCGGGGCTCGCGCTGCTGGGACTGGCGCTGCCGCTGCTGGCGATCGCGCTGGTGATCCGGCTGACCAGCCCCGGCCCCGCGTTCTTCTACCAGACCAGAGTCGGCAAGGGCGGCACGGAGTTCCGTCTGGTGAAATTCAGGACCATGGTGGTCGACGCGGAGCGGCTCAAGGGCGCGTTGCTGGAAGCGAACGAGTTCGACGGAGTGCTCTTCAAGATTAGGAACGATCCAAGGATCACCAGGGTAGGCGCTTTCCTCAGGAAATACTCGATCGACGAGCTGCCCCAGCTGCTGAACGTCCTGCGCGGCGAGATGTCCCTCGTCGGCCCGCGCCCGCCGCTGCCGGAAGAGGTCGCCGAGTACGGCACCGACGTCCGCCGCCGCCTGGTGGTCAAACCCGGCATCACGGGGCTGTGGCAGGTCAGCGGGCGCTCCGACCTGACGTGGGAGGAGTCCGTACGCCTCGACCTGCGTTACGTGGAGAACTGGTCGCTCATCCTCGACCTGCAGATCCTGTGGAAGACCTGGTCCGTCGTCACCCGTGGAGAAGGGGCTTACTAGCGGTGAAAGCACTCGTGCTCGCCGGGGGGTCGGGCACCCGGCTACGCCCCATCACGCACACGTCGGCCAAGCAACTCGTGCCGGTCGCCAACAAGCCGGTCCTGTTCTACGGCCTGGAGGCCATCGCGGAGGCCGGGATCAAGGAGCTCGGCCTGGTGGTGGGCGACACGCACGCGGAGATCGAGGCGGCCGTGGGCGACGGCTCCCCGTTCGGGCTGCAGGTGACGTACCTGCGGCAGGAGGCGCCGCTCGGGCTGGCCCACGGCGTGCTGATCGCCCGCGACTACCTGGGCGACGACGACTTCGTCATGTACCTCGGCGACAACTTCGTGGTGGGCGGCATCAGCGGGCTGGTCGACCGGTTCGCCAGGGAACGCCCCGCCGCGCAGATCATGCTGACCAGGGTCGGCGACCCGCGCCAGTTCGGCGTGGCCGAGCTGGACGCCGAGGGGCGCGTGATCGGCCTGGAGGAGAAGCCGGAACGGCCCAAGAGCGATCTGGCCCTGGTCGGCGTCTACCTGTTCAGCCCGGCCGTCCACGAGGCGGTGGCGGAGCTGAAGCCGTCGTGGCGGGGGGAGCTGGAGATCACCGACGCGATCCAGTGGCTGATCGAGTCGGGGGAACGCGTCGAGTCCTCGGTGATCTCCGGCTACTGGAAGGACACCGGCAACGTCACCGACATGCTGGAGGTCAACCGGCTGGTGCTGGAGTCGGTCGAGCCCAGGATCGACGGGCGGGTGGACGAGGCCAGCGAGCTCATCGGCCGCGTCGCCATCGAGCCGGGCGCGGTGGTCGAGCGCTCGCGCGTGGTCGGCCCGGCGATCATCGGCGCCGGCGCCCGCATCCAGGACAGCTACGTGGGCCCGTACACCTCCATCGGCGCCTCCTGTGCCGTCACCGGCAGCGAGATCGAGTACTCGATCGTGCTGCCCCGCGCCTCCATCGCCGGGGTGGGCCGCATCGAGTCGTCGCTGATCGGCCACGACGTCGAGGTCACCCCGGCGCCCAACACGCCCAGAGCCCACCGTCTCGTACTGGGCGATCACAGCAAGGTACAGATCAGTTCATGACAAGAATTCTGGTGACGGGTGGCGCGGGATTCATCGGCTCCCACTACGTCCGGAACGTCCACGACGCGTACGTGACCGTGCTCGACAAGCTCACCTACGCCGGTAACCGCGCCAACCTCGACGGGGTGCGGCACGAGTTCGTGCACGGGGACATCTGCGACGCCGAGCTGCTCGCGCGGGTCGTCCCCGGCCACGACCTCGTGGTCAACTTCGCCGCCGAGTCCCACGTGGACCGGTCGATCGAGGGCGCCGCCGAGTTCATGCGCACCAACGCGCTCGGCACCCAGACGCTGCTGCAGGCGTGCCTGGAGGCCGGGGTGCCGAAGGTGGTGCAGGTCTCGACCGACGAGGTGTACGGCTCGATCGACATCGGCTCGTGGGACGAGTCCGCGCCGGTGCGGCCCCGGTCGCCGTACGCGGCGTCGAAGGCGAGCGGCGACCTGATCGCGCGCGCGTACGCGGTCACGTACGGGCTGAAGGTCTCGATCACCCGCTGCGGCAACAACTACGGGCCCAGGCAGTACCCCGAGAAGCTCATCCCGCTGTTCGTCACGAACCTGCTGCGCGGCAGGAAGGTGTCGCTGTACGGCGACGGCGGCAACGTGCGGGACTGGATCCACGTCGAGGACCACTGCGCGGGCATCCGCCTGGTGGCCGAGAAGGGCGAGCCCGGCGAGGTCTACCACATCGCGGGCACGGCGGAGCTGACCAACAAGGAGCTCACCGCGCGCCTGCTCGAAGCCTGCGGCAGGGACTGGGACATGGTCGCGTACGTGGCCGACCGCAAGGGGCACGACCGCAGGTACTCGCTGGACGACTCGAAGCTGCGGGCGCTGGGCTACCGCCCCGAGATCCCGTTCGAGCAGGGGCTGAAGGACACCGTCCGCTGGTACGCCAGTCACCGTGACTGGTGGAGTCAATAGTCTCGCGATTGGGCCGGGAGGCCGCATGAGGTGGCTCATCACGGGGGCGGGCGGCATGCTGGCCGCCGACGTCCTCTGCAGGACCGCGCTGACGGGCGAGCCGGTGCTCGCGCTCGGCCGGACCGACCTGGACGTGCGCGACAGGCGGGCGGTGCACGACTTCGTCGCCGCCTACCGGCCCAGGGCCGTGCTGAACTGCGCGGCCTGGACCGCGGTGGACGACGCCGAGACGCACGAGGCCGAGGCGCTGGCCGTCAACGGGGACGCCCCCCGCTGGCTGGCCCAGGCGTGCGACCGGATCGGCGCCCGGCTCGTGCACGTGTCCACCGACTACGTCTTCGACGGGACGGCGGGCCCGCCCTACCCCGAGGACGCGCCGACCGGGCCGGTGAACGCCTACGGCAGGACGAAGCTGGCGGGCGAGGTAGCGGTGCTGGAGCACGGCCACTACGTGGTGCGCACCGCCTGGCTGTACGGCGCGCACGGCGCGAACTTCGCCACCACCATGATCAGGCTCGCCGGCGAACGGCCCACCCTGGACGTAGTGGACGACCAGCACGGCCAGCCCACCTGGACCGCGGACCTGGCCGACTACCTCGTCCGGCTGGCGCAGTCGGACCTGCCTCCCGGCGTCTACCACGGCACGAGCGAGGGGGAGACGACCTGGTGCGGGTTCGCCAGGGAGATCTTCACGCTGCTGGGCCAGGACCCGGAGCGGGTACGCCCGGTGCCGACCTCGGCCTTCGCCCGCCCGGCCAGGCGCCCGGCCAACAGCGTGCTGGCGCACACCCGAGGGGAGCCGATCCGGCACTGGCGTACGGCACTGCACGCGGCCTGGCCCGTCCTGTCGAGGAGCCGTCAGTGCAGCGTCGCGTGAGACGCCTCTCCGCGCAGCGCCGGCCGTCAGTGCAGCGTCGCGTGAAACTCCCTGCGCAGCCCCAGCCGTCAGTGCAGCGTCGCGTAGAACTCCTGGCAGGTGGCGTAGTCCGGCAGCACCCCGGCCCTGAGCGCCTCGTCGAGCGTGGGCGCCTTGGCGTCCTTCTCCGAGAGCACGGGCTCGATCCCGGCCGGCCAGCCGATCCCGAGCGCCGGGTCGAGCGGGTGCACCCCGTGCTCGCGGGCCGGCGCGTACGGCTCGGAGCACAGGTACATCACCGTGGCGCGCTCGCTCAGCGCCATGAACCCGTGCCCGAGGCCCTCGGCCACCAGGACGGCACTCCTGGTCACGTCGTCCAGCGTCACGCTCTCCCACCGGCCGAAGGTGGGCGAGCCCGTACGCAGGTCCACGACGACGTCCATGACGCTGCCGGACAGGCACATCACGTACTTGGCCTGACCGGGCGGCACGTCGGCGAAGTGCACGCCGCGCAGCACGCCGCGGGCCGAGACGGAGCAGTTGACCTGTGCCAGGTCGAACCGCCGCCCGGGCAGGTCGGCCGCGCGGAAGGCCTCGTAGAACGAGCCGCGGGGATCGGAGTACACAGGCGGCGTGTGGCGCCAGACGCCGTCGATGCCGAGGGGATCCATGGGCTGACAGTAACGAGATCACCGGCCCCCGCGAAATATCAATCTCTTGGAGCGTGCGAATGATGACTTGCCGGTTATGCGGCTCGGACGATCTCACCGGTGTGGTGGACCTGGGGGCGACGCCGCCCTGCGAGCGGATCCTCACGGCCGATCAGCTCGACGAGCCCGAGGTGACCTACCCGCTGCACCTGCGCGTGTGCACGTCGTGCTGGCTCGCGCAGATCCCGCCGTTGATCACCCCCGAGGAAACGTTCACGGACTATGCCTACTTCTCCTCCTACTCGGCCTCCTGGGTGGAGCACGCCCGCGCCTTCGTGGCGGGCCTCGACCTGCGGCCGGACTCGTTCGTGGTGGAGGTGGCCAGCAACGACGGCTACCTGCTGCGGCACGTGGTGGAGCGCGGGGTGCGCTGCCTGGGCGTCGAGCCGTCGGTGAACGTGGGCCAGGCCGCCAGGGAGCGCGGCGTGCCGACGGTGACGGCGTTCCTGACGCCCGAGAGCGCGCAGGCGGTCGTGGCGGAGCACGGCAAGGCCGACTACGTGGTGGCCAACAACGTCTACGCGCACATCCCCGACGTCATCGGCTTCACCGAGGGGCTGCGCACGCTGGTCGCCGACGACGGGCTGGTCTCGGTCGAGGTGCAGCACCTGCTCACGCTGATGCAGCTCAACCAGTACGACACGATCTACCACGAGCACTTCCAGTACTACACGGTCGCCTCCGCGCAGCGTGCGCTGGCGAGCGGCGGGCTGACGCTGGTGGACGTGGAGCTGCTGACGACGCACGGCGGCTCGATCCGGCTCTGGGCCGCGCCGTCGGGCGCCCCGTCGCAGCGGGTGTCGGACGTGCTGGCGATGGAGAAAGCGGCGGGGCTGCACGACATCTCCGGCTACATCGACTTCACCGAGCGGGTGGCCAAGGTCCGGCGCGACCTGTTGAGCTTCCTGATCACCGCCGCCGAGGAGGGCAGCACGGTGGTCGGGTACGGGGCTCCGGGCAAGGGCAACACGCTGCTCAACCACTGCGGCATCCGGCCGGACCTGCTGCCGTACACGGTGGATCGCAACCCGTACAAGCACGGAAAGTTCACCCCCGGCGCGCGCATCCCGATCTTCGAGCCCGAGCGCATCGCCGCCGACAAGCCGGACTACGTGCTCGTCCTGCCGTGGAACCTGCGCGACGAGCTGATCGACCAGCTCTCCTACATCCGCGACTGGGGCGGCCGGCTGGTCTTCCCCATCCCCACGCTGGAGGTCGTGTGAAGGTCGTGCTCTTCTGCGGGGGTTACGGCACCCGCATGCGTACGGGCGCCGCCGGCGACGCGCCGAAGCCGATGCAGCTCGTCGGCCCCAGGCCGCTGATCTGGCATGTGATGCGCTACTACGCGCACTTCGGCCACAAGGAGTTCATCCTCTGCCTCGGCTACGGGGCCGAGCAGATCAAGGACTTCTTCCTCCGGTACGAGGAGACCGCCTCCAACGACTTCGTCCTGCGCGGCGGCAACGTCGAGCTGCTGGGCGCCGACATCTCCGACTGGACGATCTCGTTCGTCCACACCGGCGTCGAGTCGTCGATCGGGGAGCGGCTGCGCCGGGTCCGCGACCATCTCCAGGGCGACGAGATGTTCCTGGCCAACTACGCCGACGTGCTCACGGACGCGCCGCTGCCGGAGATCATCGGCAGGTTCGAGAAGTCCGACGCCGGTGGCACGCTGATGGCCGTGCCGCCGCCAGGGACCTTCCACTGCGTCGAGATCGCCGAGGACGGGATGGTCGGCCAGATCACCGCCGTCACCGAGATGCCGCTGTGGGTGAACGGGGGATATTTCGTCTTACGTCAGGAGATCTTCGACCACATCCCAGAGAACGGGGACCTGCTCGTGGACGGCTGCAAGGAGCTGGCCAAGCGCGGGCGGCTGATGGCCTACCCCTACCGCGGCTACTGGCGGCCCACCGACACCGTCAACCAGCGCATGGAGCTGGACCGGGCCTACTCCCGCGGCGACCGCCCCTGGGCCCTGTGGGAGCGGGCGTGAACCGGCTCTTCCCCAGCGGCCTGAGCCGCGTCGCGCTGCTCGCCGCCCACTGTGACGACCTGGCGATCGGCGCGGGCGGCACCCTCCTGGTCATGTGCACCGCGCACCCGGGCCTCCAGGTGGACGCCCTGGTGCTCTCCGGCGGCGGGACCGCCCGCGAGGAGGAGGAACGCAACGCGCTGGCCGCCTTCTGCCCGGACGCGGACCTGCGGGTGACCGTGGCCAAGGTGCCAGACGGCCGGCTGCCCGCCCACTGGGACGAGGCCAAGAACGCGGTCGAGGAGCTGCGGATGCGGACCGAGCCGGACCTGATCCTGGCGCCGCAGGCCGGCGACGCGCACCAGGACCACCGGGGGCTGGCGCGGCTGGTGCCCACCGCGTTCCGCGACCACCTCACGCTTGGTTACGAGATTCTCAAGTGGGACGGCGACCTCGGCCGGCCCAACGCGTACCAGCCGCTCGACCTCGCGCTGGCCGAGCGCAAGGTCTCCCTGCTCTGGGAGCACTACCCGTCCCAGCGGCACCGCCCCTGGTTCGACAGGGAGGCGTTCCTCGGGCTGGCCAGGATCCGCGGCATCGAGTGTCACGCACGCTACGCGGAGGCCTTCTACCTGCACAAACTGGCTCTAGATCTAGCTGGAGGCTGATCGACATGCGTGTCTTACTCACGGGGCACCAGGGCTATCTCGGCACGGTCATGGCACCCATGCTCGCCAAGGCCGGCCACGAGGTCGTGGGCCTGGACTCGGGGCTGTTCGCCGAGTGCGTGCTCGGCCCCGTGCCGGACGACCCGCCGGGGCACCGCGTGGACCTGCGGGACGTGCCCGCGAACCTGCTCGAAGGCTGCGACGCGGTGATCCACCTGGCCGCGCTCTCCAACGACCCGCTCGGCGCGCTCGCGCCCGGGCTGACCTACGACATCAACCACCACGCCTCCGTGCGGCTGGCCAGGCTGGCCAGGGAGGCCGGCGTGCGCCGCTTCCTGTACGCCTCCACCTGCTCGGTCTACGGCGCCTCCGGGGGCGACGACCTGCTCGACGAGGACGCCCCGCTGCGGCCCGTCACCCCGTACGCCGAGTCCAAGGTGCGCGTCGAGGACGAGCTCGTCGAGCTGGCCGACGGCGACTTCACCCCGGTGTTCCTGCGCAACGCGACCGCGTTCGGGTTCTCGCCCCGGCTGCGGGCCGACATCGTGCTGAACAACCTCGTCGGCCACGCCCACCTGACCGGCCAGGTGCGCGTGCTGTCCGACGGCACCCCGTGGCGGCCCCTGGTGCACGTGGCCGACATCGCCGACGCGTTCCTGGCCGCGCTGGCCGCGCCGCGCGAGGCCGTGCACGCCAGGGCGTTCAACGTGGGCGGCGAGCTGAACAACCTGACCGTCGCCGAGATCGCCGAGCACGTCGTCGAGGCGGTGCCCGGCTCCGAGCTGGTGATCACCGGCGAGACCGGCGCCGACCCGCGCTCCTACCGGGTCTCGTTCTCGCGCATCCGCGAGGCGCTGCCCGGCTACCACGCTCGCTGGACGGTGAAGGCGGGCGCCGTCGAGCTGGCCGACGCCTACCGCTACCACGGGCTGACCGCGGAGGACTTCCGCCAGCGGTTCATCCGGCTGGCGTGGCTGGCCGACCGCCGCAAGGCCGGGACCGTCTCCGAGGAGCTGCGCACGTGACCGGCGAGGAGATGCACGCCCTGGTGGAGCGGCTCTACCCGCTGTGCCGCTCCATCACGGGCGACGGCGTGCGCGCCACGCTGGGGATCGTCGGGGAGCTGCTGGAGCTGGACGTGCACGAGGTGCCGACCGGGACCCAGGTGCTCGACTGGACGATCCCCAAGGAGTGGAACATCCGCGACGCCTACATCAAGGATCCGGCGGGGAACCGGGTGGTGGACTTCCAGCGGTCGAACCTGCACGTCGTGGGCTACAGCGTGCCGGTGTCGGCCACCATGACCCTGGCCGAGCTCCGGCCCCACCTGCACACGCTGCCCGACCAGCCGGACCTGGTGCCGTACCGGACCTCGTACTACGCCGAGACGTGGGGGTTCTGCCTGAGCCAGAACACGCTCGACGGGATGGGCGAGGGGCCGTACGAGGTGGTGATCGACTCGACGCTGGCCGACGGGCACCTGACGTACGCCGAGCACGTCGTGCCGGGGCGGACCGGCGACGAGGTGCTGATCTCCTGCCACGTCTGCCACCCGTCGCTGGCCAACGACAACCTGGCCGGGATCGCGGTGGCCACGGCGCTGGCCGGCAGGCTGCGCGATCCGCGCCACACCTACCGGTTCCTGTTCGCGCCGGGCACGATCGGGGCGATCACCTGGCTGGCGCGCAACCGCGAGCACACCGGGCGCATCAGGCACGGGCTCACGCTGGCCTGCGCCGGGGACCGGGGCGCGCTGACGTACAAGCGGAGCAGGCGCGGCGACGCGCCGATCGACCGGGCGATGGCGGCCGTGCTGCGCGACCGGCCGCACACGATCGTGGACTTCTCGCCGTACGGCTACGACGAGCGGCAGTTCTGCTCACCCGGCTTCGACCTGCCGGTCGGCAGCCTGACCAGGACGCCGTACGCGGGATACCCCGAGTACCACACCTCGGGGGACCACCCCGGCTTCGTCTCGCCGCAGGCCATGGCCGACACGCTGGAGGCCCTGTGGTCGGCGGTCGAGGTGCTGGAGCACGACGGCCGCTACCAGAACCTGAGCCCGTACGGCGAGCCGCAGCTCGGCAGGCGCGGCCTGTACGGGTCTCTCGGCGGCCGGAGTGACACGAAACAGGCGCAACTGGCGATGTTATGGGTGTTGAACCTGTCGGACGGCGAGCACAGCCTGCTGGACGTCGCCGGCCGATCAGGCCTGCCCTTCCGCGCGGTCGCCGAGGCGGCCGCCGCTCTGGAGGGCGCGGGCCTGCTCAAACGGGTGGGAGAGGGCGCATGAATCTGCGGGTGGGGGACCTCGTCGAGGTGCGGAGCGCGGCGGAGATCCTGGCCACGCTGGACGAGCGGGGTGAGCTGGAGAACCTCCCGTTCATGCCGGAGATGCTGGCCTTCTGCGGGCAGCGGATGACCGTGCACAAGGTCGCGCACAAGCTGTGCGACACCATCAGCCGCAGCGGCATGCGGCGCATGGACAGCGCGGTGCACCTGACCGGCGCGCGGTGCGACGGCGGCGGGCACGGCGGCTGCCAGACGGCCTGCTCGCTCTACTGGAAGGAGGCCTGGCTCAAACGGGTCGATCCGGACGAGCCCGCCACTCCCCAGATCCCGGAGGAGCGGCTGCTGAAGCTGCTCGACGCCAACACGCGCAAGGGGCCCGACGGCTACTCCTGCCAGGCCACCGAGCTGCTGCGGGCCGCGCCGGCCTGCCTGCCGTTCCGCGACCTCGGCCAGTACGTCACCGACGTGCGCAGCGGCAACGTGGGCGCCGGGCAGACCGTACGCACCTTCCTGGTCGGGCTGTTCAACCGCTTCCAGGATCTCAGCAAGAAGGTGCTGCCGCGCCGCCTGTGGATCAGGCGCGGGCTGCGCTGGGGCTTCATCGAGGGCCGGGCCGGTAAGAAGACGCCGACGGCCATGCTGGACCTCCAGGTGGGCGAGCTGGTCAGGATCAGGTCCAAGGAGGAGATCCTCGACACGCTCAACGACGACCTGCTCAACCGCGGGATGGGCTTCGAGGAGGAGATGGCCCGCTACTGCGGCAGGACCGCGCGCGTACGGGCCAGGGTCGAGCGCTGCCTGGACGAGAAGACCGGCCGGATGCTGACCATGAAGAGCCCGTGCATCATCCTCGATGATCTCGTCTGCGAGGGTGTCTACAACGCCAACTGCCCGCGCGAGTTCGTGCCGTTCTGGCGGGAGATCTGGCTGGAGAGGGTCGAGACTTCGTGAGTGAGGTCGGCGACATCGGCCGCAAGGCCGGTCGCGGGCTGCGCTGGAGCCTGCTGGGCAACCTGGTGATGAAGGCGGGCTCGTTCGTGATGAGCCTCGTGCTGGCCAGGCTGCTGGTGCCCGAGGACTTCGGCGTGTTCGCGATCGCGCTGGCGGCCACCCAGTTCGTCATCTACATCAACGACGCCGGCGTGATCGCGGCGACCGTGCAGTGGCGGGGCAGGCTGTCGGAGATCGCGCCCACGGCCACCGTCGTGGCGATCCTGTCGAGCTTCGCCCTCTACGCGCTGTTCTGGGTGATCGCGCCGTTCTACGCGCGGCTGGCCGGGAGCGAGGACGCCATCTGGGTGATCCGCATCCTCATGGCCACCAACCTCGTCTACGGGCTGACCGCGGTGCGCAGCGCCGCGCTCATGCGCCGGTTCGAGCAGGACAAGCTGGCGCTGGCGAACCTGGCCGGGTTCGTCGCCAACGCCTCCGTCTCCATCACCCTGGCCGCGAACGGCGCCGGGGCCTACAGCTTCGCCTGGGGGCAGCTCAGCGGCGGCGTGCTCACCGGAGTGCTGGTGGTCGCGCTGGCGCGCGTGAAGATCGAATTCGGCTTCGACCGCGCGCAGGCCGCGCGGCTGCTGCGGTTCGGGCTGCCGCTGTGTGTCAGCCTCGGCATCGAGGGCCTGCTGCTCAACGTGGACTCGGTCATCGTCGGCGACGTGCTCGGCCCGGCCTGGCTGGGCTTCTACCTGCTCGCCTTCAACATCTCCAGCTGGGTGCCCGGCCTGATCGGCACCGCCATCCGCTACGTCGCGCTGCCGAGCTTCTCGCGCCTGGCCGAGGAGGGCGGCGAGTCGATGCGGGAAGGCGTGCGGCAGTCCGTCCCGCTGCTCGCCGGCATGGTGCTGCCGATCGCGGTGCTGATGGGCACGCTCGCCCCCGCGGTCGTGGAGTTCCTCTACGGCGCCAACTGGCTGCCCGCCGCCCAGGTGCTGCGCTTCCTGGCAATTGTGATGGCCGTACGCATGCTGACGCTGCTCGTCACCGACATCCTGGCCGCGCTCGGCAGGACGAAGGCCACCATGTGGGTGAACCTGTGCTGGGCCGTCGCGCTGGTGCCGTCGCTGCTGGTGGGCGCCCGCCTCGACGGCATCGAGGGCGCGGCCGTGGCGCACGCGGTCGTCGCCGTGGTGGTGGCGCTGCCGCTGCTGGGCGTGGCCCTGCACCGTTCCGGAATACCCGTGGGGCTGGTCGGCGCCGGGCTGGCCAGGCCGCTGCTGGGCGCGGCGGCGGCCGGCCTGGTCATGGTCGCGCTGGCCACGGTGATCGACGGCGCCTTCTTCGAGCTCTGCGTGGCCGGAGGCGCGGGGTTGCTGCTGTTCGTCCTGGTCGTGGTGCCGCGCGCGGTGCTGAAGCGGCTCGTACGCCAAGGGAGGGCACATGCACGACTCTGACCTCGTATCGGTCGCGCTGCCGGTACGCAACGGGGCCGACCGCCTGGAGGCCGTGGTCGGCTCGGTGCTGGCCCAGGACCATCCGCACCTGGAGCTGGTCATCTCCGACAACGCCTCCACGGACGCCACCGAGGAGCTGTGCCGCGACCTGGCGGCCGGCGACCCGAGGATCGTCTACCACCGGCATCCGCGCAACATCGGCCTGCTCGGCAACTTCATGCACGCGGCCCGCATCTCCAGGGGCGCGTACGTGCGCTGGATCGGCGACGACGACCGGCTGGAGCCCCACTGCGTCTCGGCGGCCCTGGCGGCCTTCGCCGCGGACGAGCGGCTCATCCTCGTGACCAACCAGGTCGCCTACAGCGGCCCGGAGGGTGAGGTGACGGTGCCGTACACGGGCACGGAGCTGGGCTCCGACGACCCGGTCACGCGCTTCGCCGAGATGCTCAGGCTGCTCAACGAGAGCCCGTACCTGATCGACCCGCTCTACGGCCTGCTGCGGCGCGGGCCGGCCACCGGCATCCCGCGGCGGAACATGCTGCGCGAGGACGAGGTGTTCGCGGCCAAGCTGGCGCTGGCGGGGCCGTGGGCGCACGTCCCCGAGGTGCTCTCGCACCGCAACTGGCGGCTGGAGCGGATCGGCCGCGTCGCCCGGCGCCTGGACGTGCCGTCGTGGCAGTCCCACCTGGCCAACACGCTGCAGTGCAGGGAGCTGCTGAGATGGGTGCGCGACGCGGAACTGACCCCGGCGCTGACCGGGGAGCAGCGGCGGCGGGCGCGGAGCGAGGTGATGCGCATGTACGCGCGGCGCCAGCGGCGCACGCTCGCCCACCGCAGCCGCAAACTGCTGTCCCTGGTCGGTTTGGTGTAACACGTCCGATGAGCAGAGCGATTTCCCGTTTGCATCGGTACAAAAGTCGACGGGGGCGGAAATAGTGCGCTTCTGGAAGACCATCCTTGGTCTGGCCCGGAAGAGGTTCGTTGGGCCGCCTATCGCTGTCGCGGCCATCGGCCTCGCGCTGGCGGCGTACTTCCTGATGCCCGGCCGGTACGTCTCGACCGCCTCCATGGTGCTCACGGTGCCCGCCACCGGCGGCACGCTGGAGACCGAGCCGGCCAGCAAGCCCGGACTGACCAACCCGCTGCTGCAGTTCAACGACGCCTTGCGGACCACCGCGGGCATCCTGATCCTGGCCACCAACACGGCCGACGTCTACAAGGAGATCGGCGCGCCCGAGAACGGGCCCACCGTCGTGACCATCAACGACGGCCGGACCAATCCCGACCTGCTGAGCATCAGCACCAACGGGCCCTTCATCTACGTCGAGGTGGAGGGCGACGATCCCGCCACGGTGCGGGAGGTCATGCGCAAGGCGCAGCTCAGGGTGCGGCTGGAGCTGGCCAGGAGGCAGACGGCGCTGGACGCGCCGATCAGCACGCACATCGGCATCATGGACGTGATGCCCGCCTCCGGCCCCAGGGCCGCCATCGGCGACCGCCTGATGTACGCGGCCTCCGGCGGCGTGCTCGGCGTGATCGCCGGGCTCGGCGTGGCGTACGGCCTCCAGCGGGTGCGCTCGACCCGCACCGCACCGGAACCCCAGCCGGAGTCCCAGCCGGAGTCCCAGTCCGAACCCCGGCCGGAGATCTGGTCCGAGGTCGTCGCGGAGGAGCCGGAAGCCGGGAGCGAGCCGGCGCAGCCGCTCAACGGCTCCCGGCCGCACCCACCGGCGACGACCGCCGGCTTCCCCCTGACGGTGGCGGAGCTGGCCCAGGAGCAGACGGGACCGATCCAAGTGGTCAAGGACGGGGACGAGCCGGCCGGGAAGAGCGAGGACGGCGACGATCAGCTCGACTCGACGACCTGAGCGCACCTCCTGATGGCGGCTTGCCTGGCCTCCATCGGGGTGTGCGACTTGGCCGAGATCATCATCCCGACCGCGTCCTGCGGCAATTGGTCGGCGAAGGCCACCGCCCGGGCCTCGTCCCACGGCTCGTGGTTGTAGCTCAGGTGGCAGATCGTGGTGTTGATCGGCGGGTCGGCCTTCAGCACCTCGTCCACGAAGACGCCGTACAGGATGAACTCCGAGACGTGCAGCTGCGCGTTGAAGGCGTCGAGCCAGTCGCGGCCCGTCACCTGGGTGATGCGCCGCTGCATGGCCCGGACGATCTCCGGGTCCCAGAACGTCAGCGCTGTCACGTAGTCGGGCAGCGGCGCCGGAGGCGCCGGAGGCAGGCCGAGCAGGTCGCGGGCCACCTGGTGCCAGATGACGTGCCGCTTCATCTCCGCCGTCACGCCGTTCTCCAGCCGGTACAGGCACAGCCGCCCGTCCCTGCTGAAGGACTCGGCGCTGGTCGGGCGGACCAGGACGGCGTCGGAGTCCACGATGAGCATCGCGTCGGCGTCGATCAGCCCCACCGAGGCGATCTTGACGGTCTGCTGCATCACCCAGCCGCGCAGCGGCGGCCACGGGCGGCGGTAGTTGACGTAGACGTCGGTGCCCGGCATGCGCAGATAGCGGCGTGGCAGCAGCTCCGAGCGCACCCACACGTGGCAGCGGGGCCCCTCGAACCTGGCGAACGCCTCGCGGTCGCCCGGCGGCACGAAGACGTGGTGGATGGTGTCGTCGGAGGTGAATTCGAGCACTGATCGGTGCAGGTCGGCGAACAGTTCGGCGTCCGGGGCGTACGAAGGCGTGATGACCGCCAGCTTGCTCACGGATGACTCCCGTCGGGTCCGGTGATCTGGGAGCATCGCTCGATCGCCGCCAGCCTGGCCGCCATGGGCGTCTCCGACTTGGCCGAGATCATCATTCCCACCGCGTCGGGAGGCAGCCGGTCGGCGAAGGCGATGGCTCCGGCAGGGTCGAGAGGGGTGCGATCCCACCGGTTGTGGCAGATCGCGGTGTTGACCGGAGGTGCGGCCCCGAGCACCTCGTCCACGAACACGCCGTAGACGATGAACTCCGAGACCTGGAGGTGCGAGATGAAGGCGGACAACCAGTCCCGCCCCGTCGCCTCGGTGATCCGCCGCTGCATCTCGCGTACGACGGCGGGGTCCCAGCACGCCAGCGAGCTGACGTAGTCCGGCAGGGGCAGAGGCACGGGCCCCGGCAGGCCCAGCAGCTCGCGGGCCACCCGGTGCCAGGTGACGTGGTCGGTCATCAGCTCGTGCACGCCGCCGTCCATCCGGTACATGCAGACCTGGCCGTCCTGGATGAACAGGTCGGGGGTGGCCTCGCGGACCAGGACCACGTCGGAGTCGGCGACCAGCACCACCTTCGCGTCGAGCCGCGCCGTCACCGCCACCTTGACGGCCTGCTGCGCCACCCAGCCGCGCAGCGGCGGCCAGGGCCGGGCGGGATCGATCCACACGCCGGCCACCGGCATCCGGACGATGCGGCGGGGCAGGATCTCGGCGTAGGTCCAGATCCTGCAGCGGGGGCCCGCGTACCGGGCGAACAGGTGGCGGTCGGAGCCGGGCACGACCACGTGGTGCACCGTGTCGTGGGAGGTGTGCGCGAGCACGGATCGGTGCAGGTGGGCGAAGAGTTCGGCATCAGGGGCGTACGTGGGCGTGACGACGGCCAGTGCGCTCATGAACAGTGATCTCCGTCCCCCCGCCGGGTGAGTGGCGCCCCTCGTACTCCATATCGCCCGGTAATGGGTGGTGTTACAGGGTTTTGTGTAACGCTCCACTCCGGCCGGGCGACATGTATGAGGCGGGACTCGCGAGGGAGGGCGCGTGGATTTCTGGGGGACGCTCCTCGTCCTGTTTCGGCGGTGGTACGTCGCCCTGCCCGCCTTCCTGGCGGCCGTGGGCGCCGCCTTCTACGCGTACTCCACGATCCCGGTCACCTACACCACCACGGCCGTCCTCGTGCTCACCGCGCCCACCAGCGGCGGCACCCTGCCGCCCGACCCCGACCAGCCCATCCCCAGGGTCAACCCGCTGCTGAACTTCGACCACGGGCTCGACGTGGCCGCCTCCATCCTGATCAGCGTCATGAGCACGCCGGACATGGTGGCCGCGATGGGGGTCACGAGCGGCGGCCCCACCACGTACGCGGTCACGAACGGCACCAACAACCTGGAGTCGCTGGCCACGGGCCCGCTGGTGTTCGTCGAGGGGGAGAGCCGGACGCCGGAGGAGGCCACGCGGATCGCGCGCAAGGCCATCGACCGCATCGAACAGGAGCTGGACGTGCGCCAGCGGCAGGTGCAGGCGCCCAAGGGCACGTACATCACGATCAGCGAGGCCGTGCCGCCCACCACGCCGGCCCCCCAGCAGGGCAGGAAGCTGCGCTCCGCCGCCTCGGCGCTGGGCCTGGGGGTGATCGCCTCGCTGTGCGCGTCGTTCGCCGCGGAGAGCCTCTCAGGGCCGCTGCGCGGCACTCTGGCGCGCCTGCGCAGGCGCGGGGAGCCGCCCGCGCGGGCCAGGGAAGCGGTCCCCGAGAAGACGGGGGTCTAGGCGATGGCCGCCACGGGCGCGGGCGCGCCGCCGCCGCCCGGCCGCGCCGACGGTGCCACGGTCGCCGCGATCTTCGCCGCGGTGCTGCTGATCGTGCCCGCCCGGCTGGTGCTCAAGGCGCTGCCCCTCTCGCTCACCCCCGCCAACGTGGTGAGCCTGGGCGCGGCGCTGCTGTGGTTGTGCGCGCAGTTCACGCTCACGCTGGGCGCGGCCAAGGGGCGCAACCCGGTGCGTACGGCGCTGTTCGCGTACTTCACCTCGATGGTGGCCACCTACGGGTTCTCCACCTGGGGTTACATGGACTCCGACGAGCTGAACCTGAGCGATCACGCGTTCGTGCTGGTGGTCGCCCTGGTCGGCATCGCGCTGACGGTCTGCGACGGGGTGCGCGACCGGCGGCGGCTGGACTTCCTGCTGCAGACGCTGGTGGTCGGCGGCGCGGTGATCTCCGTGATCGCGGCCTTCCAGTTCCTGCTCTCCATCGACCTGACCAGGTTCCTGGAGCTGCCGATCCTGCGCTACACCAGCGAGGGCGACTCGTTCGTGCTGGAGCGGGCGGACCTGCGCCGCGTGGCCGCGACCACCGGGCATCCCATCGAGTTCGGCGTCACCTGCGCCATCCTGCTGCCGCTGGCCGCGCACTACGCGAGCCAGGCGCGGCTGCGAGCCGAGCCCGCGCTGCGCTGGTGGGTGTGCACGGCGCTGATCGGGTGCGGCCTGATGTTCTCCGTCTCTCGCTCGGCCATGCTCAGCCTGGCCGTGGTGGGGGCGGTGCTGTTCGCGGGCTGGTCGTGGCGGCGGCGCGGGTACACCCTGCTGGTCGCCGCCGCGTTCCTGGTCGTGATCAGGATCACGGTGCCCGGCCTGCTCGGCGCGATCACCGGGCTCTTCTCCAACATCGGCAACGACGAGAGCATCCAGTACCGCACCCACGACTACGCCGTCGCCGCCCAGGAGATCGGCCGGCACTTCTGGCTCGGCCGCGGCCTGGGCACCTGGTACGCCCCCAAGCACCAGATCTTCGACAACCAGTACATCCTGTCGATGGTCGAGACCGGCCTGTTCGGCACCGTCACGTTCGCCGGGATCTTCGCGGTCGCGTGCTACGCCGCCCTGCGGGCCCGGCACCTCAGTGCCGACGCCGGCGACCGCGACCTCGGCCTGACCCTCGCCGCCGTCATGCTGGTGCCGCTCGTCGGGTCGTTCACCTTCGACCTGCTGTCCTTCCACACCGTCACCGGCCTGGCGTTCGTCCTGGCCGGCGCGGCGGGCGCGCTGCTGCGCGCGGCCAGGGCGGAGCCCGGTCAGCTCTCTCCCGCGCAGGCCAGCGGGCCGACGATCGAGGTGACCCGATAGTTCTCGTCGATGATGACCAATTCGTTGCCGGCCCACTCCGTCCTGCCGCACTCGGAGTCCACCGGCCCGTACACCCACGACTTGTCCACCAGCTTGTTGCCGCGCACCACCTGCTTGCCACCCGCGTTGCGCACCTGGATGCTGTACGTGCCGCCCATGACGAGGTTGTCGGTCACCACCACGTCCCGCGACTTGGTGTCCACCAGGAAGATCGGCGCGGTGATGTCCTTGGCGTCCCGCTGGTCGACGGTGTTGTGGTGGAACAGCAGGCCCTTGCCGCCGTTGTAGGCCTGGATGCCGTCGGAGTGGTCACCCGGCCGCGAGCAGAGCTTGACGAAGGAGTCGCGGATCTCCACATCGTCGCCGGAGACGCGGAAGCCGTCGCTGTGCCCCTGCACCAGCACCCTGGTGGCCTTGTACTTGTCGTGGCCGATGCCGGGCAGCGGCTCGCACTTGCCCGTGGTGCCCACCGTGGAGTCGGTGATCGTGAACCGGAACGACTGCGGCCCGTCGGCGTTGATCACGTCGCCGTCGATCACGCTGTTCCTGACTGTCACGTCGTCGGCGTGGATCAGCAGGTGGCCGGGGACGTGCACGCCGTCGAGCACGGTGCCCGGCGTGCGCACGCGGAAGGCGACGTTCTCCGTGTTGAGCGCGACCTTGGTCAGCTCGGTCCCGCGCAGCACGCCCGTGCAGGCGGGCGTCGGATGGTCGGGGCAGGAGGAGCCGTCGGACCGGACGATGGCCGGCGGCGGGGACGACGTGGCCGGCGGGGGCGCCGGATCGGCGGGGGCGGCCTGGCAGGCCACCGGCGTCATCGCCGCCACGAGGAGCAGGAGGGCACGTCCGCGCATGGCCGCCACCTCTCAGGCGCCCAGCCCGGGCAGCAGCCCTGCCCAGGAGCCCGCGTCCAGGTCGCGCGGGCTGACCTCCGTCGGCGCGAGCGGCCAGGCTATCCGCAGGTCCGGATCGTCGTAGCGCACCGCCAGATCCTCGCTCGGATCGTGCTCCCTGTCGATGCGGTAGCACGTGTCGGCCTGCTCGGTGAGCGCCTGGAAGCCGTGCAGCAGCCCCGGGGGCACGTAGAGGGTGACGAAGTCCTCGTCGTCCAGGCGCACCGCCATGCTCCGGCCGAACGTGGGCGAGTGCGGCCTGGCGTCCACCAGCACGTCGTGGACCGCGCCCCGCGCGCACCGCACCAGCTTGGCCTCGCCCCTGCCGGAGCGCCCGTGCAGGCCGCGGATCACGCCCCTGCGGGACCTGGACTGGCTGTCCTGGATGAACGCGCACGGGTCCAGGCCCGCGCCGGCGGCCACGGCCGCGTCGAAGGTCCTGGTGAACACGCCGCGGCTGTCGCGGTGCGGCACCGGGGTGAACAGCAGCACCCCGTCGAGCTCGCCCTGCTCCACTTTCATGTCCGGTCCTTCCTGGAAGGCGTCATCCGATGAAGCCTGTGGTCAGTGTCGTGATCCCGGCGCACAACGAGGAGGCCGTGGTCCCGGCGGGGCTGGACCTGCTGCTGGCGGGGGCCGCGCCGGGGGAGTTCGACGTCGTCGTGGTGGCCAACGGCTGCTCCGACGGCACCGCGCGGGCCGCGGCCCGGCCGGGCGTGCGCGTGCTGGAGACGCCGGCCGCGGGCAAGGCCGGCGCGCTGCGCCTGGGCGACGCGGCCTGCCGCGCCTTTCCCCGCGTCTACCTGGACGCCGACGTGCGCCTCGACGCGGAGTCCGTGCGCCTGCTGGTCGAGGCGGCGGGCCGGCCGGGCGTGCTGGCCTGCGCGCCGGTGCCGGTGTGGGACCTGCGCGGCACCGGGCCGGTGGTCCGGCGGGTGCACCGGGTGCACGACCGGCTCATCGCGCCCTCCCGGGCGCTGGCCGGCGTGGGGGTGTACGTGCTCAACGAGCGGGGGCACGAGCGGGCCTTCCCGGTGCCCGACGTGATCTCCGACGACGGGTGGGTGGACGGCTGCTTCACCGGCTCCGAACGCGTCGTGGTGACCGAGGCCAGGTCCGTGGTGCGGCCACCGCGTACGGTCAGGGCCCACCTGCGCAGGCGGATCCGGGTCCGGCAGGGCAACCGGCAGCTCGCGGCGCTCGGCAGGCAGGGCAGCCCCCTGCGGCTCGGCGCGCTCGGCCGGCTGCTGGCCGCCCGCGAGGTCGGCCCGCTCGACGCCGCCTGCTACCTGGCCGTGCTCGCGATGGACCGGCTGCTGACCAGGCTCCGCCGCGGCCGGGCCGGCTGGGGCACCGACGCGGGCAGCCGTCACCGCGACCCCACGGCAGCCTCGTAGACCGCACTCACCGCAACCCCGCGGCATCCTCGTGGGCCGCGCTCATCGCGGCCTCACCGCTGCTTCGTAGGCCGCCAGTAGTGCTGTTTTCGAGTGTTCCCAGGACAGCGGCCCCGCCACGCGCTCGCGGCCGAGCTCGCCCATCCGCCGCCGCTCGTCCGGGTCGTCCAGCAGCCGGATGATCAGCTTGGCGAACTCCGACTCGTCGTTGGCGGGCGCGTACAGCGCGGCCTCGCCCGCCGACACGCGGGCCTCGCGTAACTCGAAGGAGACGATGGGCCTGGACATGGCCATGTACTCCATGACCTTGTTCATGGTCGAGACGTCGTTGAGCGGGTTGAGCGGGTCGGGCGACAGGCACACGTCGGCCGTCGAGAGGTAACGCATCAGGTCCTCGTCCGGGATCCGGCCGGTGAACTCCACGTAGTCGCCCAGGCCCAGCTCCCGCGACAGCGCCACCATCGCGTCGAACGTGTCACCGCCGCCGACGAACACCGCGTGCCAGTCCGTCCTGCCGTGCTCGTCCCGCAGCCTGGCCAGGCTGCGCAGCGCGTAGTCCACGCCGTCCTGCGGCCCCATCACGCCGAGGTAGCACAGCAGGTACGGCTTCCCGCGCCGGACCGACTCGTCGGGCGGCACCTGGTGGAAGCGCTCCACCACGGGCGCGCTGCGCACCACGAACACGTCGTCCGGCCGCTTGCCGCCCCTGGTCAGCGCGATCTGCCGATAGCTCTCGTTGGTCGCGATCACCACGTGCGCCGACCGGTACGTCAGCCGCTCCGCCAGCAGCACCGCCCGGTACAGCAGGTCCCTGCCCCGCCCGAACCGCGACAGGTACAGCTCGGGCACCAGGTCGTGCTGGTCGAAGACGAACCGCGCGCCGCGCCGCCGCATGGCCAGCGCGACCAGGAAGAACAGGTCGGGCGGGTTGCAGCCGTGCACGACGTCGAACCGTCCCAGCCTCCTGGCGAGGCGGAACGTGTGCCACAGCGCCGAGCCGTACTCCTGGACGAACCCGATCGGGCCGCCGGTCGCGGCACGCAGCGGGTAGCGGTGGATGTGCACGCCGTCGAGGACGACCTCCGCCTCGGTGTCCTGCTTGGCGCCCTTCGGGCAGATGACGTGCACCTCCCAGCCGGCCTGGCGCAGGGCGGTGCACTCCTGCCAGACCCGCCGGTCGAGCGGTACGGAGAGGTTCTCGACGAGGATCAGCGCTCTGCGAGCTCTACCAGCCAATGCCTGTGTAGTCCCTTCTGCCCCGTTGGGTTTCCGCGCCGGGAAGGCGTACGAGGTCGACGATCACGCGGTCGCCCGCGCGGGCCAGCGCCTCCAGCACCGGCGCGTCCTTGCACCCGACCACGCACACCTCGGCGTGCTCCAGCACCTCGTCCACCGAGTCGGCGAGCAGGTCGCCCAGGTGGGGCAGGCGCTCGGCGATGTAGGCCCTGTTGGCGCCGACGAGGCGCGACAGGGACACGTTCGCGTCGTGGATGCGCAGGTCGTAGCCCTTGCCGAGGAGCCGTTCGGCCAGCTCGACCAGGGGGCTCTCGCGCAGGTCGTCGGTGCCGGGCTTGAACGACAGGCCGAAGAGGCCGATCCTGCGCCTGCCGGGCGCGGTGACCAGCTCGAAGGCGCGCTGCAGGTGGGCGTCGTTGGCGGGCAGCACGTGCGACAGCAGCGGGACGGACACGTCGGCCTTCCTGGCCGCGTAGACCAGGCCGCGCAGGTCCTTGGGCAGGCAGGAGCCGCCGAAGGCGAAGCCGGGACGCAGGTAGGCGGGGCTGACGTTGAGCTTGCGGTCGGCCAGGAAGACGTCCATGACACGGTGGGAGTCGAGCCCCATGGCCTGGCAGATGGCGCCGATCTCGTTGGCGAAGCCGATCTTGACCGCATGGAACGCGTTGTCCGCATATTTCGTCATCTCGGCTACCGGGATCGGCACCCGGAAGATCTCGCCGGGCAGGCCCTCGTACAGGGCGGCCACCACGTTCCCCGAGGTCTCGTCCGACTCGCCGATCACCGTCTTGGGCGGCGCGAAGAAGTCGCGCACGCTGGTGCCCTCGCGCAGGAACTCGGGGTTGACCGCCACCCCGAAGTCCACCCCCGCCCGCATGCCCGACGACAGCTCCAGGATCGGCACCAGCAGCTCGGCGCAGGTGCCGGGCAACATCGTGCTGCGGAAGACCACCACGTGCCCCGGCCGCAGCGCCCGGCCGATCTGCTCGGCCACCCGCTCCAGGTACGTCGTGGACAGGCTGCCGTTCGGCGCCGACGGGGTGCCCACGCAGACCAGCGACACCTCGCTGCCCGCGACCGCCTCGGCCGCGTCCGTGGTGGCCCGTAACAGGCCGTCGGCCGTCGTCTTGGCGATCAGCTCGCCGATGCGCTCCTCGACGATCGTCGCCTGCCCGCTGTTGATCAGATCGACCTTGTCCGGATTCACGTCCACGCCGGTCACCTGATGCCCCATGGAGGCCAGGCAGGCCGCCGAGACGCACCCCACGTAACCGAGCCCGAAGACACTGATCCGCATGAGCCGCCCTCCGTGTTGGACCGTCTACCGTGGACCGTCTTTTGGAGGGCAGCGCGTGATTCCCCCCGCCTCCAAGGGATATGTCGGGCATGCGTATTGGAACGTTACCGACTTCTTGGTAAACGTCCTTTCCTTGCCGTCGCCCTGGCCCGGGCGACGGCGGCCGCCGCGGCCCGGCGCAGCGGATTGCGGGTCACGATGCCCTGGCACACCACGCTCTCGCCGGTCTTGGCCCGCCGCTTGTACTCGTCCTCGCCCCGGCCCAGATCGATCCGGGAGACCCCGAGCGCCGGGGACGCGGCGACCAGCTCGCGCAGCAGGATCCAGCCGGGCGACAGCTTCGCCAGCTCCGGGTCGTAGACCGGGAACCACCAGTGCAGCACCCCGCCGGACCGCAGCCCGAAGTGCGCCGCCAGCAGGTGCGGCCCCGCGTGCACCGTGGACAGCACGCCGCCGAAGGCCGGGTCGCGGGTCTTCAGCAGGCTCTCCATCAGCCGGACGCGCTCCGGCTCGGCGAAGTAGTCCTGCGCGCCGGTCGCGGCGTACTGGGCACGCTTGAGCTCGATCACCCGCGCCAGCGCGCCCACGTCCGTCGAGTCGGCCTCGAAGCGCAGCCCGCCCAGCTCCCGCCCGGCCCTGGCGGCCCGCCGCCTGGCCTGCCCCATGTTGTCCCTGCCGCTCTTGGAGGCCCGGCCCAGATAGCCTTCCAGCCCGCCGGTGACGTCCAGGTACGGCGACGGCCTGCGCGAGACCACCCACCGCTCGAACCCGGGCGCCTGCTCCACCAGATGGTCGAACGCGTAGCCGCCGGCCCCGTTCCCCAGCAGCTCCAGCGGCCGGAACGGGGTGCCTTCGGCCAGGATCGGCCCCTGGAAGTCCGCGCCGGGCCAGCCGACCGGCCGCAGCAGCCGCCCGTCCCTGTGGTGCGGCACGAACACGCCGTCGCCCACCGCCACGTGCACCGTCCGGCCGCTCGCGTGCACGGCCGCCGAGAAACCCGGATGGAAGTACGGGCTGTCCAGCGCCGGGTTGCCGGCCCGCACCTCCTCCCAGGAGTCCAGCTCGCCCGCCGTGAGCGCGTCGAAGCTCCTGATCCTCATTGGGGCAGCACCGTGACCCGCCGGGAGGGCCGCACCAGCGCCGCCACGCTGGCCCTGGACGTACGCCGGCCGGCCAGCGCCCGCACGGCCTCACCGGCCAGCACGGCCAGGTAGTACGCCGTCCCCCGCACCGGCCCGTGCCGCCGCCGGTACAGGCGGACCTTGTTCACCACGAGCATGGACGCCAGCATCGGATTCACCCCCGAGTCGCCGCCGATGTGCTCGATCACCGACGCGGGCTCGTACCAGGTGGCGTAGCCCAGATCGGCGGCCCGCAGGCAGAAGTCCGTCTCCTCGCTGTAGAGCAGGAACGACTCGTCCCACGGCCCCACCTCGCGGATGACCAGGGGCGAGAGCAGCATGGCCGCCCCCGTCGCCCAGGCGTACGCGCCCGGCTCCGCGTAGTCGCGCGGATCGGTCACCAGCTCGCCCAGCGTGCCGATCCGCCCGGCCAGCCCGCCGCCCACCACGGCCTCGACCAGCGCCCGCCCCACAGTCGGCATCCGGCGCAGCGACGGCTGCAACGTGCCGTCGGGATTGACCATGTACGGCACCGCGATGCCCCTGCCCGGCTCCCGCAAGGCGTCCAGCAGCGGCACGATCGCCCCCGGGCGCAGGCGGCAGTCCGGGTTGAGCACGTAGACGCCGTCGAGCCGGTCCAGGTCGAGCGCGGCGATCCCGGCGTTGACCGCCGCCGCGTACCCGGCGTTCCTGCCCACCTGCACCACGGTGGCTCCGGCCTTCTCCGCGATGGCGGCGGAGTCGTCCTTGGAGGCGTTGTCCGCCACCACGACCCCGGCCAGCTCCACGCCCCGCGCCCCCTCGGGCAGCGAGTCGAGGCAGCCGGGCAGCACGTCGGCGCTGTTGTAGGTGACGATGACGACCGCGGCCCTGCGCATCAACGCACCCGCTTGTACAGCCGCATGCCCAGCTTGCCCGCCCGGCGGCCGAGCGAGGGCCCGTCCAGCACCCGGCCGATCCAGGACGCGTCGAGGTCGTGCCTGAGGCTGTTGCGCGCCTGCAGCCAGGAGCCGGGCCTGGCCCTGCCGCCGTCACTGGTGTAGGCCCTGGTCACGCCGGCATGGCGTAACCGGCGCAGCACGCCCCTGTCGTACGAGCCGAACGGGATCGCCACCCGCGACACCGGCTCGCCGGTGAGCTCGCCGAGCACCTCGTGCGCCCGCTCCAGCTCCTCGGTGGCCTGGCCCTCGGTGATCGTCCGCCAGTCGCGGTGCGCCCAGCCGTGCGAGCCGATCCGCATGCCCTTGCCGGCCAGCTCGCGCACGCCGTCGGCGTCCAGCCTGCCCGGCTCGCCGAGCAGCCCGGCCAGCACGAAGAACTCCGCCTTCAGCCCGCGCTCCAGCAGCCGGGGGAGTGCGATCTCCACGTCGGAGGCGTTGCCGTCGTCGAACGTGATGCGCACGTCCGGCCGGCCGGCCACCGCGTCCACCACCCGCTCGAACTGCTCGACCGACACCCACGTCGTGTCCTCGCCCCGCTCCAGCTCCCGGGCCGTCTCTCCGATGCCGTGCACGGTCAGATTCGTCACCGCACGCATCCCGCCCCCTGATCAGAGTGCCGCCAGGAGTGTTATCGCCTTCCGGGATGGACCGTTACACGCGCTTTGAATGCCATTCGACGGTCTTTGTGAGCCCCTCCGTCAGGGACGTGGCCGGCCGCCAGCCCAGGACCCGCGCGGCCGGCTCGATGTCCGAGCGCTGCGTGCCGTCCAGCGGCCTGGCCGCCACGGCCCCGTACACCGGACGGGCCGGGCCGCCGACGAGATCGGCGATCAGGTCCGCGGTGTGGCGGATGGAGACGGGCTCGGGGGTGCCGATGTCCAGCACGTGCCCGGCCGCCTCGCCGCTCGCCCCCGCCCTGACGAACGCGTCCACCACGTCCTCCACGTACACCCAGGTGACGAGCCTGGTGCCGGAGGTCAGCTCGGGCGACTCGCCGCGCAGCAGCGACGTCGTCACGTACGGCACCAGCCTGCGCAGGTTCGGCTCCCCTGGCCCGTAGACCATGGCCACCCGCAGCACCGACACCGGGACCTGCCACAACGCGTGGTACATGCGGGCGTAACCGGTCGCCGCCGCCTTGGCCGCCGCGTACGGCGAGCCGGGCACCGCGCCGTCGCGCGGCTCCTCCACCGAGCCCGCCAGCACCACGCTGCGCACCCCGGTGCCGGTCACCGCCGTCAGCAGGTTCACCGCGGCGCCCAGGTTGGCGGCCAGGGTCGGAGCCACCACCGCCGGCTCGCGGACCCCGGTGACCTCGCTGGCCAGGTGGAAGACCACCTCGGGGCGGACCCGCCCGACCAGCTCGGCCGTGGCCGCGGCGTCGCTCAGGTCCACGCGGTGCCACCGCTCCCGCGCCGTGCTCGCGCGGCTGACCGCGTGCACCTCCGCGCCCAAGTCGTCGAGCCGCCGCACGAGATGGGCTCCGATGAACCCGGTCGCGCCCGTCACCAGGGCCCGCGTCCCCTGCCACATACGGCCTGCCTTCAGTCGTGTTGTTCGGGTGCCGGTATGGGATCGCCCGTGTCGTGCCAGACGTTTCCCTGCGCGCCCCGGAGCTCGGACTGGGTGCTCAGCAGGATCGGGCAGTCGTGCGCCGAGTTGCGCCCGAACCGGTTGCCCGTCACGCGCTGGCCGGTCAGCGGCCGGCCCAGCGGCGTGTGGTCGATGTTGACGACGCAGCCGCCGCCGTCGAGATAGTTGCCCTCCACGTGCAGCTCGTCGGCCGAGGACTGCACGGCCGCGTTCGGGTCCGTCGTGGTGGACAGGTCGATCGTGTTGTGCCGCAGCGTGACGCCCGTCTGGTCGGCGAAGGCCTGCACGCCGTCGTTGTGCGTGGCCTCCCCGCCCTGGTCGGGGTCGCTGGCGAACCAGCTCAGGTCGTGGATCCAGGAGTCCTGGACGAGGGTGCCGGTGTGGGCCTTGACGCCGTCCACCGTGCCGCGGAACTCCGAGCGGTAGATCTTGGTGTGCGCGGCCCAGATGCCGTCGATCGAGGCGGACGGGTGGGTCGGGTAGAACTCGGAGTCCTCGACCACGGTGCCGCGGGCGTGCTCGCTGTCGAGCAGCGGGCGCACGTCCTGGGTGGGGCCGCCGCGGAAGACGCACTTCCTGAACGTCACGTCGCTGGCGGTCACCACGACGAAGCCGTAGAAGACCTTGCCCTCGACGACCTCGCCGTCCGTGGCGAAGGTCTGGTCGCCGGTGACCTCGGTGAGCGGGGTGCCGGGCGGCACGCCGGTCGTGTCAGCGTTGGGAAAGCCCGCCGGGACCTGTGCCTGCGCGGAAGGCGTGGTGGCGGTCTCGGAGGCACGCCCGTCCGGGGTTCCCAGTTGCTGCGCGGCGGCCACGACCAGTGCCAGGGCGGCGACCGCGGCTATGACATACCACCACGTCTTCGCCACCCCGGCATAGTCGCGAAAAATCAGCCAATCCGCCAGGTGTCGCCACCCAGCAGCAGCTCGCTCAGGTCACCGGGGCCCTTCTGCGCTACGGCCTCCTCCAGCTGCTCGGACATCAGCGACTCGTACGAGGGCCGGTCCACGCTGCGGAAGATGCCGATCGGCACGTGCTCGAAGGCCGGCTCGTCGAGCCTGCTGAGCGCGAACGCCACCGACGGGTCGGGGTTGTGCGCGTCGTGCACGAGGATCTGGTCCTCGCTCACGCTGTCGCGGGCCAAGACCTCGACGCCGCCGTTCGCGCCGCGCACGACGGCCTTGGAGGCGCTCACGATCGGCTGGTCGTGCTCCAGGCGCAGCGTGATGTCGTCGCGGACCTCGGGGTCCTTGAGCTGCTCGAAGGCGTTGTCGTTGAAGATGTTGCAGTTCTGGTAGATCTCGACCAGCGACGTGCCGCGGTGCGCGGTGGCCTCGCGCAGCACCGACTGCAGGTGCTTGCGGTCGGAGTCGATGGTGCGGGCCACGAACGACGCCTCGGCGCCGATGGCCAGCGAGATCGGGTTGAACGGCTTGTCCAGCGAGCCCATCGGCGTCGACTTGGTGATCTTGCCGACCTCGGAGGTGGGCGAGTACTGGCCCTTCGTCAGACCGTAGATCCGGTTGTTGAACAGCAGGATGTTCAGGTTGACGTTGCGGCGCAGCGCGTGGATAAGGTGGTTGCCGCCGATCGACAGCGCGTCACCGTCACCGGTGATCACCCACACCGACAGGTCGGGGCGGGACGCGGCCAGCCCGGTCGCGATCGCCGGCGCCCGGCCGTGGATGGAGTGGAAGCCGTAGGTGTTCAGGTAGTACGGGAACCGCGAGGAGCACCCGATGCCGGAGACGAACACGATGTTCTCGCGCTTGAGCCCCAGCTCCGGCAGGAAGCTCTGCACCGCGGCCAGGATGGCGTAGTCACCGCAACCCGGGCACCAGCGCACCTCCTGGTCGGACTTGAAGTCCTTCAGGGTCTGCTTGACGTCCGTCTTGGGAACGAGCGACAGGCCCCTCCCGTTGACAAGCTCAGTCACTGTCGATCACGTCCTGGATGACTCCGGCCAGCTCCTCGGCCTTGAACGGGAGCCCGCGCACACGGTTGTAGCTGATCACGTCCACGAGGTACCTCGCCCGCAGCAGCAGGGCGAGCTGGCCGAGGTTGATCTCGGGCAGCAGCACCTTGTCGTAGCGCTTGAGCACCTCGCCGGTGTTGGCGGGCAGCGGGTTGAGGTGGCGCAGGTGGGCCTGGGCGACCTTGCCGCCCGCGCGCCTGATGCGCCGCGCGGCGGCGGCGATCGGCCCGTACGTCGAGCCCCACCCGAGCACGAGCACCTTCGCGTCACCGTCGGGGTCGTCCACCACGAGGTCGGGGACGTCGATCCCGGCGATCTTGGCGGCCCGCGTGCGGACCATCAGGTCGTGGTTGTTCGGGTCGTAGGAGATGTTGCCGGTGCCGTCGGCCTTCTCGATGCCGCCGATGCGGTGCTCGAGCCCGGGCGTGCCGGGGATGGCCCACGGGCGGGCAAGTGTCTCGGTGTCACGCTGGTAGGGCAGGAAGTCGCCGTCGGCGCCGTTCGGCTCGGCCGTGAACTCCTGCGAAATGTCAGGCAAGTCGGAAACATCGGGCAGGCGCCAGGGCTCCGAGCCGTTGGCCAGGTAACCGTCCGAGAGCAGCATGACCGGCGTGCGGTACTTGACCGCGATCCTGGCCGCCTCCACCGCCGCGTCGAAGCAGTCGCTCGGCGACATCGGCGCCACGATCGGCACCGGCGACTCGCCGTTGCGCCCGAACATGGCCATCAGCAGGTCCGTCTGCTCGGTCTTGGTCGGCATGCCCGTGCTCGGCCCGGCCCGCTGCACGTCCACGACGATCAACGGCAGCTCGGTCATGACCGCCAGGCCGACCGTCTCACCCTTCAGCACCACACCCGGACCGCTCGTCGTCGTCACGCCGAGCGCGCCGCCGAACGCGGCCCCGAGCGCCGCCCCGACGCCGGCGATCTCGTCCTCCGCCTGGAACGTGCGAATCCCGAACCGCTTGTGCTTCGACAACTCGTGCAGGATGTCGCTGGCCGGGGTGATCGGATACGACCCCAGGAACAGCGGCAGCTTCGACTGCACGCTCGCGGCGATCAGACCGTAGGCCAGCGCCTGGTTGCCGGAGATGTTGCGGTAGACGCCCGGTGCCAGCTGCGCCGGCTTGACCTCGTACGAGACCGAGAACGACTCGGTCGTCTCGCCGTAGTTCCAGCCGGCCTGGAAGGCCGCGATGTTCGCCTTGGCGACATCGGGCTTCTTGGCGAACTTCTGCTCCAGGAACCTGATCGTCTGCTCGGTCGGCCGGTGGTAGAGCCACGACAGCAGGCCGAGGGCGAACATGTTCTTCGACCGCTCCGCGTCCTTCTTGGACAGGTCGAAACCCTCGAGCGCCTTGACCGTGAGCGAGGTCAGCGGCACCGCGTGCAGGCGCCACTCGCTCAGCGAGTCGTCCTCCAGCGGGTTGGCGGCGTAGCCGACCTTCTGCAGGTTGCGCTTGGTGAACTCGTCGGTGTTCGCGATGATGTCCGCGCCCCTGGGCAGGTCGCCGAGGTTGGCCTTGAGCGCGGCGGGGTTCATGGCCACGAGCACGTTCGGCGCGTCGCCGGGCGTGAGGATGTCGTGGTCGGCGAAGTGCAACTGGAAACTCGACACGCCGGGCAGGGTGCCTGCGGGCGCGCGGATCTCCGCTGGGAAGTTGGGGAGCGTCGACAGGTCGTTGCCGAACTCCGCCGTGCCGGCAGTGAACCGATCACCGGTCAGCTGCATGCCGTCGCCGGAGTCCCCAGCGAATCTGATGATCACGCGGTCGAGTTGCTGGACCTGCTTCGTCACAGCTCAGTCCTCCTCGACGCGCCAATGCGCGGTTGCTTCGGGCGCGTTCTCTGTTTCCATGCTAGATCCTCGGAAGGTCACGCGTTTGCATGCCGCGCAAAGCGGGTAAACGCGGTCGGAGTTCAGTCAGGGTGAGGTGCGAGAACGACGACACAGTCCGGACGCGAGCCTGCAGAGGTCTACATGCAGGCGGGCGAACAGGACGGTTCGGGTCACGAGCGCCAACTATACGTCCCCCCAACACGTGCGCTACGTCAGGGGCTGCTTACCCGGCAGCTCGTTCCCTGACCTGTACAGGCGTCCGGCCTGCATCCCCGCAGAGCCGTACAACTCAGGAACGGTGACGAAGCTGTAACCCTTCCCGCGCAACCTTTTGAGGATGTCCGGAACCGCATCCACGGTTTCCCGATGAATGTCGTGCATGAGAATGATCGCACCTGGATGCGCTTCACGCACGGTCCGGTCGGCGATGTCTTTCGCCTTGCCGCCGTTCTGGTCGTTCGCGTCGACGTCCCAGGTGACCAGGGACAACCCCATCTCGCGGGCGACGTTGCCCACCTGCTGGCTCACCGCCCCGTACGGCGGCCGCACCAGCTTCGGCGTCTGCCCGATGATCGCCGACACCGCGTCCCCGGTCTTGGCGAGGGTCTCGGTGATTTTGCTGCTGCCCTGTTTCGACAGGTCCCTATGGGCCCAGGTGTGGTTCCCGACGAGATGGCCCTCCACGCTCATCCGCCGCAGCAGCGCCGGCTGTGCCATCGCGTTGCTGCCCACGGTGAAGAACGTGGCCCGCGCCCGCCCCTCCTTCAGCAGGTCGAGCAGCCTGCCCGTGTACGGCCCCGGCCCGTCGTCGAACGTCAGCGCCACGCACTTGACCTTCGCGCAGTCCACGCTCCCCGCCCGGTTGCTGACGGCGTCGGGGCTGTTCGCGAGGGCGAAGTCCGGGCTGACCGCACCTTGGACGCGATTCTCCCGCGCGCTCTCCTGCGCCTGCCGCCCCAGCTTCGACAGCAACGGTGCCACCTGCCCGGCCGGCACCGCCACGGCCACCCGGCCCAGCGAGCACGGCCCGACCTGGCAGTCGTCGAACTCGACGACGAGGTCCCCGTGCCGGTTGAACGCCATCGAGTCGAACGCGCCGCCCTCGTCCGTCACCTCGTCGCGCTCGACCTGGTTCCCGCGCTCCTTGAGCTGATCCCTGACCAGCGCCGTCAGCCGGGCCAGCGCGGCGTGCCCGTCCAGCAGCCCGGTGGAGCCGGTCGCCTCGCCGGTGCGCGGGTCGAACCAGAACGTACGCGTGGAGTTGGCCCAGCGCTGACCCTCGAACTCGCCGGTACGCAGCCGCACCGCGACGGCCTCGGGGGAGGCGGCGGCGAGTTGCCAGTCCACGTTCAGCTCGGGGCGCGGGCTCACGGGCTCGACCTCGCGGTTCCTGGCCCGGAAGTCACGCAGCTGCCGCTCGGCCTGGGCGTGCAGCTCGCGGTTGAGCGCGGTGGCGCCGGCGAACTCGGGGTAGTCGATGTGCACGTACCTGCTGCCCGGGGCGTCGCCCTCGGTCAGGGTCCTGGTGGACAGGCCGATGACGGTCGCGGGGTCGACGAAGTCGATCGCCGTCGGCTCTGCCGGAACCACGACGTCCCTCGCGGGGGACGCGGCGGCCAGAGCGCACCCTGAGGCCGAGAGGGCCAGCAGAGCGATTCCGGAGAAGAATCGCGATTTGTGCATGCCTGTCAGGGTATGGCTCCGATCTTACGATTTACCCCGATTTTGTGTGATAGCTCCGGACACTTTGACCACACTGGGTACTTCGAGGGGGTCGGGTTACCATCGCTTCATGGACGGCTACTACGGGTCGTACGTACTCGTCGCCGCGCTCCTCGCCCTCGGCGTCGCCATCGTGGCCGGCGCCCTGTTCGCCAACCGCCTCCTCCGCCCGAGCCGCCCCACCCCGGAGAAGCTGACCACGTACGAGTGCGGGGTCGATCCCGTGGGGGAGGGCTGGGCGCAGTCGCAGGTGCGCTACTACGTCTTCACCTACCTGTACGTCGTCTTCGCCGTGGACGCCGTCTTCCTGTTCCCCTGGGCCACCGTCTTCGACGCGCCCGGCTACGGCCTGACCACGCTGGTGGAGATGTTCGTGTTCCTGGGGTTCATCGCGCTGGGCATCCTGTACGCCTGGCGCAAACGGGTCCTTACCTGGACGTAGTGGCTTGGCCGGGGGGCTGGCTATCTTGCTGTGCCATGCCCGCCTGTCCCGAGTGCCACCACCCGCTCACGTCCGAGCCGCCCTATCCCGAGTGGTGCCCGTCCTGCGACTGGAACGTCGCCCGCCGCCCTTTCATCCCACGGAAGACCCGGTTCGCCCGCTTACAGGCTCGCCTGGTCCGAGGCCTGCACGAGGACGTCCTCCGTTCCCACCACACCACTCCCACCCCTGAGACCGGCCCTTTCCCTCGAACCGCTCCTCCTACCGAGCCTGGGCAGGCCGTCGGCTCCGGCCCCTCCCTCCGAACCGCTCCCCTCCCAGAGACTGGGCAGGCCCTCGACATCGGCCACCTTCCTGAGGCCGAGCGGGCCCTCAATCCCGGCCACGTCACCCAGACCGATCACAAGCGCCCTGCCGCTCCAGCCGGGATCGCCCGCGCCATCGTCTTCACCCTCGCCGTCCTGACCCACCTCCTCACCCCGGCCTTCCTCCTCCTCGGCATCTACCTCCTGACCCGCGGCACCCTCTTCGCCATCCTCCCGGCCCTGGTGGCGCTCGACCTGGCCTGGCTCCTACGCCCCCGCGCCGCCCCCTTCCCACCGGACACCCGCCCCCTCACCCGGGAGACGGCCCCACACCTGTTCGCCCTGCTCGACCGCATCGGCGCCGAGGTAGACGCCCCGCGTACCGACATCGTGGCCATCAGCGGCGAGGTGAACGCCTCATCCCGCACCTACGGCCTGCGCCGCCGCCCCGTGATCGAGATCGGCTACCCGCTGTGGCTGATCCTCACCCCGCAGGAACGCATCGGGCTCCTCGCCCACGAACTGGCCCATTCGAGCAACGGCGACAGCCGTCACGGTTTCGTCGTGGGCAGCGCACTCCACTCCCTCGCCGTACTGCATGACGTGACCCGCTTCGACTGGAGGGAGGGCGACGGTGTGGCCCGCTTCATCGCCGAGTCCCTGCTCGCCATCCTCGGCCTCCCCGTCCGCGGCCTCGTGGCGGCGATGGAGCTCCTGCTGTACCGCTCGTCCCAGCGTGCCGAGTACCGCGCCGACGAACTGGGCGCCCGCGTCGCCGGCGCCCCCGCCATGACCTCCCTCCTGGACGCCCTGAACACCAGAGCGACCTCCGCCGTCGGCTTCCTGCGGACGAGCGCGCACACCACCAAGCCCGAGAACCTGTGGACGGCCCTCCGCACCGCCGTCGACGCCCTGCCCGCCTCGGAACTCGAACGCCGCCGCCGTGCCGCCCGCCTGGAGGAACTCCGGGTGGACAGCACGCATCCGCCCACGTACCTGCGGATGGAGTGGGTGGCCGCGTTGCCGTACGAGCAGGGGCGGGTGCCGGCCACCGACGGCCCGGCGATCGACAAGGAACTCGAATCAGTCGCACTCCAGGTGGCACAGACGCTCAGAGAGAACGCCCAATCGGCCCTCTGGTCACTGACCTCCGCTCAGTGACCAGAGGAGGAGAGTCCGCTCAGTGACCAGAGGAGTCCGCCCAGCGACCAGAGGAGTCCGCCCAGCCACCAGAGGAGTCCGCTCAGCGCGCCACCACTGACCAGCGAGACCGCCCGCCCAACCCCAGCGGAGATCCCACCCCATCCAATCCCACGATTCCTTGATTTCTTCGTTCCTTTGCCTGACCTGTGATCCGCGCAAGAATGGCCATATGGCAGCAACGGATCTCCCGATGCCCACCGTGGGCCCGATCTCACGGTTGGCGCCCAAACCCATGCGTTTCGTCCTCAACTGGGGCCGCCGCTACTCCCTGTGGGTGTTCAACTTCGGGCTGGCCTGCTGCGCCATCGAGTTCATCGCCGCCTCGACGAGCCGCCATGACTTCATCCGCTTCGGCGTGATCCCGTTCGCGAACGGCCCGAGACAGGCCGACCTGATGATCGTCTCAGGAACGGTCACCGACAAGATGGCCCCGGCCGTGAAGCGCCTGTACGAGCAGATGCCCGACCCCAAGTACGTGATCTCGTTCGGCGCCTGCTCCAACACCGGCGGCCCGTACTGGGACTCGTACTGCGTCACCAACGGCGTGGACCAGATCATCCCCGTCGACGTCTACGTCCCGGGCTGCCCACCCCGACCGGAAGCCCTCCTGTACGGCATCACCAAGCTCCAGGAGAAGATCGCCGCCGAGAAGCTCAGCGACCGCTACGTCTGGTCCCGCCCCCACGCGGACCACCCTCAGGACGCGACCCCGAACTCGGACCAGGAGTCGCAGTGACCACCGACAACCCCGGCGACGACCACAACGCACCCACGCCGCCCAGCAACAACGACACCCCCACAAACCCCCCAGAGCCCACCCCCAGCCCCAGCCGCCCCCCAGCCGAAACCCCACCTACCCCGACCGGGACCGGCACCCCGACCGGCGCTGGCACCCCGACCGGGACTGGCACCCCGACCGGGACTGGCACCCCGACCGGGACTGGCACCCCGACCGGGACTGGCACCCCGACCGGGATCGGCACCCCGACCGGGATCGGCACCCCGACCGGGATCGGCACCCCGACCGGGATCGGCACCCCGACATCCATCACCGAGCACTTCGGCGACCGTGCCCAGATCTCCGAGTCCTACGGCGACACGACCATCGACGTCGCCCCCACCGACTGGCTCGACCTGCTCATCTACGTCCGCGACACCCTCGACTTCACCTTCTTCGACTGGCTGACCGGCGTCGACGCCCCGCCGGACTCGTTCGCCATCGTCGTCCACGTCTACAACCCGGCCGCCGGCCGCCGCCTGCTCCTCCGCACCCACGTACCCCGGGAGAACCCGCACCTCCCCACCGCCGTGGACATCTACCGCGGCGCGAACTGGCACGAGCGCGAGACGTACGAGATGTTCGGCGTCATCTTCGACGGCCACCCCAACCTCGTCCCGCTCCTCCTCCCGGACGGCTTCGAGGGCCACCCGCTCCGCAAGGACTTCATCCTGGCCGCCCGGGTGGCCAAGCCCTGGCCGGGCGCCAAGGAGCCGGGCGAGTCAGGCCACGGCGCCCCGAGCCGCCGCAAGACCCTTCCGCCAGGAGTACCAGCCGACTGGGGGCCACCTGATGCTTGAAGTGGTGCTGAGCTTCGTCGTCATCCTCGCCGTCTTCCTGGTCCTCCCCTTGATCGTCGGTCAGACCGAGCACAAGGTGATGGCCCACATGCAGTCGAGGCTCGGCCCCATGTACGCGGGCGGCTTCCACGGCTGGGCGCAGCTCATCGCCGACGGGGTGAAGTTCGCGCAGAAGGAGGACGTCGTCCCGGCCGCGGCCGACCGCCGCATCTTCATGATCGCCCCAGGTGTGGCCCTGATCCCGTACCTGGTCGTCCTGATCGCCATCCCCATCGACCGCGACCGCGTCGCCGTGAACCTCGACCTCGGCCTCTTCTTCGTCCTCGCCGTCATGGGCATCGGCGTCCTGGGCTCGATCATGGCCGGCTGGGCCTCCGCCAACAAGTATTCCGTCCTCGGCGGCATGCGCTCGGCGGCCCAGCTCATGTCGTACGAGCTGCCCCTGGTCCTGTCCGCGTCCTCGGTGGCCATGGCGGCGGGCACCCTGTCGCTCCCCGGGATCGTCGAAGCGTGGCAGTGGTGGTGGCTCCCCTGGCAGGCGATCGGCGCCATCGTCTTCTTCCTGGCCGGCCTCGCCGAACTCCGCCGCCCCCCGTTCGACATGCCGATCGCCGAGTCGGAAATCATCATGGGCCCGATGACCGAGTACACCGGCATGCGCTTCGCCCTCTTCATGCTCTCCGAGTACGCCGGCATCGTCGTCCTGTCGTTCCTGACCACCGTCCTGTTCCTGGGCGGCTGGCAGGGCCCGTTCCTCCCCGGCTGGCTCTGGACGCTCCTGAAGGTCTTCTTCCTCGCCTTCATCGTGATCTGGCTCCGCGTCACGTACCCGCGACTCCGCGAGGACCAGCTCCAGAAACTGGCCTGGGCAGTCCTGGTCCCCCTCGCCCTCGCCCAACTCGCCCTAACCGGCATCGTCAGAGTCCTCACCTGACAGCAGCATCAAGCCGAGCACTCCCCACCAGAAACCCCGCTTCGCCCCGCCTGCCCTTGACCCCAGAACAAGACCCACATCCCTGCCCCGGAACCACCCGCACCTGCCCGCCCACACCACACGTCGGCCCGCACCCCAACCCGCCCTCAGCAACCCAGCATCCCGAGGAACCCTTATGCCCGCCTTATTCGTCGTACCAAAACAAGGGGGCCCTGAGGGGGACGACGAGTGAACCAACTCCGACCATGCGCAGGCGCCACAAAAGACAGCCATCGCCCACAAACAATCCTGACCTCCACCCGCCAATCACTGACGGTCACCGACAATGCCTCGGGTGATTCGATCAGCCTGACACCCGCACGCCTCTACCACTACAGATACGACCACCAGAAATCCGACAGCCAAAAACCATCCACCATCCAAGGCCTCGCAGCCCTGGACCCCGACGGCCTGGTCCTCGTCGACCTACCAGGCGACTGGCACGAAACCGACCTCCAGGAATTCGCCCGCAAGGCCGGAATCCCGTTGGAGGACGCCCGCAACCACCCCTCCAGCAAGATCCGCGCCGCCCTCGCATCACGCGCCCCAGGTTGGCGCCGCGTACGCGGCCTCCCGCTCCCTTCCACCGCCAGATGGCGCAAGCCGCTCGGCATTTGCCTGGCGATCGCAGGCGCCGCCCTGATGGCGTATCTAGCCTCCCTGGGAATGTGGGCAGCCTGGCGAGGCCTGTCCACGATAGGCCGGGTAATTCTCGAACTCATCGAAGTCAAATGGCTCTTGGTGGCCTTCAGCCCAGCGTTACTCCTCCTCCGCCCCGCCCTGGCCAGAGCCCACCGCTGGCGCGTCGGACGCGGCACGATCCTCGGCCCGTACGGCGGCCCGTACCTCCACAGAGGCTCCCTGAACAAGCTGCACATCACGCAGGGCAACCACGTTGTGGCCAAGCTCCGCCTGGGGGAGAGCCCGGGCCAGGTCTTCAGCCTCCTCCTCTACCGGTACGAGGACCTGACCGGCCTGCTCGTCCTCGACCGCTTCGGCCGAACCCTCCACCACCTGCCAGGCCCCTGGTCCCCACCGGACGTGGAGCGGTTCGCGAAACGCCACGACCTCGTCCTGGCCGTACACCGGGTGTCCCGCGAGGAGTACCTCGCCTTCATGAAGAGCGCCGGAGAAGCCACCCCCTGAGCTGCGCACGCATATCGATCACCAGCAGGGCAGCCCGCGGATCCCTGCTCAGCTCAGCGAACGATCGCGAGCATGACATCCGAGGCCGAAGGTCGCTCCTCGGGCTGCTTGTTCAGGCAGGACTTCACGATGCCTCGTAACGCGGGCGGCAACGGCGATAAGTCGGGGTGGAAGGTGAGCACCCGGTGGAACACCGCGGGCACCGTGTCCTCCCCGAACGCCGGCCGTCCCGTGGCCGCGAACATGATCGTCACAGCCCAGCTGAACACGTCCGAAGCCGGCCCCACCGTCGCCCCCGTGAGCTGCTCAGGCGACATGTACGGCGGCGTCCCCACCATCTTCCCCGCCGTCATCGTCACCTGGTCGAGCGCCCGCGCGATGCCGAAGTCGATCACCCGCGGCCCGTCGTGCCCGATCAGCACGTTGCTCGGCTTGAAGTCGCGATGAACGACCCCCGCCTTGTGGATCGCCGCCAGCGCCCCCGCCGTGGACAGCGCCAGCCGCGTCAGGCTGTCCTCGTCACGCGGCCCGTACTTCCTGACGAGCTGCTCCAGCGACGGCCCCTCCACGTACTCGCTGACAATGTACGCGTGCCGCCCCGTGATGTTCACATCGAGCACGCGAGCTGTGGAAAACGTCGCCACTCGCCGCGCCGCCTCCACCTCCCGCGCGAACCTCGCCCGCGCCACCTCGTCCACCAGATCGTGCAGCACCTTCACGGCGACCCGCACCCCGTTGGGCGCCATGGCGAGGTAGACCGACCCCTGCCCGCCACGCCCGAGCTGCTGCAGCACCCGGTAGTGGCCGACCCACTCCGGGTCGCCCGGCCCGCGCTGCTGGCTGGGCGCGGTGGTGCGCTGCCGCAGGTCGACCGGCTGGTACGGGAGCCCCGCCGTGAGCCGGGCACGCGCCATGAACGGCACGAGGATGCCGGAATGGATGAGCCCGCCGAGCCAGCTGGCGAAGAACGCGACCGTGATGAACGCGGACAACGGCCCAGGCATGTCCTCGAAGTCGTCGTACGCCATCACGGCGATGAGGAACGAACCGATGCACACCAGATAAACGGCCGCGGCGACACCGTGCCAGATGTTGCGCAGCCAGAAAGCCGCGATCCCGATGGTGAGCGGGGTCGCCAGACCGCACGTGAACAAGGGCAGGCAGGCCCACACGACGGCGGCCGTCCACCTCAGGCTACTGGGGCGGACGGGATGGCTTTGGTGCATGGCCGAGAGACTATCGCCATGCCGTGGTTCATATCGGGCATGCACACAGGTTGTGGATAACCTCCCGTCAGCCTGTGGATAGCTGTGGAAAAACTGGGGACAACGCGCTGGCTCATTCACGTGCGCGCCCAAGTGCGTCATGATGTTGAACCATGGCGCGGATACCGGGAGTCGGACTGGCGAAGGGGCTGTCCATCACTCTTCGCCACATGCTGCGCAAATCGGTTACGCAGCAGTATCCCGAGGTCAAGCCCGATCTGCCGCCCCGCAGCCGAGGCGTTATCGCCCTGGTTGAGGAGAACTGCACCTCTTGCATGCTCTGTGCCCGAGAGTGCCCCGACTGGTGCATCTACATCGACTCCCACAAGGAGACGATCCCGGCCCCCGAGGGTGGCCGTGCCCGCCAGCGCAACGTCCTCGACCGTTTCGCCATCGACTTCGCCCTGTGCATGTACTGCGGCATCTGCATCGAGGTCTGCCCCTTCGACGCGCTCTTCTGGGCTCCGGAGTTCGAGTACGCGGAAGGCGACATCCGTAACCTCCTCCACGAGAAGGACAAGCTGGCCACCTGGGTGGAAGCCGTCCCACCGCCTCCGGCCCACGACGCCGGCGCCGAGCCTCCGAAGGAGCTGACGGCGGCCCCCCGGCGCCCGGCCGCCGACCGCCCGGCCCGTACGTCTGCAGCTCAGCGCCCCCGCACCGCCGCCCAGACACGCCCGGCTCCCGCCGAGGGTCAGGAACCGGCCACGAGCGCCGGGCCCACCCCGAACGCGCCGACCGGCACAACGCCCCCGGACGCCACGACCGGCGAATCCGCCCCCAGCACGCCGGAAACAGGCACGCCGGAAACGGGCACACCGGAAACGGGCACACCGGAAACAGGCACGCCGTCGCGCCGCCCCCGCCGCCCGATGACGAACGTACGAGGCATCCGCCCTCCAGGCGCCCTCCCGTCCACCGAGCAGCCCCATCCACAAGAAGAGCCATCCGGCGAGGCGCCATCCACAGCGCAACCACCCGGCGAGGCCCGAGACCACGCACCATCCACAACGCAACCGCCCGGCAAGGCGCAGGACCAAGCGTCGTCCACAGCACAACCGCCCGCGGACGAGTCGTCCACAGGCGCGGAGAAATCGCGACCGGAGCCCGGCAACGAGGAGCAGACTTCTGCCCCGAGCCCGCGCCGGCGCAGGATGGCCGATCCACGATCCATCCGACCGCCAGGGCGGCTCGGCCCTGACGACCAGAAGGAGTCCGAGGAGGAGTCGTGACCGAGGCGGTGCCCTCCTACCTGTCACCCACCGGGCAAGAGCTCGTCTTCTTGCTGCTGGGGGCGGTAGCGGTTGGATCGGCGCTGCTTGTCGTCACGACCAGGCAACTGGTCCACGCCGCCCTCTGGCTCGTGGTCTGCTTCGGTGCCCTGGCGGGCGGTTATCTGGTGCTGACCGCCGAGTTCGTGGCCTGGGTGCAGGTGCTCATCTACGTGGGCGCGGTGGTCGTGCTGATGCTGTTCGGCATCATGCTCACGCGCGCCCCCATCGGCCGCTCCACCGACCTCGACAGCGGCAACAGACTGGTCGCGGCCCTGGTGGCGGTGGCGACGGCGGCGATCCTCGTCACGGTGGTGATCGACGGTTTCCGTACGGCCTACGCCCCGCTCACCCCGGGCCAGGGAGCCGCGAAGGAACTCGGCGCCAGCGTGTTCGCCACCTGGGTGCTGCCGTTCGAGGCCCTGTCCGTCCTGCTGCTGGCCGCCCTGATCGGCGCGATCGTCCTGTCCCGTACGGACATCCCAGGCGGCGCGCCATCCCACACCAGCGAGCCGGGCACCAGCCCGCCCCACACCGGCCCGCCACCGCCGGACAACACCCCGCCATCGGCCCGCCCGAACGGCGCCGCACCACCCGACCAGCCGAAGAGCACCACACCACCCGACCAGAGCGGGGGTCATTAGTGCACATCGTCTACCCGGCGGTCGTCTCCGCGCTCCTCTTCTCCATCGGCGTCTACGGCGTGCTCGCCCGGCGCAACACGATCCTCGTGCTGATGTCGGTCGAGCTGATGCTCAACGCCGTCAACCTCAACCTGGTGGCGTTCGACGTGTGGCTCGGCGACCGCCTGCACAGCGGGCAGGTGCTCACCCTGTTCGTCATCGTCATCGCGGCCGCCGAGGTGGGCCTGGGCCTCGCGATCGTGCTGGCGCTGTACAGGAACCGCCGCACGGTGGACCTCGACCAGCTCCGCGACCTGGCGGAACCGGCCGACGACCATGCGGAGACCCCGACCGTGGTACGCCTCCAGCCCGACCCCGCCACCCAGCCCGACCCCGCCACCCAGCCCGGCCCCGCCACCCGGGCGGAGGCCGTCGAGGCCGGCGACCACCGCGACGGCGAGGGCGCCCCAGTCAGACGAGGGGGCGGCACCCGATGACGACCTTCCCGCTGCTGGCCGTGCTCCTGCCCTTCGCCGCCGCCTTCGCGGGCCTTCTGCTCTCCCGCCGAGCACGGATCAGACCCGAGAGCCCGGCGGCCCGCCGGCAGGCGGCGAACACCCGCGCCGCCTGGATCGCCATCCTCCCCACGGCCGCCTCGGCGATCGTGACCGTCGCCCTGGCCTGGACCCCGGGTCTGGCCTACTTCGCCGGCACCGCCATCCCGCCCACGGGCCGCACCTACGGCACGATCGTCACCGGTGGCATCCCGATCGAGCTCACCCTCCAGGCCGACGCACTGTCGAGCGTCATCGGCGTCCTGGTCACCCTCGTGGCCCTCGCTGTCCAGGTCTACTCGGTCGGCTACCTCAAAGACGACCCCCGCTACCCCTCCTACAGCGCCTTCATCAGCCTGTTCACCAGCGCGATGCTGCTGGTCGTGTACGCGGGCGACCTCCTGGTCCTCTACGTCGGCTGGGAGATCATGGGCCTGTGCTCCTACCTCCTCATCAGCCACTGGTGGGAGGACCGGGGCAATTCCCGCGCCGCGGTGAAGGCGTTCCTCGTCACCCGCCTCGGCGACGTCGGCTTCCTGTTCGGCATCTTCGTGCTCGGCCTGGCGGCGGGCAGCTTCCGCATCGCCGACGTGCTGGCGAAGGTGCCCGACATGTCCACGGCCACCCTGGTGACGGCCACGATGCTGCTGCTGGCAGGCGTGGCGGGCAAGAGCGCCCAGGTGCCGCTGCACACCTGGCTCCCCGACGCCATGGCGGGCCCGACGCCGATCAGCGCCCTGATCCACGCCGCCACCATGGTCGCCGCCGGCATCTTCATCGTGGCCAGGCTGTTCCCCGCGTTCCTCGCCGCCCGCCCCACGCTCGACGTGCTGGCCGTCATCGCCGCGCTGGGCATGCTGGGCGCCGCCCTGGCCGCGCTCGCCCAGGACGATCTCAAACGCGTCCTCGCCTACTCCACGGTCAGCCAGCTCGCCTACATGGCAGGCGGACTCGCCGCGGGCTCCGACACCGCGGCCGTCTTCCACCTGCTGACCCACGGCGCGTTCAAGGCGCTGCTGTTCCTCTGCGCGGGCGCGGTGATCCACCACGTCGGCTCCAACCTGATGACCCAGATGGGCGGGCTGCGCCGCGAGCTGCCGGTCACGTTCGTCACGATGACGATCGGGTTCGCCGCCCTGATGGGCATCCCACCGGCCAGCGGTTTCTTCAGCAAGGACGGCGTCCTGCTGGCCATGGACGGCGCGCTGTCCAGCGGGCGCCTCACGGACGCGGCCGCCCTCCTCCTGTACGGCTGCGCGCTCGCGACCGTGGCCGTCACCGGCGCGTACGCCACCAGAGCCTGGCTGCGTACCTTCTTCGGCCAGGCGCGGGCCGTGGCGCTCCCGGAGCCCGAGCCCGGCACCGCCCACGTCGTCGACGTCAGGGAAGCCCCGCGCACGATGCTCGTGCCCGTCATCCTGCTCGCGGCCCCCGCCCTCCTGCTGGGCTTCGCCGGCGAGCCGCATCTCGACGTCGGCGTGGCGCTCGTCAGCGTCGTGCTCGCGGCGATGGGCGCGGGGGCGGTGTACGCGTTCTGGCGCCTCGACCCCGTCGCCGATCCGGCCCGCCTGCTGGGCCCGCTCCGAGCGCCGTGCGAGCGCGCCTTCTACGTCGACACCCTGTACGCCGCCCTGTTCGTCCGTCCCGTGCTCGCCCTGGCCAGGCTCGTCGTCAGGACGGACGACGTGGTCGTGGACGGCGCGGTGCGCGGCTCGGGCACGTCGGCCCGCGGCCTGTCCGGGGTGCTGCGCCTGGCTCAGAACGGCAACGTCCAGCTCTACGTGAGCGGCGTGCTGGCCGGAGTCCTGCTGATCGCGGTGGGGGCGGTGGTGTTCACGTGATGGGCTGGATCCCGGTCGCGCTCCTCGCAGTACCCCTGCTGGGCGCCCTTCTGCTCCTCCTCGCGCCGCGAACGTTCCGGGACGTGCTCCGGACGTACGGACTGATCTTCTCGGGCGTCACGCTGGCACTGAGCCTGATCCTCCTGGCGGCGTTCGACTACGGCGGCCCCGCCCGGATGCAGTTCGAGCTCGACCTGCCCTGGATCCCGGGCCTGGGGCTGCGCCTGCACCTGGGCGTGGACGGCATCTCACTGCCGCTGATCGTGCTGACGACGCTGCTGACGTTCCTGTGCTTCGTCTACCTGTGCTGGGGCGGCGCGCGCGGGACCAGCGGGTTCATGAGCGCCAGGCCGAGGGCGCTGGTGTTCACGCTGCTCGTGCTCGAAGTCGGCATGATCGGCACGTTCCTCGCCCTGGACCTGCTGCTCTTCTTCGTCTTCTTCGAGATCGTCCTCATCCCGATGTACTTCCTGATCGGCATCTGGGGAGGCCAGGGGCGCAGGGCGGCGTCGATCAAGTTCATCCTGTACACGCTGCTCGGCTCGGTCGTCATGCTGCTCGGCCTGCTCCTGGTCTGGGCCCAGACCGGCACGCTCGACATCGAGGCGCTGAGTGCGGCACACGGCGCGGGTATGCCGAGATCCATCCAGATCCTGGCGTTCGTGGCGATCGGCATCGGCCTGGCGGTCAAGACCCCCATGTGGCCGCTGCACACCTGGCTTCCCGACGCGCACACGGAGGCTCCCACCACCGGCTCGGTGCTGCTGGCCGGCGTGCTGCTGAAGATGGGCACGTACGGCTTCGCCAGGATCGCCATCCCCGTCCTGCCCGAGGGCGCGGCGGCGGTGGCGCCATGGCTGGGGGCGTTCGCCGTGGTCGGCATCGTGTACGGCGCCCTGGCCTGCCTGGCCCAGCGCGACCTGAAACGCATGATCGCCTACTCCTCGGTGGGCCACATGGGCTTCGTCCTGCTCGGCTTCGCCACGCTCACACCCGTCGGCATCAACGGCGCCCTGTTCGCCAACGTCGCCCACGGCCTGATCACCGGTCTGCTGTTCTTCCTGGCAGGAGCCATCAAGGACCGCTACCACACCTCGGAGATGCCGGTGCTGGGCGGCGGCATGCTGGCGACGATGCCGCGGCTGGGCTCGGTGCTCACGTTCGCCTCGATCGCGTCGCTGGGGCTGCCCGGGCTGGCCGGGTTCTGGGGGGAGATGCTGGCGCTGTTCGGGGCGTTCCAGCCGGCGGACGGGCTGCCGCGCGGGCTCTTCCTCACGTACATGGTGATCGGGGGGCTGGGCGCGGTGCTGACGGCCGCGTACTTCCTGGTCATGTTGTCACGCGTCACCCACGGCCGGCCCCGAACCGCCACCGCGGATCCCCGCCCGCCCGACGACCTCGTGCCGCTGGACGACCACCTCGTCCACGAGCCCCCCGACGAACGCCCCGTCGTCTCCCTCGATTCGCCGGCCCGGCGCCCGGCCGCCGTGGCGACCCTCGACCCCGATGACATCCAACGCCACGAGCTGCTGGCCTGGACGCCTCTGGTCGTCCTGATCCTGCTGTTCGGCCTCTGGCCCGGCCTCCTGCTGTCGCTGACCACGCCACCCGTACAGACCCTGCTGGGAGTCATCTCATGATCCAGCAGATCGACTACTTCCTGATCGCACCCCCGCTGGTGCTCGCCCTGGCGGCGGGGCTGGTGCTGCTGCTCGACGCGTTCCTCCCCGTACGCCCGCGGACCCGGACCGGGCTGGGCCTCGTCACCCTCGCAGGCATCCTGCTCTCCCTGGGCTTCGTGGTGGCCCAGGCGTTCGGAAACGGCTCGCCGCGGTCGACGTTCTGCGTCCCGCCCGGTCTCGCCGCCGGTCAGGTGCTGTGCTCGTACGTGGTGGACGGGTTCACGCTGGTGTTCGCGGGCATGGTGCTGGCGGCCGCCGTGGTGATCGTCCTGATGTCGATGACCGAGCTCGCGGGCGGCGCCATCCCCGTGGGCGAGTGGTACTTCCTGCTCCTGTGCACCCTCGTCGGCGCGGTGACCCTGCCCGCGTCCCGCGACCTGATCATGCTGGTGGTGGCCCTGGAGCTGGTCTCGCTCCCGGTCTTCGCCCTCACCGCGCTGAAACGTTACGACGGCCGCTCCTCCGAGGCCGCCGTGAAGCTCTTCGTCGTGTCGGTGGTGTCCACGGCGATCATGCTGTTCGGTGTGTCCCTCCTGTACGGCATCGCGGGCTCGGTCTACCTGTCGCGCCTGGGGGAGGTCTTCAACCCGCAGGGGACGGCCGGCGCGGAGCTGCCCGCGGTCGTCACGGTGGGTGTGGTCCTCGTGGCGGCAGGATTCGCGTTCAAGATCGCCGCCGTGCCGTTCCACTCGTGGGCGGCCGACGTCTACCAGGGTGCGCCCATCCCCGTGGCGGCCCTGCTCTCGGTCATCTCGAAGGCGGCCGGGTTCGCCGGGCTGATCCTCGTGCTGGTCAGCGCCCTGTACGGGCAGGCGGGCACCTGGACGCCGATCGTGGCGATCGTGTCGGCGCTGACCATGACCGCGGGCAACCTGCTGGCCATGCGGCAGCGCTCCGCCGTACGCCTGCTGGCCTGGTCGTCGGTGGCGCAGTCGGGCTACATCCTGGCGCCGCTCGCGGTGGCGGCCACGACGCCTGGCGCGGTCGGCACGTCCACCGCCTACCTGGTCATCTACGCCGCCATGAACCTCGGCGCGTTCGCCGTCGTCATGCTCGTGTCCAGAACCACGACCCGCAACGAGCTCGACGACTACCGCGGCCTGGCGCTGCGCCGGCCGGCGGCGGGCATCACGCTCGCGTTCTGCCTCGTCTGCCTGGCGGGTCTGCCGCCGGGGCTGGCCGGGCTGTTCGCCAAGGTCTTCGTGTTCCGGGAGATCGTGGCCGGTGGGGCGGGCTGGCTGGCGGTGGTCATGGCCGTCAACACGGTGATCGGCCTGTACTACTACGCCGTCTGGACGGCCCGCCTCTTCACCCCGGCAGGCCGGGCGGAGCCGTCCCCGTACAGGCCACCGGTGACGGCCTGGCTGGCGGTCGGGCTCGCTCTGGCGGCGGCCGTGCTGTTCTCGATCGCGCCCCAGCTCGTCCTGGACATGACCTCGCTGTCCGCCTCCGGCTGAGAGCCGTACAACCGCCTGAGAGCCGTACAACCGCCTGAAAGCCGCACGACCGGCTGAGAGCCGCTCCACGGGCTTAGAGCCGTACGACGCCTCACCGCGGCCGCGAGACGCCGTGCCGTGGCACGCGAGAGGTCGGGTCGTGGCCCGTACTCGGCCGCACCGCGATTCTCCGACATAAGCGTTTTGGCGGGACGAATCACCCAGGCGCCCGATACGGGAAGTCGCGCTCCGCCCTCAGCTGAGCACACCGGGGAACGAAGCACCGGGTCTTCATCGTTGGACGTGGTGAACCCAGACCACGAGAGGGGGAACCTTGCACCACAACGGTCTGCGCACCGCCATCCTGCTCGGCGGGCTGTCGGCGCTGATCATCACGGTGGGCGCGTGGTTGGGCGGCGGCACCGGTGCGCGGATCGCGTTCGTGCTCGCCCTGGTGAGCAACGGCGTCGCCTACTTCTTCTCCGACCGCATCGCGCTGTCCGCCATGCGCGCCAGACCGGTCAGCGAGGTCGAGCACCCCACCCTCTACCGGATCGTCCGCGAGCTCTCCACGCAGGCCCGGCAGCCGATGCCCCGCCTGTACATCTCGCCGACGGTGCAGCCGAACGCCTTCGCGACGGGCAGAAGCCCCAGGAAGGCCGCGGTGTGCGTCACGTACGGACTGACCCAGCTGCTCAACGAGGACGAACTGCGCGGCGTCATCGGTCATGAGCTCTCCCACGTCTACAACAGGGACATCCTCATCTCCTCCGTGGCCGGCGCGTTCGCCACCATGATCACCTGGCTCAGCTACGTGGCCGTGTTCTTCGGCGGCTCGGACGACGACGAGGGCCCCGGCTTCGTCGGAGCGCTGCTCATGATGGTGCTCGGCCCGGTGGCGGCCACGATGGTGCAGATGGCGATCTCCCGTACGCGCGAGTTCCAGGCCGACGAGTCGGGCGCCAGGCTCACGGGCGACCCGCTGGCACTGGCCTCGGCCCTCCGCAAGATCGAGATGGGCGCCCGCAGGCTGCCGCTCCCGGAGAACAGCCGCCTCACCTCGGCGTCGCACATGATGATCGCGAATCCGTTCAGCGGCTCAGGCTTCGGCCGCCTCTTCTCCACCCACCCGCCCACTTCGGAGCGGGTCGCCCGCCTGGAGCGCATGGCCGGCTACCGCCGCTGACCTCGCCTACCGGGCCTGGTCAGCCTCGGCGATCTTCCGGAGAATGGTCGTGAGATCCGCGGGATGCACGACCTCCGCCGTACTCTCGAGCTCCTCCGAGCTCCACCACCGGTACTCGGTCGTCGTGTCCTTCTCGATCTGCTCCATGTGATCGAACGACACGACCGCGTCATCCACCCGGATCGCGAAGAACGACTGATCCTGTGTGAACGCGTACTGACCCCACTCGAACTCGATCAGTGCCTCGGCATGCGGTCCCGTGAACTCCTCCACCCCCGCCCGGATCCCGACCTCTTCGTACAGCTCGCGCGCCGCCGCCTCCTGCAGCGTCTCGCCATCCTCCACGGCCCCGCCGATCGTGAACCAGAACCGCAGTTCGGGTCGAGCCGGATCGAAGCCATGGAGCAGGAGCACTCGACCTTGCTCGTCAATGGGCAGTACACGTGCCGTGAACCGGCGCAGGGGGATCTTCGTCACGCTAACCGAGCATAAGGTCAAGGCCACCCGCCAGCGCCGCTTCCACGCCGAAGCCACCCGCCGGCGCAACCTCCACGCCGAGCCGCCCGCATCGCGAAGCCGCCCGCGTGTCGCGAAGCCGCCCGCGTGTCGCGAAGCCGCCCGCGTGTCGCGAAGCCGCCCGCGTGTCGCGAAGCCGCCCGCGTGTCGCGAAGCCGCCCGCGTGTCGCGAAGCCGCCCGCGTGTCGCGAAGCCGCCCGCGTGTCGCGAAGCCGCCCGCGTGTCGCGAAGCCGCCCGCGTGTCGCGAAGCCGCCCGCGTGTCGCGAAGCCGCCCGCGTGTCGCGAAGCTGTTCGCGCGCTGTGGAAGCTGTCGGCGCGCGCCACGGAGCGGCCCGGGACACAGAACAGCCCATTTGTGTCCCGGATACGCTCTCCGCGATCGTCGTGTGCGCCAACTCGGAGCCGTACGGCATACCTCGGGCTAGCGGTAGTTCACGAACTGCAGGGCGATGTCCAGATCCTTGCCCTTCAGCAGGGTGATGACGTCCTGCAGATCGTCCTTCTTCTTGGAGCTGACCCGCAGCTCCTCGCCCTGAATCTGCGCCTTGACCCCCTTCGGCCCCTCATCGCGGATCAACTTGGAGATCTTCTTGGCGTTCTCCTGGTCGATGCCCTCCTTCAGGCTGACCATCATCCGGTACTCCTTGCCCGACAGCTTGGGCTCGCCCGCATCGAGAACCTTCAGCGACAGCCCTCGCTTGACCACCTTCTCCTTGAACACGTCGAGCGCGGCACCCGCCCGCTCCTCGCTGTTCGCCTTGATCTCGATGTTGTTCTGCCCGGACCAGCTGATGCTCGCCCCGGTCCCCTTGAAGTCGAAGCGGTGTCCGATCTCCTTGACCGTCTGATTGAGCGCGTTGTCGACCTCCTGGCGGTCGATCTTGCTAACGATGTCGAAAGATGAATCGGCCAAAGCACCCATCCTCTCAACTGCGGCGAAATCGGCCCGGCCCACGAAACGCCCGGACCCAGCGAACGAGCCTAGCCAGCATCGGCCCTCCGTGCAGGACCACGCCCCCTTGCGCGCCCCCAACACGAAACATCCCCTTCACCCGAAGCCCTGGTCACGTCCCGTCGAGTGGTGTAGAACCGGCCCTCATCGGCGCGTCGCCTTTAACGACAGAGGGCCATCGCGTGAGTCTCTGTGTGAAACCGCCAAGTGACACGCAGAGGAGAAGCACACGATGGCCCTGGACCAGTCTGCCCTGTTAGAAGTCCTTTCGGTACTGAAGAACTCCGAGGCGAGCGAACGTATCCGGCACGCCGCCGAGACCATCTACCAAGCCCTCATCGAGGCCGAGCTGACCGCGGTGATCGGCGCCGCCCCGAACGAGCGCACCCCGACCCGGGTGGCGCAGCGCAACGGGCACCGCCCCCGCACGCTGACCACCACCGCGGGTGATCTGGAGCTGCAGGTTCCCAAGCTGCGCACCGGCTCGTTCTTCCCCTCGCTGCTGGAACGCCGCCGCCGCGTGGACCAGGCCTTGTTCGCCGTGGTGATGGAGGCCTACCTGCACGGCGTGTCCACCCGCAAGGTCGACGACCTGGTCAAAGCCCTCGGCGCCGACACCGGCATCTCCAAGAGCGAGGTCTCACGGATCTGCGCCGACCTGGACGAGGAAGTATCCGCCTTCCGCGACCGCTCGCTCGCCAAGCAGAGGTTCCCCTACCTGTTCCTGGACGCCACCTACTGCAAGGCGCGAGTGAACCGGCGGGTGGTCTCCCAGGCCGTCATCGTGGCCACCGGCGTCAGCGCCGACGGCCGCCGCGAAGTCATCGGCTTCGCCGTGGGTGACAGCGAAGACGGCGCCTTCTGGACCGCGTTCCTGCGCTCGCTCAAGGCGCGCGGCCTGGCCGGAGTGCAGCTGGTCATCTCCGACGCGCACGCCGGCCTGGTCGCCTCCATCGGCGCAGTGCTGCTCGGCGCGGCCTGGCAGAGGTGTCGCGTGCACTTCCTGCGAAATGTCCTGGCGACCGTCCCGAAGGGGTCGGCCGAGATGGTCGCCGCCGCCATCCGCACCATCTTCGCCCAGCCCACCCCGGACATGGTGCGCGACCAACTCGGCGTGATCGCGGGCATGCTCGGCCGCCAGTTCCCCAAGGTGCAGGCGATGCTGCACGAGGCCGCCGACGACATTCTGGCCTTCGCCGCGTTCCCGCCCGGGCACTGGAAGAAGATCTGGTCGACCAACCCTCTCGAACGGCTGAATAAAGAGATCAAACGCCGCACCGACGTCGTCGGCGTCTTCCCCAACCCAGAAGCGCTGCTCCGCCTGGCCGGTGCGGTGCTGGTCGAAGCCCACGACGAATGGCAAGTCGCCGACCGTCGCTACTTGTCGGAAAGCTCCATGGCCCTGCTCACCCCACCCACCACCAATCCACAGGGGGTGGCGCACACCGAACTCATGACGGCATAGTCGAACCAGCAGAGCCTCACGCGAGAACCGAACTACACCACTCCGCGGGACATGACCGAAGCCCTCACATCGCTCCACCCCTGCGTAACCGATCCCATCGACCACCGGCCCGAGCCGGGACGATCAGCCCCAGACGCGGAGAGCCGCCAGAGCAAGGCGAGGACGACTCAGACCCGCCTCGGGACAAACCGGTGTCACGTGCACCTCCGAAGTCCGCTATTCTTCTGTCTGTCGCCGCGAGAGCGGATGGCACGGCAGGTTGCCCGAGTGGCCAAAGGGAGCGGTCTGTAAAACCGTCGGCTCAGCCTACGCAAGTTCGAACCTTGCACCTGCCACCAGCAGTAGCTGCAGGTCAGAGGCCCTTCGGGGCCTCTTCTGCGTTTCAGGGGTGTGCAGCCGGATGCCGCTCTGAGCGGCCTGTTGTCGCTGGTCCACCAATATGCGTGCAATGATCTTGGGCGCGTTTCCGCAGGTCGGGCCTTGGTTCCGGCCAATACGCGGCCAAGAGCAAGAGCCCCGGTGGTGGCCGGGGCTCTGGGCGGGGTTGAGGTGTGGGTCATGCGGCGAGGGCGTCGCCGATCCGCTTGTTGGCGATCTCCTGTTGGCCGTCGATGCACTTGGCGTAGACCCTCAGCAGGACATCGACGCTGTGGCCCGCTCGTTCGGCCACATCCGGAGCTGACACGCCCGCGTTGAGCCAGAGGGACACCGCCGCGTGCCGGAGATCATATGGACGCTTGGCGAGCGGAGAGGCGACCTGGGCGGGCGTGAAGGCCAGGAGCCGGGCGGCCTGCCAGACCTCTGTGTAGGCCGTGGAGGCGACGACACCGCCTCGTTCGCTGCGGAAGATCCGGCCGTCCTTGGCCGCTCCGTACTCGGCGATGTGCTCGCGAACGATCTTGACCAGCTCGGGAGGGACGGGCACCGGTCGGACGTCTTGTCTGCCCCGGTGCTTGAGGCCGCGTTCCTCGTGTGCGTCCCCTGTGTCGGTCCACTGCGTGTTGACCTCGGGTCGAGATACGTCGATCGTCAGCCGTCCCCAGCCTGAGGCGGGCAAGTGGCAGTCCTGGATGCGGAGGCCGACTGCTTCGGCCGGTCGAAGGGCGGCGTAGTACATGCAGGCGAAGAGAGCCATGAGCCGCCGGCCTCTGCCGCGTCGTCCCACGTAGGTCACCGCGATCAGCAGTTCTTGCGCCTGGCGCGGGTTCACCACGACGCGAGGGTCCACCGTCTCCGTGGTCTTGGGCGGCTTCCACTTGATCTTGTGCAGCGGATTTGCCGAAAGTTCTTCCAGCTCTACCGCGTACTCCAGGAGGGCGTGGAAGACGGCGCGCTTGCGGGCGATCGTCGTGGATGCTGCGGCCTTGCCGTCGAGGCACAGCGTCAGGGCGTGCAGGGCGAGCCGTACGGTCTTGGCTTCTTCCAGGTTGGCCAGGTCGAGCGAGGCCGCCTTTATCCAGGCCACGGCGGCGGTGTGCTGCTGCGGTACGGTCGGGCGCTTGTCTTCGGGCAGGAGGAGGAGCTTACGGAGAACCGTGCGCAGCTCTTGGGCATCAGGGCGGCCCGCCCGTTCCTTGGTCAGGGCGGGTAGGACCGTCGCCAGGGCATCGGACATGCTGTCCCGGCTCTTGGCCGCTGAATGTGGCCACTTCATCTCTATGAACGCCTGGGCGAACTCCAGAACGCTACGAGCGTCCTTGGCTTTGATCATGGACGTTGGTAGCCCGGAGTCGACGTCGAAGGCTTCACCCCGCTTGGCGGCCTGGCGTAGGTCGGACAGGAAGCTTTCGGCGAGGGCCTTGGTGCGGTAGGTCTTCGAGGAGCGCTTGCGGGCGACGGACCAGCGGACGACGTACGAGGGTGTCTTGCTGGACTTGTTGCGGCTGATTTCGAAGAACTTCACGTCGTACGAGGTCGTCATGCGGCGCTCCGGAGGGATTCGAGCCAGGCGTTGAGGTCGCTGCGGTAGATGCGAATTTCGCCGTTGGGCAGGCGGATGCCCTCCGGTGCCTTGCCGACCTCACGCCAGCGGTAGAAGGTGCGCCGGGAGACGCCGCCGAGTTCGTCGAGGACCTGTCGGACGGTCAGCAGCTCGTCGCGTGTGGTCATGCGGCCCTCCCCATGTCCTCGGTTGCCGAAAGTTCCTGGCCGTCTCCTTTGGCTTCCAACGCTCTGAGGTGGGCTCGCCAGCGTTGGCGTTCGTGGACGGATCGGAGGAGGCGGACGGCGAGTGGTGGCACGTTGGCGTCGCCGGCCGGGACTGGGCGCCAGACGTAGCGGTGTGGGTCGGTGGGCTCGTCGGCCTGGCCGAGGGCTTCCAGGACCCAGGTACGGCGGTCCTGCTTGTGCTCGGCCAGGGTCTTGTTCGACCACTTCCGGGAGACCAGGACGCGACGGCCCGCGTAGCCGAGGTGTTCGGGCTTGTGGGCCTTGCCACGGCAGCGGCCGGGGTGCATGCCGGGCTTGGCGTCCTTGGGCTGGATGCCGTAGCGCAGCCAGTTCGGGCAGGTGGGTGAGCAGGGTTCGTAGCGGAGCGCGTCGAGCATGCGGGCGGCGTGTTGTTGCTGGGCCTGGCCGCCGTCGAGGGCGTCGCCGAGGCTTTTGGTGAAGTACTTGGACAGGTAGCGGATGCACTGGTCGGCGTCCGGGGTTCCTGCGAGCACGCCTTGGACGTCGACTTGTTCGCCGAAGCGGATGACGTGGAGCGGTTCGGCATCCTCGTCGAGTGCGTCGAGGGCTTGGTCCCAGGTGGGCAGGACTTCGCCGGTGGCCGGGTTCAGGTAGCCGGTGCCGTCCTGCCAGATGGGCATGTGGTCGCCGTCGAAGATGACTTCGTCGGCTTGGGGCCACCAGACCTGGTGGTAGGTGGCGGCGGCTATCTGCTTGATCTCGGCGCGTGGGAGCGTTCCACGGATGGCCATGTGCAGGTGCGGGGCGAGCCGCTTCTGAGGCTCCACGGAGGCGAAGTACTGCACGTCATAGCCCGCGACGCGGCGCAGGTTCTGCACGAAGCGGTCCACGAGCTTGGAGAAGTGCAGCGCGTCCCGTGCGGCGCGCCGGTAGTCGTAGGTGTCGGGGTCGATGGGCGCGCCGTCGCGAACCTTGCCGTACGAGGGCAAGGTGAGCGTGACGAACAGGGATGGCCGGTAGATCTTGCCGTCGGTACCTTGGAAGGTGCGTCCAAGGGTGGTGGGGGTCATCTTGCGCTTGGGCAGGTCGGGCGCGTCCTGGCGCCGTCTGGTCGAGCGGGAGCGCTTGGCGGCGGTACGGCCCAGGACGTTGCCGCGCATGCCTGCGGCGTTGATCTCCTCGTCCAGGCCGGAGATGATCGCATCCAGTTCGGTGGTGTCGTCGCCAGCCTTTTCGGCGGCGTCGCGCTGGGCTTGGTAGTCGGCGCGGAACTCCACCAGCCAGCGCTGTTCCTCGTTGGGCTCGTCGGGTGTGATGGCGGGTTCGGCGTCGAGGTGCCAGCCCTCGCGGCATTGGGCCTTGCGGAGCTGCTTGTTGCGCTTGGCGCACGGCGGGCACTTGCTGTCGAGCGTGGCCCCGCACGGGACATCGATGATCTCCGTCTTGCCGGTGACGACGTCGAGGCGCTTGAGCGGGATGGGGCGGATGCAGACGCCGTGCTGCTTGGCGACCTCTACGAGCACGTCGCGGGCCATCGGCATGGCCTGTCGGACGGCCCGGGGCAGGGCGCGGTCGTGCGCATGGGTCATATGGTCCTCCCTTCGTCGGGGTCGGTGACGATAAGCGCGGTCTGGCCGCACTCGGAGCACTCGACCAGGCCGCGGACGGGGTCGAGCCAGAGAACGTCCAGGGTGAGGCAGGTGGCGCAGCGCAGGCCGTGGAGCAGGTGAGTCATGCGGCCTGCCCGTAGTAGGCGACCATGGCGCGGATGTCGGTGTCGGAGACGTAGGCGGCACGAACCCGAATCGGTTCGGGCGAGGTCTCCAACCGCACGTAGGCGACGCCCGCGCCCAGCTCCGGGACGGGCGAGATGTGGTCGGCTAGGGCGCCCCGGTCGCGTGCGCCGTCGCCGAGGACCATGTCCACCTGCTCGGACTCATCCAGCCGGAGGGCGATCTTGTCGGGGAACAGGTTGCGGATGTTCATGACCTCCTTGCGCGGGTCCTGGAGAGCCGCCATCACGCCGACGCCGACCGAGCGGCCCTGGGTGGCGAGCGTGGCCAGGGCGGCGGAGATGCGCTGCCGCAGTTGCCGGTCGGGTTGGTAGGCGGTCAGGAACGCCACCTCGTCCACGAGGACCAGGACGAACGGGTCCTCGATCGTCGGGACGTGGGAGCGCTTGAGACCGGCGAACCGGGCGGCCCGCTTCTGCATGACGCTGACCGCCTCGTCGAGCAGATCGGCGCAGTCGGCCGGATCGGCGGCGTAGCGGCCCTCGAACAGTTCCCGCCCGAAGGACAGCTCCATCAGCTTGGGATCCAGCGCCCAGACCTCAGCCAGCCCCGCCCGCATCGCAGGGAGCAAGCCGCGGATGGTGTCCCACAGGAACGAGCCCTTGCCGGCCCCGGTCGCGCCCGCGATCAGCACGTGCGTTCCGTGGACTTTGAGCCGGAGCGGTCGGCCGTCTTCCTGTTTGCCGATCTCGACTGGTCCGACCGTTGGCTCGTCCGGGATGGGAAGGGCGGGCATGGGCGCGGCCAAGGGATCGCTGCGCGGGAAGGTCAGCAGCAGCCGCCCGCCCTTGACGAGCGCGACCCGGCAGGAGGTGGCGCCGAAGCCGTGGGCGAGGTTGTCGATGCGGTCGGACCAGTCCTTGACCGCCTGGCCGCCGAGCATGCGGACGGTGATGCGGTCGGCCCAGCCGTCGCAGGTGACGCGGAGCAGACGCGGCATGTAGACGCGTCCGTTGACGCGCTTGGCCAGGCCGGAGACGTCCATGACGCCGTGCCAGTGCCGCCGGTAGATCGACATGAGCCGCCACCAGGCCAGCAGTCGGAAGCCGACGAGGCGGGCGAAGAGATCGCCGTCGGTGCAGGCCCAGGCGAGCAGGGACAGCACGACGAAGCCGAGCGTGGAGGCCGCAGCAGGCCAGCCGTACCCGTAGCAGATGCCGCCGAGGGCGACGGGGACGGCGACGGCGACCGGGTGCCGCCAGGTGGTGCGGATGAGGGCGGACAGGAAGCGCCAGCCGTAGACGAGGAAGGTGATGATGGCGGGTGTCTTGAGTACGGCCGGTCGGAAGACGACGGCCGTGTCGGGCGTGGTGGAGACGAGGTTGCGCGCCTCGTCGCCAGGCAGCCGCTTGAACATAAGCTGGGTACCTCTCGTGATTGAGCAAGTCGTGGGAGAACCGAGGGGCCGCCGGAAGTTGCCGCTTCCAGCGGCCCCGCCTTCTTGTGTCAGGCCGCCGTGTCGGTGGCGTCCTTGTCGTCGGCCGTCTGTTCGGCGTGCAGTTGCTCGCAGTCGGCCAGGTAGCGAGCGGCGGCGTTGAAGATGTCGCGGGCGAGGGTCAGGTCGGCTTCGGTGACCGGTCCGGCCCCGGTGGTGGAGATGTGCACGTTCGCCTCGCAGGAGGCGAAGTCCAGGTACAGGCGCGGGCTGCTGAGCAGGAGCCCGGCACGGACCTTCAGGCGCGGGGTGTGGGAGGAGACGCCGATGTGCGGCGCGGAGTCGGGCTGCAGGGACAAGGTGACGTAGGTGTAGGGCCGGGGCTCGCTCACGCCGCCACCCCCTTGCCGTCCGGCAGACCGTAGAAGCTGCGTTCCACGGAGCGGGCGAAGCGGTGGGCCGCGTGGGCGAGCTGGCGGGCGAACTCCAGATCTTCGGCCGTCACGGGTCCGCTGGTGGTGACCAGGACGGAGGTGGCGCCGAAGTCAAGCGCCAGGACGGGCTCACGGCGGGCGAACGGGTGGTTCATGGTGCGGGCGGCGTGCCCGGTGGTCAGCCGGATCACGCTGTTGCGTGGAGTACGGCGTCGGGTCATCAGGCGGCTTCCTTTCCGGCCGAAGCCTTGCTCTGGGCGGGCTGATTGAGCTGGCGGGGAGCGTGCATCTGCTGAACCTTGATCGAGTAGGCGAGACGTCCGGCCGCGTTGACGTACGGGGTGACGGACATGCCGTCGAACTCGACCGGCGTGAACGGCAGCCCCGGCATGGGCTGCGGCGGCACCGGCTGGACCGGGGCCAGGATCTTGACCGCCACCGTCTTCTGGGCGGGCTTGAGGGTCGGGTCGCCGTCCATGACCGCGACCTGCCAGACCAGTTCGGCGGTCTGCTTGTCGCGGGCCTGCACGAACCGGCCGTTCGTCGAGGCGTCGAAGTCCTTGACGGGCTCGACCTCGCCGACGATGTAGCAGCCGTGCGGGAAGACCATGGCGAAGGTGACGGGGATGGGGCCTTGCAGAGCCATAACGTTGGTTCCTCTCTTGGATGACAGGCACTCGACCTATCAAGTAGCTAGACGATAACTCTCCGTAGCTTGATAGGTCAAGTGACTAGGTGTCGGGTGACGGGCGTGTCACCAACGCGATAGACAATCGCCCAAGCCTATGGCGGACATCTGGGGAGGATCTGGTGCGAATCTTGTGGAGTTTCTTAGCGGGAATCGGGATCGCCGTGCTGGCTGGGCTGTTCCTGCTGGCACTGATGCCGGTGTGGCGTGACGATGCCCGGCTCGACGACTTTCACGAGCGCGTGCTGGCCATCCCGCTACCGCCTGAGACGCGCAGCACCGGCGACAGCGAAGCCGAATTAAGCAAGAACTCCGGTGGAAGTGGCGACTACTGCCACTTCGAGATCCGGCTGCCTCTCAGCACCGGTCTATCGGAGGGGGAGATCGGCGCCTACTATCGCAAGGCCGCGATTACTGGAGTGGCGAACGAGGCCGACGTCCGTCTGGACTGGGGCGAGGACACCGAAGACGGTAGAGCCGTCGTTGTGGAGTTCAGCGACGTCTACTCCAGCGACTGGGACTTCCGCTGCACATAGATAGCAACCCCGTCACGTGATCGGGTAGGCGTCTTCCAACTCGTGCCGGTCGGCAGGTAGCAGGACCTCGACGACAGCAAGGGGCCGGCCGGAGGCGTCACGGACAGCGCCGAAGACCGCCAGGAGTGGGACGTTCTTGGGCATGGCCAGTTGCTTGGCCTCGTCGGCCGCAGGCATGCGCGCGGTGATCTGCTCCACGATGTGATCGAACCTGACGCCCTTACGAGCCTGGAGATGCTCGCGGAAGCCCTGCCGCAACGGCTCACCGCTGGTGAGGTCCGTACCACCGGAAAGATCCAGTGGCAGCCACAGCGACACGAGCTCGGTCGGCTCGCCGTCACGCACGATGAGCCGCCGCCGGACGAACACCTTGCTCTTAGACTGCACGTCGAGCAGCGCACCGACGCGGTTCGGGGCGGTGACGGCGCCCACTTCCACGACTTCGCCGGTGGTGTCGTTCTCGGGTGTGGTCAGGTACGCCTGTCCGGGCCGCTTCTGCTCGACGGAGGCCATGGCCGGACGGCCGCGCACGAAGCGCCCTTTACCCTGCTGAGACTCTATCCAGCCCTGCTCACGGAGCACGCGCAGGGCGGCGACCACGGTGGGACGGGAGACGCTGAACTCCTGGATGAGCTGGTTCTCACTGGGCAGGAGCGTGCCCGGTGGGTAGTCTCCGGCCTCGATGCGCCTCTGCAGAGTCTGGACAAGCTGCGCATACTTAGGCGGCACGGACTCTAGCGACATCATGACCGTCCAACAGCCGACAGGTTGTTTTACCAAGTTTGAGAGTAACCGGCGAACCACAGCCTGTCCACGCGGTTGGGGCAAGGCCGGGAGCCGTACAGAGAGAACCGGCAGGCAGCCCAGCAGCCGGGCGGGGAAAGGACGCCGCGGGGGCCACCACTGCAGCTGCCTGCCGGGAAAGGCGCGACGAGACAAGGCGGCGGCAATCCCTACCTCCTTTTGGCAGGGAGCGCACTTGTCTCGCCGCGCCGGTCATCACCTGGCGATGTACTCAGCCAGAAGCTTCGCCGCACCCTCCGGATCGCGGGTCGGGTGCCGCTGCTCGGCGCTCTGCCACGAGTAGTAGGCCCCGCCGAACCCGACGAACACCCACACCGGCAGCCCCGGCTCACGCTTGTGGACGACCAGCGCGGTGTTGTCGTCGCGCAGATCGGCGTTGACACCGAGGTGCGTGAGCTGGTCGCGCAGCCGGACGAGCATGTCGCTCTCACGCTGGTTCTGCAGGAAGCCGTTCATCGCCGCCTGCATGATCGAGTTCATCATCCGTTCCCTTCGGCCTGGCCGCCTCCGAGGCAGTCGAGACACTCCCGCTCCTCACTAGGGGTCTGATCTCTGCTGTCATCGCCGATGAGGAGCGCACGGCGCGAGTCGCGCAGCTTGATCCCGCGTCCCCGGCAGCCGGGGCACGGCGACGTCTTGCTCATCTCGTCTGGCCGGATCACCGTCGCCATCTCCTCGTTCATCCGGCGTTCCCTGTGGCGGGAGGCCGCGTGACGTACCGTGGTTGATTGATGACAAGTCCACCGGCAACCGAGTCTGAGCAGGACCCCTGAACGGCCCCCTCATTTCCCCTTTCGAGCCCCCAGCCGGGAGGAAGACCCGAAGATGCCCGACTACGTCCCGAACGTGCGTCTCCGCGCCTGGCGCAACCAGGAACACCTCAACCGCGCCCAGATGGCCGAGAAGATCAACGCCACACCCATCGGACTCGCGCAAAGGCTGACCTGTGACGAGGAGCGAATCCGGCGCTGGGAAGCAGGCGAAGTCAAGTGGCCGCGCACTGAATACCGGCTCGCGCTGACCCAGTTGACCGGGAAGGAGCCGGAAGATCTCGGGTTCTCCCAAGGGAGACAGAACGAGAGCCGCCTCATCGAGGCCCGCGTCATCCCGGCTGACGCCCTCCGTGCTGAGGCCGACCTGTACGGGACTATGGAACTCGCCCAACAACTCCAGGCATCCGACGTCGGGACCGGCACCCTGGAGGCCCTTGCCGAGGCCGTCGATCTACTGTGCCGCGCCTACCCCGTTGTACCCGCGAGCACCCTACGAGACCGCACCCAAAAGCGCCTGGCGCAGATCAACCACCTGCTCGCTGGACGCCTCACCCTGGACCAGCACCGCGAACTGCTCGTGATCACTGGCTGGCTCACCGCCCTGCTGGGCTGCGTTCACTACGACTTGGGCGAGAGGGAAGAGGCCGAAACCGCCCGACGCGCCGCCTTCGAAATGGGCCGCCAAGTCGGACACGGCGAACTCATGGGCTGGGCCCACGAAATGTCAGCCTGGTTCGCCCTCGTCGAAGGCCGCTACGAAGACGTCGTCACCGCCGCCCGAATGGGCCAAGCCGTCGCCGGCACCAGCAGCGCCATGGTCCAACTCACCCTCCAAGAAGCCCGCGGCCTGGCCCGCATCGGAGATCGCCGCGAAGCCGACCGCGCCCTATCCCGTGGAGCCGAAGTTCTCAGCAGCCTGCCAACGCCTGACCACCCGGACCACCACTTCGTCTTCGATCACTCCAAGTGGGTCTTCTACGCTGCCACTTGCTACACCTGGCTCGCGGACGACGACCGTGCCGAGGAACACGCTCGCGAAACTATCCAGATGCACACCCGTTCGGACGGCACCTCTAACGCGCCCATGCGCGTCGCCGACGCGCACATAGATCTTGCTATCGTCCACGCCCGGCGAGGGGAGCTTGACGCCGCTGTTGAGGAAGGCATGACCGCACTTGATATCGACCGGCGTTCTCTCACGGACCTCGTCAACCGCGCAGGAGATCTTGACCGTGTTCTACGACATCGCTTCCGGCGAGAAACGCTTGCCGAAGAGTTTCACGCACGATTCATGGTCGCGCGCCGTGCACTTACAAGTCGGCAACCAGAGTTGCTCGATTAAGGAGGCTGGACTTATTTAATCTTCGTCTCCAAGAGCGTTAAGGGCGTCCTTCCATCCCTGGAAAATCGCACTGATTTCCGCAAAGGTTAGCAGCGCCTGCTGTATCTGAGCTAGAGGCCTATTGAGCGGCTTGGATATACCTTTGCCTGACTCGATGGCTGTGCGCAGTACGTCTAGCTGCCCAAGAGAGTTCACTCCTATATCTGCAAGGTTGGCGATGCTGTCGACAAATGTGATCGTGTTCTCATTATCGATAGGCATCTTCCCTCTAGCTACCATTTCGATGCCGAACCGAACTCCTACGTCCCACCGATTAAGAGTGGACAAGAGGCGTTGTGAAAGGTCAGCCGCTTCCTCAGAGAGGGGGTTTAGCTGGTCGGCAAGTTGGCTTGAGACGGCGAGCTTTGCCCCAAAAGTTTGTGCGCTAGCGATTCGCGGTGCAGTATTGCTAGTTGATTCGCCAACCTCTGTGATAATCTCTGCAAATCTTTCGAGGTCAGTGCGTACTTGTGGTCCAGAGTCCTCCATGTCGGCGAACAGTTCGAGGAGGCCCGAATCTTCCTCCGTCGAGATCAGTTCGCTCCGCGAAGCATGATTCTCGGTCGTTTCTACGCTTGATAGCACCTCTTCGATCCGATACGAGATTTTCTCAACCGTTTGTATCCACTCCGATGAACCCCGATCCGTGGAACGCATGTTGTTGAGCGGCAACGCTTGCAACTTCTTGACTGTCATCCACAAGTCGTCTGAATCAAAATGTGCGTCTATCCGCTCAAAGTTCGAATACACGAGCGGGATGATTAGACGCGTCTCTGAGTTGGCGCCTAGAAATCCAAGAAATTCCTTGAATTCCTGTCGGCACATCTCGCTGCGCAGATAGGCGGGAGATATGAATGCGAGGAGTATCGTTGATGACGACAGGCCCATTCGAATTCTATCTCGCCAATCTTCGCCGGGTGCAATCGAATCAGTGTCTTTGAATACCTTGACGGTCGAACCAGTGAGGCTTTCGAGCATACTTTCAATATCGCTAACGATATTGGATATGCGACTATGTGTGGCCTTGTCATCGATGCGTGCGTAAGACGCGAAAATCGAAACCTCAAGTGCCAGACTGGAGGCGGGAATAGGCAGCGGAGCGCTCTGCTCGCCAGCGTCACGCGTCGCGGTCCAGCGCTCTCGCCACTCCTCCTCGTCGCCATCGAGTGCGGCAACGAGCTTAGCTAGCACAGGCCAAGAGGGAACGCGGGGGCCACGTAGCGCTGAGTGAACAGTGGTGTGGCTAAGATCGCTGGCTTTTGCGATGGCCCGTGTGCTCGGCTCGCCTGCCCGGAGGTGTAGCTGCCTCAGGGCGGCAAACAGCTCCTGAGCTGCGGGTGAGATGTCCTTGGATGGTGACTTGGCGTTCATTTGCGCTCTCCGCTTGACAGATCCATAGGCCGTACGCTTGTGTAAGCCATCGTAAAGATGACACTAGCTTACAGTCTCGTACGGGCTGCCGAAGGGGCGGGGTGCTGGCCGTGGCCTAGACAGTGCCCCAGGAAGGGTGTTGATGTTAGTCGACATACGTTGGGTGCTGCTGCTGCTTGCAGTGGCGGGAGTCGTTCTGCTCACCCGGAAGAGAGAGGGATGGGTCGCCCCGATTACAGTCGGGGTCGCTGTAGCGGGGTTGCTGGTCATTATCTTCAAGCTCTAGGGGCGAGACTATTCAAGACTATTCAACGCAGCACTGCCGAACTGAGCTTATGAGTATCAAGCGGCGGCGCGCCGCGCCGCCGTATGCCCCGCGTCGACGTCCCCGCGCCGCGCTGCGGCCTGGAGGCCGGTCACGGCGCGGGCGTCGCGCGGGGCATCGTCGCACGGCTGCCGCGCCGCAGCCAGCTAACGCGCCGACCGCCGGCACGCCGCCGCCACCCACGGCTGATCCGTCTGGCGCCACAATCGGCCGGTCGAGCCGCACACGCCTCTAGCCGGTAAGCCAGTCCGGGTATCCCTGCGACCGGTCACCCAATGACTGGGTCATCCTTCGCCTCCTGGCCAGCTCGCTTCCGCACCAGATATACGACTCCGGCAACAAGCTTGAGCAGAATGCTCAGCGAGAGAAACACCCACAGTCCTGTCAGCCAAGCATCCGGCATGGGCCCGCGAAACCCCGAGAGCCCGAACACCGCACCAGCCCCGCCCCACCCGCAGAAGATGAAGGTGCACGCGGACCCAAGCTGATACCAAAAAGATCGCCGCGCATCCATGCCGCCAACCCTCTCGCTTCATCACCCAACCAAACAGTGCCTCCGGCGGGGGCCTCTGGCTCCGGGATGATCGCCGCACCGAGTGCCTGGTCCGTAGGTGGCTGAGGTGGAAGCTGATCATCTCGCCCGCCATCGACCCGGGACAAGCCGAGCAGACCTGGGCCACGGGGTCAAGGTCGTTCGTCCAGTGGGGCGCTCCACCTTGACCCCGTGGCCCAGGCCCGCTTCCCCTGCGGGCGGGACGACGGCGGACGGGATGATCAGTCAGGGGTTGTGTGCGCCGAGCGCTCCCGTTGCTTGCTGACGCCGAGGCAAGCCACCACGCGTAATGCGTCTGGAGAGAGGAAGAGCTGAAAGCGATAGTCAGACTCGGTGCTCTTGACGATGCCGAGGATGAGGTGCTGGAGCCCACAGGCGCCGAGCTGCGTGACCGCCTCGTCGAAGCCGAGCGATGGGATGCCCATCCGGCGGGTAAGGCGCGCGCGGCGCTGGTAGATCTTGGCCAGAGGGAACGCCTCGATCGGGTCCGGCCAAATCTCGAAGGACGCTCCAGCCATGAGCGCTCGACGGCATGCACGGCCTGCTTCGCCTGCGTTGTCCAGGAGCTGAACGAGCGTCTCTCGGTCCACGAGGGCAGCGTACGCACAGTGCAGCCTTCCGGTGCTATGCAATATGCGTGCAATGATCAACGGAGGGCAGCGTGCTTGTATCGCTCCGCCCCAGGTAGAAGGCCATGTGCCCTCCGTAACGGTCACGCGCTGTAAAACCGTCGGCTCAGCCTACGCAAGTTCGAACCTTGCACCTGCCACCAGCAGTAACAGCAGGTCAGAGGCCCTTCGGGGCCTCTTCTGCGTTTCAGGGGTATGCAGCCGTGAGCCGCCCTGAGTGGCCGTTTGTCGCTGGTCACGCAATATACGCGCAATGATCTTGGGTGCGTTTTCCCTGGTCGGGATCGGCTTTCGCGGGTCGATGTACCCCTGGAGACGCAAGCGAGCCCCGGAGATCATCCGGGGCTCGGGGTGTATGAGAGGCAACGTCAGGCCGCCAAGGCGTCGGCTATCCGGCGGTTCGCGATCTCCTGTTGGCCGTCGATGCACTTGGCATAGACCCGCAGAAGGACATCCACGCTGTGGCCTGCCCGCTCGGCCACTTCGGGAGCCGAGACGCCCGCGTTGAGCCAGAGGGAGACGGCCGCGTGCCGGAGGTCGTACGGCCGTTTGGCGAGCGGAGAGGCGACCTGGGAGGGCGTCAAAGCGAGCTTGCGGGCTTCCTGCCAGACCTCCGTGTAAGCCGTTGAGGCGACGACCCCGCCGCGCTCGCTCTGGAAGAGACGTCCGTCGGGGCCAAGGCCGAACTCTTCGATGTGTTGCCGAAGGATCTTCACCAGAGTTGATGGGATGGGGACGGGACGCACGTCATCACATCCCCGGTGCTTGAGCCCGCGTTCCTCGTGGGCGTCTCCGGTATCTGTCCACTGTCTGTTGACCTCGGGGCGTGATACGTCGATGAGGAAGCGTCCCCAGCCGGTTGCCGGAAGGCGCAGTCCTCCCTGCGGAGGGCGATGGCTTCGGCGGGGCGTAGAGCCGCGTAATGCATGCAGGCGAACAGGGGCATGAGCCGCCGGCCTCGCCCCCGCCTGCCTACGTAGGTCACCGCGGTCAGCAGCTCTTGCGCCTGGCGAGGGTTCACCACAATTCGCGGGTCTACTGTCTCGGTCGTCTTGGCAGGCTTCCATTTGATCCGGTGCAGCGGATTTGCCGAAAGCTCTTCCAGCTCCACGGCGTACTCCAGAAGCGCGTGCAGCACAGCACGCTTGCGCTTGATCGTGTTCGCGCTAGCGGCCTTGCCATCGAGCCGGAGCGCGATCGCGTCGAGTGCCAACCGGACGGTCTTGGCCTCGCTGAGGGCGGCCATATCGAGCGAGGCACCTTCTAGCCAGCGGATCACCCGTGCCGCGTCCGGGGGAGGAACGGGGCGTTTGCTCTCGGGGAGGAGCGCGTATTTACGCAGGGCCGTCCGCAGCGACTCGACATCAGGGCGGCCGGGGCGGTCCTTTACGAGGGCAGGGAGTGCCGTGGAGAGGGCGTCCGAGATGCTGTCTCGGGTCTTGGCCGCCGCGTGAGGCCACTTCATCTCTATGTACGCCCGGACGAAGTCGAAGATCGTACGGGCGCTCTTGGCCTGCAACATGGACATGGGGAGACCCGTCTCCATATCGAACGGCTCGCCACGCTTGGCCGCCTCCCGGAGGTCTTCCAGCCAAGCTGTGAGTTCGCTGCGGTAGATGCGGATCTCCCCGTTGGGCAGCTTGAAGCCCTGGGGCGCCTTGCCGATCTCACGCCAGCGGTAGAACGTCCGGCGCGAGATTCCGCTGAGTACGTCGAGGATTTCGGGGACCGTCATCAGCTTGTCGTCCTTCATGCCGCCCTCCCTTCGATTGCCGGAAGATCTTGGCCCGCTGCTTGGGCTTCCAGGACCCAGGTACGGCGGTCCTGCTTGTGTTCGGCCAGGGTCTTGTTGGACCACTTGCGGGAGACCAGGACGCGGCGCCCGGCGTAGCCGAGGTGTTCGGGCTTGTGGGCCTTTCCACAGCAGCGGCCCGGGGTCATCCCGGGCTTGGCTTGCTTGGGCTGGATGCCGTAGCGGAGCCAGTTGGCGCAGGTGGGCGAGCAGGGTTCGAAGCGCAAGGCTTCGGCCAAGCGGGCGGCGTGATCACGGCGTGCCTGGTTGCCGGTGTCGAGGCTTTCGCCGAGTGTCGCGAACGCACCGACCAGGGTTGCCCCGCCGCTGCGCAGATGCAGCCCTACGATCGCCACTGCATGGCTATTCGCCGCACATGGTCGGGGGCGATCGAAGGTCCAGAGCTTCGTTCCTCAGCCCTGGCCCACCGAGCCATCTGGTTGATCACTGTGTCGGCATTCCGGCCACAGCAACCCTCCTGGCCGTGGTCGACGTCTGCCAGGGCCAGAGCGCCTCGGCTAGCAACAGCCGTTACGAGGGTCACATGGGCATCGGCACGTATGTCTTCGGGCCTCTGAACATCTCCTTGTCCAGGCGAACGCCGCTTTCCAGCTCGATCACTGCAAGACACGTGCCGAGCACCGATACCTCGGGGTCGTCCGACCAAGTCTCGGGTTCGCCCGACCAGGTGGCGTAGACGGCAGCAAATTCATCCGCGTAGGGCGCCAGCGGCCCGATCTGTTCGGTCCACGGAATGAAGGGCAACCAATCAGGTTCGGGAAAATGAAGCTGCCCGTCGCTCTCTCCATAGGAGGCATACAGAGTGGTGTTGCCCTCGATGTCGTCACTGAGATACCAGTGCCGGAATCCTTCACCCCCGAGTCGATCCGTCATCTCCCTGCCATCGGGATAAGGGTTGTTCGACCATGTGACGACGCCCGAGCCGACTTGCTGAAGTTCGAGGTCGTTGGGCTCGACCTCTCTCGCAGCGCGCAGGATGGCGACATCCAGCCCGAGCCGGCGCACCGCGTCTTCGACCGTCAGCACGCCATGGTCAGGAAGCGTCACCGTGCACGCCATGTTTTCCCATGGCATCCGGCTAACCAGCTCGGCGTAACGCTTAGCGACCTCACTGAACACAGGACAACCAGCTCTCTCGAATGGATCGACGCCGACAATCTAGAGCACGCGGTCCCGGTGGGGCCCTGGTCACCGGGTGGCTCTCTGCCGCGCGGAGGCGATTACCGAGGACGGAGTGCTCCCCGCCAGAGGCGTTCGTCGTGACCTGACAGTCCTGGACACGGAGGCCGACGGCTTCGGCCGGTCGAAGGGCGGCGTAGTCCATGCAGGCGAAGAGGGCCATGAGTCGCCGGCCTCTGCCGCGTCGGCCTACGTAGGTCACCGCGGTCAGCAGCTCTTGTGCCTGGCGCGGGTTCACCACGACGCGAGCGTCCACCGTCTCCGTGGACTTGGGCGGCTTCCACTTGATCTTTGCGCAGCGGATTTGCCGAAAGTTCCTCCAGCTCTGTCGACGGCGCGTGAATACTGACCCCCAGGCGACGGATGAGTGTTGACCCCTCCACTGTCTGGAGGGTGATCAAGGTGGAGGACTGGGCGGAGATCCGTCGGCTGCACCGGGCCGAGGGCATGCCTATCAAGGCGATCGCGCGGCATCTGGGTGTCGCCAGGAACACGGTGCGGCGGGCGCTGGCGGCCGAGGAGCCGCCGAAGTATCAGCGGCCGGGTAAGGGGTCGATCGTGGATGCGGCGGAACCGCAGATCCGGGAGCTGTTGCGGCAGTGGCCGGACATGCCCGCGACGGTGATCGCCGAGCGGATCGGCTGGCAGCGGTCGATGACGGTGCTCAAGGATCGGGTGCGGCGGATCCGGCCGCAGTATCGGCCCGTCGATCCGGCCTCGCGCACCAGTTACCAGCCCGGCGAGCTGGCTCAGTGCGATCTGTGGTTTCCGGCGGCGCGGGTGCCGGTCGGCCCGCAACGGGCGGTGAGTCTGCCGGTGCTGGTCCTGGTCTGCGGCTACTCGCGCTGGATGCTGGCCCGCATGTTGCCCTCGCGGGCGGCCGGGGATCTCTTCGCCGGGATGTGGGCGCTGCTGTCCCTGCTGGGCGCCGTGCCCAAGACGCTGGTGTGGGACAACGAGGGCGCGATCGGCGCGTGGAAGGGCGGCCGGGCGCAGCTGACCCGCGACGCCGAGTCCTTCCGCGGCAGCCTGGGGTGCGGATCCTGCAGTGCCGGCCGGGCGATCCAGAGGCGAAAGGACTGGTCGAGCGGGCCAACGGCTATCTGGAGACGTCGTTTCTGCCCGGCCGCACTTTCACCGGCCCGGATGACTTCAACGCCCAGCTGGAACCGTGGCTGCAGCGCGCCAATCAGCGCCCGCATCGCCGCCTGGGCTGCCGCCCGGTCGACCGGATCGCCGTCGACCGGGCCGCGATGGTCGCGTTGCCGCCGGTGGCGCCGATCGTCGGCTGGTGCACGGCGACCCGGCTGGCCCGCGACCACTACGTGCGCCTGGCCTCCAACGACTACTCGGTGCACCCGTCGGCGATCGGCCGGCTGGTCGAGGTCGTCGCCGATCTGGAGCAGGTCACGGTGACCTGCGCCGGGCAGGTGGTGGCCCGGCATCAGCGCTGCTGGGACGTTCATCAAACCCTCACCGACCCGGCCCACGCGCAGGCCGCGGCCGCGCTGCGGGCCATCCGGCTGCAACCGGTGGCCGCGCCGGTGGACACCGAGGTGGAGCAACGTTCGCTCAGCGACTATGACGCGCTGCTGGGCGTGGAGGGAGTGGCGTGATGGCCGCCCGCACCAGCAGCTCCGCCCCGCGATCGGCTGGCGGCGGGCGTAACATCGCCGCCGAGCTGGCCTATCTGACCCGGGTGCTGAAGGCGCCCTCACTGGCCGCCGCGGTCGAGCGGCTGGCCGAGCGGGCCCGCGCCGAGAGCTGGAGTCATGAGGAGTTCCTGGCCGCGTGCCTACAGCGGGAGGTGGCCGCCCGCGACGCGCACGGCGGCGAGGCCCGCATCCGCCAAGCGCGCTTCCCGGCCCGCAAGGCGCTGGAGGACTTCGACTACGACCACCAGCGCTCCCTCAAACGCGAGGCCATGGCGCATCTGAGCACGCTGGACTTCGTGGCGGGCAAGGAGAACGTGGTCTTCCTCGGCCCGCCCGGCACCGGCAAGACGCACCTGTCGATCGGGCTCGGGATCCGTGCCTGCCAGGCCGGATACCGGGTCGCCTTTGCCACCGCGGCCGAGTGGGTGGCCCGCCTGGCCGACGCCCACGCCGCCGGTCGACTCCAGGACGAGCTGGTCAAATTGGCCCGCGTCCCGGTCCTGATCGTGGACGAGGTCGGCTACATCCCGTTCGAGCCCGAGGCCGCCAACCTGTTCTTCCAGCTGGTCTCCTCCCGATATGAGCGGGCCTCGCTGATCGTCACCTCCAACAAGCCCTTCGGGCGCTGGGGCGAGGTGTTCGGCGACGACGTGGTCGCCGCGATGATCGACCGGCTCGTCCACCACGCCGAAGTGATCTCACTGAAGGGAGACAGCTACCGGCTGAAGAACCGCGACCTGGGCCGGGTCCCACCGGCCCGACCCGAGCACGAACAGTAACCAACGACAACATCAGGGGGTCACGATTCAGACGTCGTCAGGGGGTCAGAATTCGGCCGTCGTTGACACAGCTCTACCGCGTACTCCAGGAGGGCGTGGAAGAACGCACGCTTGCGGGCGATCGTCGTGGACGCTGCCGCCTTGCCGTCGAGGCACAGCGTCAGGGCGTGCAGGGCGAGCCGTACGGTCTTGGCTTCCTCCAGGTTGGCCAGGTCGAGCGAGGCCGCCTTCATCCAGGCCACGGCGGCAGTGTGCTGCTGCGGCACGGTCGAGCGCTTGTCCTCGGGCAGGAGGAGGAGCTTACGGAGGATCGTGCGCAGCTCGCGGGCATCAGGGCGACCCGCCCGGTCCTTGGTCAGGGCGGGCAGGACCGTCGCCAGGGCATCGGACATGCTGTCCCGGCTCTTGGCCGCTGCATGTGGCCACTTCATCTCTATGAACGCCTGGGCGAACTCCAGAACGCTCCTAGCGTCCTTGGCCTTGATCATGGACGTCGGTAGCCCGGAGTCCACGTCGAAGGCCTCACCGCGCTTGGCGGCCTGGCGCAGGTGGGACAGGAAGCTCTCGGCGAGGGCCTTGGTCCGGTAGGTCTTCGAGGAGCGCTTGCGGGCCACGGACCAGCGGACGACGTACGAGGGTGTCTTGCTGGACTTGTTGCGGGTGATCTCGAAGAACTTCACGTCGTACGAGGCCGTCATGCGACGCTCCGGAGGGATTCGAGCCAGGCGTTGAGGTCGCTGCGGTAGATGCGAATTTCGCCGTTGGGCAGGCGGATGCCCTTCGGGGCCTTGCCGATCTCACGCCAGCGGTAGAAGGTCCGGCGGGAGACACCGCCGAGTTCGTCAAGCGGCGGCGAGGCGCGCCGCCGTTCCCCGGCCCTCCGCCCGCCCGCCCGCCGTCCGGGCGTGCGGCCTGGGGGCCGGTCCCGGGCGGCGGCGGGACACTGGGCCGGGCACCGCACGCCGGCCCCGCCGTACTTGCCGAACGCACCGGCCGGTGTGCCGCACCGCCGCACAGACACAGCCCTTACGATCGCCACCATGCGGCCGGTCGCCGTACGTGCGTGGGGGCGATCGACGATCCAGGGTTCGTTCCTCACCCTGGCTCACCGGAGAACGTGGCTGACCTCCGTCTCCGGGATGGTGAGGGCGGCTGGGCACTGAGAGGAATGACGTGGCTGAGGCCAAGGACGCGCTGACGTCACAGCGGCCAACGGGCACGGCCTGGAGTTTGTCCTCACCGCGCAAGCCGACGACTGGCAGCACCTTGAGTCGATGACCATGGTCGCCTACCACCACGCTGGTCCTCCCCACCAGCGCTTGGACCACAGCCATGTCGTCCCGATCGGCCGGCCGTGGGTCGCCGACTCAGCGTGTGACCGGTACCTGATCAGCCTTCCATACCCCTTCGGTCCGGACTTCGAAGTCTGCGCGTGGGATGGCGGCCACGCTCGCATCCTCTGGCTTCTGCCGATCATCAAGGGGGAACGCGACCTACTCGTGAACGCCGGTCTGGAGGCGTTGGAAGCGCTCTTTGATGAGAAGGAGATCGACTACCTCGATCCTCGCCGGCCGTCGGTTGTCTGAGAGTGCGTTAAGCGAGCTAATGCCCCTTTCGGCGTTGCGGTTGGTTGGATGAGGTCTGCTGGTCGGTCAGCCGCCGTTCGGCCTACGGACGCGGCTGGCGCGGACACCGGACCGCTCGTGAGCAGGTTCTCTGCGTGTACCGCGACTGAGCTGGTCACAATCGGCCCGGTGCCCGCGGCGGCGGGCTTCACGCCGTAGGGCTTACACGGACATCTACTGTCGAAGGTCGGTCGTCGCGGGACCGGCTGGGACGGCGGGGGTTCGAGGCCATGTCCAGGCGGAGCGCAGGATGAAGGCCAGGAGCAGCACCTCGATTCCGATGGAGAGGCCGTAGAAGGGGGCCCAGTCCCAGGACTCCCCTGCCGCGTTGACCACCGAGTAGGGGATGTAGAGCGATGCCACGACGAGGTTCGTGGCGCGGTTCACCCGGGCGGGCAGCGTCATGGAGAGCATCACCATCAGGGCCGGGATCGACACGGACGCGAGCATCATGGTCAACAACGTCGGGCTGATGTCGAACTCAAAGACGACGCCAGCCAGGATGTTGTCGACGGTGCCAGGCTTGTAAAGGTGGAAGTAGTCGACGTAGATGTAGAGGAACATGAAGCTGGTCCATGCGGCGGCGAGCTTGACCTGCACGGGGACCGGCGGGTTGTCGAGCAGGTTCGGGGTTTTCGTCCGGATGGTCATCGGTTCTTCTTTCGAGAGGAGCGGTCCGTCCGCCGGAGTGGCGGCAGGGCGTACATACGCACGGGGTTGGGTCGTTCTCGTCGGTCCGGTCGTCAGACGGTGACGACGACCTTTCCTCGGGTGTCGCCGGCCGCGACGTAGCGGAGGGTGTCGGCTGCTTCGTCGGCGTTGCGGGTGCTGCACACGCCCGTCTCCTCGGCGCCAAACGCCTTGGCGATCTGTACGGCGAAGGAGCCCACGCCGCCCGACGTGCCCGTGACCAGCACCGTCTGGCCCGGTCGAACGTTCGCGATCTTGTTCAATGCCTGCAACGCCGTCATGGCCGAGGTGGGCACCGCTGGCGCGTCCACGACCGGCAGGTTGGCGGGGCACGGACACGAGGTTGTCCGCCGGGACGCGGGCGTACTCCGCGAGCGTTCCAGCGGTGCTCTGGCCGAACACCTCGTCGCCGGGGCGGAGAGCGGTGACGACTCGAGCGCTGAGGGCGGGCCGTAGCGGTGCTGGACGGCGGCCCGCATCGTCGTCGCCCCGGCCGGACTCGCGCTCGGCACCAGGCGTGCTCCGGCATTCGATCGCTGTTCAAATCCCACCGAAGCCTCCTCGCGTCCGAGCTGCTACTCGCGCAGGTTCGTACATCGTACTTCGTACGCCGTACTATGGTAGTACGCTGTACGAATGTCAAGCCGTTCGAGAGCGAGGAGACCCGTTGTCTGCGAGGGAACGACGCCAGGTCGCGTCAGATGCGGGGCTGAGCAAGAAGCGGGTGGTGGTCGAGGCGGTCCGGCTCGCCGACCGCGAGGGGGTCGACGGGCTCAGCATGCGCCGGCTGGCTAGCGCGCTCGGCGCGGGCGCGATGTCGCTCTACTACTACGTGGCGAACAAGGAGGAGTTGCTGGACGCCATGATCGACGTCGTGTTCGAGGAGATCGAGCTCCCCTCGGAAGAGACCGACTGGCAGTCAGCGATGCGACGTCGGGCGGTATCCGCCCGGCAGGTTCTCGCACGTCACCCGTGGGCGATCGGCCTGATGGAGTCGCGGACATCGCCGGGGCCCGCGAACCTCCGCCACCGCGAAGCGGTCACCGCCTGCCTGCGGAGGGCTGGCTTCCCGGTCTTGATGGCGACGCACGCCAACTGGTTGCTCGACAGCTACGTCTACGGTTTCGCCCTGCAGGAAGCCAGCCTGCCGTTCGACACCGCCGATGAGTTCGCGGACATGGCCGAGGACGTCTTCCTGCCCCGGCTTCCTCCTGAGGAGTTCCCCTACCTCAACGAGTCTGCCGCGGCGCTCGCCGCTGCCGGCTATGACCCAGCGGAGGAGTTCACCTTCGGCCTCGACCTCGTCCTAGCCGCCCTCGAGCCCCTGAGAGTGCCTACGTGAGCCTCCAGCCGTGATGTCGTTATGTGATCGTGTGGATTTGTAGTGTTACCGCCAGTCTGCGGGTCCAGATGTGCTGGGATGGAGAACCGGTCCTCACGGCAATGGAAGGCCGCGCACCCCTCGGTCAGCGGCCACGAAGGCAACTATGCGCTGCGGGAGATCGTCAACGCGATCCGCTACCAGGGACGAACCGGCGTCCAATGGGACTATCTGCCGCCCAAGGGCGCGACCTGCTACAACTTCACCAAATGGCGCGACGACGGCACCGACCACCACGACCGGCCGGGACGTCGCCAAGAAGGTGCCGGGACGCAAGCGAGGTCTGGCCGTAGACGTGCTGGGCCTGGTCATCGCGGTCGTCGTGCTCGCGGCCTCAGCCCACGAGAACACGGCCGGGATCGCCCTGCTGGACCAGGCCGCCGTCGTCACCGAGGGCAGCGTGACCAGAGCGCTGGTCGACCAAGGGTTCAAGAACACGGTCGTCGCCAATGACGCCAGCCTGGGGATCGCCGTGGACATCGTCGAACGCAACCCCGCCGACAAAGGCTTCGTGCCCAGCCAAAAACGATGGGTCGTCGAGCAGACCTACGGAATCTTGATGTTCCACCGGCGCCTGATCCGCGACTACGAGCACCGTCCAGCCAGGTCTGAATCACGGGTGTATTGGGCGATGACGGACGTGATGTCCCGGCGCCTGACCTCCGCAACCCCGTCCTGGCGGTGGACATGACCAGGCCCGATACCCGCCCGCCCGATCCCGGAACCTGGCTTCTGGACCGCCTTTATACCCGCGAACAGGCCCTGACCCGCCAGATCGAGCCGCGAATCACTCCCACGTGGGGGTGAACCGCGGATCAAACACTGGAGCGCGGCCCCGAGTGCCCATCCCCACGGCCATGGGGTGAACCGGTCATGCACGCGCCACCGGCGTTCGACCTGGCCCCGCCCCCACGCACGTGGGGCAAACCGCTGAAGTGGGTCGTCTCGCTACCGTAGATCTTGTCCCCACTTTCCCGATCGGATCGTGCAGAGGCCGGAGATAGCGCCGTTCCACAGCGTCGCTATCCATGAGCGTTCCCACCCCGTTCCCAGGAGAGCCCGATCGGCCAGGAAGCCGAGGTCAGAGCATGTTTACGACGGGACGGTACAACCGCCGACAGGCTGTGTCGGCCTGTAACCGTCTCGCTCTTGGCGGCCGCCTGCCGGTGGGGTTCCCCTGCTCAGAACTCCAGCAGCCTGCTTCCAAGCCGTTCGAGAAAGGGCGGCAGAGGAACATGTGCCGGGCGGATGCTGTAGCCGGGAAATCCCGCCCAAGCGAAAGACAGGCGCAGGTACTCAACGAGCGAAACAGGTTCTGCTACCCATACGCCCTCAAGCGGGGGATCGGGGTTCGCTGTCGGGAGATGGACGTACTGGTCGCCTCCGCTGAAGTTCTCTTTGGCCGCCCTGTCGGGCGCGATGCTGAAGGCGAAGCCGTACGCGTGAAGGCTGCACGGTTCCTCTTCCTCCGGATCCGTACAGGCGCATCCCAGGCTGAGGTCCCCCACGATTGAGCGGAGTTCGTTCCAGAGCATCTGGCCCGAGCCGAGGACCAGAGGGTCGGGGCCGACATGGCAGGACCCGCGTGGAGGCGTGTGGTAGCGAACATGCGGCAGCAGTGAGCCGCCGTCTCCGCACAAGTTGACTGCACCAACAACCGCCAGACAGGCTCGCACTGCTATGGGGAGGGGGCCGATGATCGTTTCGGCCTTTGGATCGCTTCGAGGTCATCCGCCGTGGGGGTCTGCCGGACGGTCGCGAGATGAGCGAAGGCGTAGTCCGCAGATGTAAGGCGCTCGACCAACATATTGACGTTGGCGGCAACTCGCCGCATGGTCTCACATGCCACCTCTTCGGCATCATCCCGTAGATGCTCGGGCACGCCGGCTGACCCGTAGGCTCGCATGTCGTTCCGCACTGCAACGTGCTCGCCTGACCGGTAGCGGCTGGTCCAGGGTGTCACGGTGCTGGTGCTAGATCAGCCGCTGGGAGGCAGATGCAGGGTACTTTCCCGTGATCGGCGGGTTCCTGGGGGCGGTCGTGGCTGTCTCTACCCTGTGGGATTCATGCGGGATGATCTTCCCTGGTGAAGGACGGTCAGAGCTGTACTTCGAGGTCAGGCGCTTGATTCAGTCAGGTACACCAGCCCGCTGTAAGACCGTCGGCCCAGCCTACGCAAGTTCGAACCTTGCACCTCCCACGATCCCGCCTATCACGTCATCCTTGACGCCGCCGTCCGGCTGCCAGCCCAACCGTTCGTAGAACCGAATCGCGCGGACATTGCCCTCCAGCACCCACAAGGTTGCGGACGCGAAGTCCGCCGTCCTGAGCGCGAGCATCGCCATTGTCATCAACCGGCGTCCAACACCGCGCCTCCAGGCAGTCGGCAGTACATAGATCGAGGTGATCTCCCCTATCCCCACGGAGTCATGGTCGTCGTCTCGGGTGGGGCCGAAGTTCACGAAGCCGACCACTTCACCGGCATCCTCCGCGACCAGTGTGCCCTGTCGAGGCCATACATCCTGCTGAATGATCCGCTTCCACCGCGGCACACGCTGGGACGGACGTAACTCGTCGAGAAACGGTTGCGGCAACAGCCCGTGATATCCCGTCTGCCAGGACCACACGTGAACCTCGGCAACACGCTGAGCATCTTCGACAACAGCCGGGCGAACCTGCATATCGCGATCATTCCATCGTGGCACCAAGCAGAGAATCAGCGGGAGACACCGGGCCTGATTCGAGAAACAGACCCTAAGTGCTGGCCTGACGTGGAGTCCTCGCGACGCGCGTGGGGGTGAACCGTCTGATCACACCCGACCACCGGCGGACGGAGCCCTCGGGACGCCTCCCAACATCGCCTCGTCCGCCCGTGGTCCGCCACAATCACCGAGTCGGCTCTTACGAAGGGAGCGCATGGTGACGCCCGAGGATGTGGTGCGGCATACGAAGCAGACCGTGATCTTCATGGGTGCCGCCTTCGGCAAGACTGACCGCTTCAGAGCTCGTGGGGAAGGTCTGGGGCTATCGCGCTGGCCGTTCTACTTCGGTGCGCGCGCGGGGGTGCTCGGTGATGTGGACGCCGAGGTGGTGACCGCGGCGTGCGGCTTCTTCTCGCCTGACCTGGTCCGTAACGCGTGGGACACCGCGCGGGCCGTGGTTCCGCTCACGAGCCTCGTTGAGGCGGACGTGGAGGAGTGCACGCACTGGGCGCGCACCACATACGGTGACCTCCCAGAGCTTGATCAGTTAGCCGACCTGGCCGAACGCGTGGTGGAGGCAGCCGAGCCAACCGACCGCCCGCTCTTCGCAGCATGGAGATCGCTTGCGGTGGCCGATGAGGATCCGGCATCCCGGGTGGCTTTCGCGTTGCTGCGGTTGCGCGAACATCGGGGCGCCTCTCATCTGATCGCCATCCATGAGCATGGCCTCACCCCGCTCAGAGCCATCCTCGCTGGACCGGGCGTCGACAAGGCGAGGGCGAATGGGTGGAGCGAACCGTGGCCGTCACTGCCGGCGACTGACCCCATGGCCCTCGCCAGGGCGGAGCAGCGAACAGATGAGCTCGCCGCCGCACCGTACGCCGCTCTCACGCCAGGGGAGCGAGAGCACTACGTGCGGCTTGTCGGCCAGGTTCATGACGCTTACGAGCATGGACAGCATCCGGGACAGGCTTGAATGGTCACCAGCGCTGGTACATGCCAGCAACCGAGATCGTCTGGCACCCTGCGTGTCCTCATCCCGAGTTCTTCAGGATGGCTGCGGGGGCGGCGTTTCAGCACTGGCCTGTCAGCGGGGGTTGTCTCGTGCGGTGATGACAGGCCGCCGTGCATCATGATGGACAGGTGCTGACTGAGCCGGAAGCTCGACGCCTTGCGGAAGCCGAGATGGCCCGCCTCCACCGAGAAGTAAGCGCGTACAACGATCCGGACGACAGCTTCGTCGTCTCCGCCGTGGAGGAGTGCTCAATCGGCTGGGTCTACTACTACCAATCTGCCCGGTATATGCGAACCGGGGAGTTCACTGCGGCATTGGGTGGTAACGCGCCAATCCTCATCGACCGCCGCAACGGTGCGATCTTGCCCACAGGCACCGCCTACCCGATCGAGCACTACATCAGCGATCATGAGCAACCGGGCGAGTAGGGGCAGGCAGAGTCCTTTGTGGTAGCGGGCTATCCCGTGCACCGTGCGTGTAATGATTTTGAGGGTGTGAGCGGCACGGGAGACTGCGCCCCAGGTTGCAGCCCTGTGGGTGGCCCGCTGTCAGCCCCGTCGCGGTCGTGGAGACCGCCGTCTTGTTCAAGGCCGACCGCATCGTGTGAGGCACTACGCCATGCTCTTCGCCCTGTTCCGGGCGATTGCCTGCGCGACCGCGTTGCCGTTGCCGTCGGACCAGGCGACGTGCTGGACGAGGCGCTCGATGCGCCAGCCGTCCGTCGTGCGCAGCATGTGGTTGGTGTACGAGCCGCGTAGCAGGTAGAAGTCGCCGCCATCGGCCCCTTCGAGGAGGTGCTGCGCGTACATGTAAGAGTGGCAGACCGCCCGGTCGGGATCCTTCTTGTCGAACTCGACGACGTGGTTGGGGCTGAGGTGCTGCGTGGCGGTGAAGCCGTCGAGGGCCTCGCGGACACCGCGCACCACCTCCTGTCTGGGGAAGCTTCCCGTCCGGCCGCCCAGTTCGGAGTAGTCGATGTACACGGGATCGGTGAAGCAGGTCGCGAACGACTCCCAGTCGCGGCGGTCGACGCTGGTCGCGTACCTGGTGACCTGCTCGACGATCTGAACGCGGTCTTCGAGCCAGCGGATGCGGGCTTCGAGGTCGGTGGTCATGCGTGAATCTCCCATCGGTATCCGAGGCAGAACCATACGACGATGGATTATCCGAAGCAAGATAATATGAGGCTGGACCATCCGAGAGGTAGGGGATAGCATGCACCCGTGCCCCGAAAGAGCGATCGCCGCGACGCGGCCGAGGACCTGACCTGGCTGGCCCATCGTGCCGCGGAGGCGCTCAAGGGCGCGTTCAACCAGGTGTCGCGTGCGGCGGGCCTCGCCGACCTCCGTGACTGGCTCGTTCTCGCCCTGGTCAGCGACGGCTCCCAGCGCACCCAGCTTGAGATCGCCCGCGAGCTCGACATCGACAAGACGACGCTGGTGGCCATCATCGATCGCCTGGAGAAGGACGGCCTGATCGTCCGCAACGTCTCAGAGCGCGACCGCCGCGTACGCATTCCCTCGGCCACCCCGAGGGGTGTCGAGGTGAAGAACCAGGTCGCCATCGCTCGCGACGCGGCCATCAGCGCACGCCTGGCCGCCATTCCTGCCGCCGAACACGCCAAGTTCCACGGCATGTTGTGGAGCATCGTCGAAGGCCCCTGAGAACGGCGGCCGTCGTCGGCATGGTGCTCCAGGACGGTACCCGGCCGGGGCGGTGTACCGGCGGACTCGGGACTGGCTCGTCGCAGCCTCTGCCAGGCTGGCACCATCGTTCCTGGCCTACGCCGCTACTCCCGCATTACGGCCTGGACGCTCTCGGTGCCGACCAGGAACGCATTACGTTCCTTCTCGGAGGCAGCGCCTGCCGGTGCCCGGGCCGTGCCGTGCTCTGCTCCGGTTCACCCCCGCTTCGCCTGCTTCACCTGCGCATCCCTACGGACAGAACACAATCCAGGGAGGAGACACGCCGGATCCCGGGAGAAAGATTCATACCCGCCGCAGACTTCTGCCCGGGCAGGCCTCCCCGTGTATGTCACTGTGCTCATCGACAGATCCCGGCGCTGCCGGCCAGTAGGCACGGGATCCCCCTTCTCACCTGGTAAAGGCAGGGGGTGCGTGAACCAAGAGGCACTGATCCTCGACCTGATGCTGCGCATCCGGACGCTGGAGACGAGCGCCCGCACGGGCGTGGACACCACCTCGATCGGCATCACCCTGGTGATGACCGAACTCGCCGACATCCGCAGCGAGATGCGGCAGGACCTCGCCGCCCTCGGCGATGAACTCGCCGGCCTCCGCCGGCACATGAACGAGCACCTCACCGCCCTGCGCTGCGAAATGCTGCACTGGCCCGGCGCACTCCAGCAACCCGGGGACCAGCTCGCCGGACGGGAACCGACCCACCTCTGAGCCGACAGGCCTGGTCTGCGCCTTTGCCGACGCAAGGGGTCACAGGCCAGGCCGTTTCGCAACATGGCTTCAGGAATGAGGTGACGACCGTGTCGCCGATCCGATAGACAGTCGATTGAAGGAATGGCCGGATATGTCGGGGGGCCTGGTGCGAGCCGTGTGGGTGGTTCTGGCCGCATGTGTGGTCATCCCGCTGGTCGGGCTGTTCCTGCTGGTCATGAACCCGGTGTGGCGTGATGACGCCCGGCTCGAAGCCTTCTACGAGCGGGTGGTCGCCTACCCGCTCCCGCCAAGTAGCCGGGATGCGTTCCCCATGGATCGCGATGTGACCTTCGGGAAGAACCTGGCGGGAGGCAGTGGCTCCTATTGCGACTACCGCGTTCGCATCACACTCGAGACGGCGCTCTCGCCGCAGGAAATCCGCCGCTACTACGACGGCGCCACGATTGCCGGAGCCGAGCACAAGGCGATGATTTCCTTGTACTTCCAGGACGATGCCTCTGCTGGTGGGCGCCGGGTCATCGTTGAGGCGTACGACTCCCACAACTGGGACTGGGACTGGCGCTGCTACTGACGTGCCGTGGGGGCCGGCGTTGACACTGCGGCGGGGGTCAGGAGCCACCGGGCGAAGCAGTTCTCTTCGTCCAGCTGGGTGTACCAGCGGACCTTGAACGCGAACGTTGTGTACGTCGTCGTGATCAGAAGGCCGGGATCGCCGTCGTGCGATGGTCTTCCGTGCACCGATGGCGTCGGTCCTGGGCGGGCGGGGACCAGGGGTTGGGAGTGAGGGCCGGTGCCGTCGCATGCGGCGCTGAACAGGGCGAGCTCGCCGCTGTGCACGATGAGCGGGTCGCCGGGTTCGTCGTCGGTGTCCGGGTGGCGGAGGGCCTCGGTCAGCACCCGCGGGTAGTCGGGACCGGATGCCTGGACAATGGCGATGCCGCCGTTCTCGGCCTGGAAGACCTCCAGCCAGCTGTCATCGCGGACGACTCCGTCGGTGCCGATGAGGGCTGCCAGGCCGGCGCCTACCCGGATGTTGGTGTCGTCCGGGCCGAGATCCACGATGTCGTCGTAGTGGTTGTCGCTGAAGCCATGCCACGCGCCGCGTAGTGCAGCGTCGACAGCGAGGAACGGATCGCCGTTCGTCCAGAGTCGGCCTGTATGTACCCACGATCCTCGCACTGGTCCATTGTGGATGACAGCTCAGTGATGGCCGCACGAAGATGGCACGGAGGGGACGAGAGGTGTGCGGTCGGCGGGAGCGCGGTGGTGGGCCTCTCTCATGTCGTGTCCGGTTGTTCAGGTCCGTGAGGTGGCCGGGTGACGGTGGTGAGGCGGCATCGGCCCGCATGGCAGTCCTGAAGGCTCTCTGCGGCTGCGCGTCGGGCTCGCGTCAGCTCGGCGATCCTGGCGTCGATCCGGTCCACCACCGCCTCCAGCCGCCAGCGCTCGCTGTCGCAGGTGGCGCCGCCCTGGTCATGGGCTGCGAGGGCATCGACGACCTCGTCCAGGGTGAAGCCGAGCTCCTGCAGGGCCTTGGCCATCTGGATGCGATCCACCGCCGTGGGGTTGAAGACGCGGTACCCCGACGGTCTGCGTTCGGCGGTGGGCAGGATGCCGCGCCGTTCGTAGAAGCGGACCGTGTCCACGCTCACCCCGGCTGCTTGTGCGACCTGGCCGATTTTCACGCGGCTCACCTCTTGACTCTGGACCTAGGTCCAGACTCTACGGTCAGGGTCACGGCGGCACAAGAGTGCCGGCAACCCACCACGAAGGAGTCCGCCGTGGACATCCCCGCCGCTTCCACCCCGATCGTCTGCGACATGAGCACCGCTCCCGACACCGCCCGGGAACGCCTGGAGGAGTACGCGCACCTGTTCGGCCGGTATCTCGTCGATCGCGAGAAGACCGGCCAGGGCATCCGTTTCCGCCTGCGCGCCGAGCCCGGCGTGGTGGCGTGGGTACGGGACCTGGCCGCGCGGGAGAAGGCCTGCTGCGCGTTCTTCGCCTTCGACGTCGGCGTGGAGGGCGAGCAGGTGATCTGGGACTGCGCCGTCAGCGACGACGACACCGCCCGCGCCATCCTGGAGGAGTACTACCTGCTGCCCGAGACCGCCTCCCAAGGCCCTGACACGGTGGAGAGGCACCTGGCCGCCAAGGGCCTGCGCTTCGTCGCCGACCAGGCCGAGCCGCTCCGCCATACGGTGCACTGATCGAGGTGCCGGATGCGCTGCCGACAGTCCGGCGGGGCCCCGCCGGACCGCCATGCGGTGTACTACCGGCCATGACGATGGTTCGCTCTCTGGTGTTGTTCGCCCTGGCAGCGCTCGCTGAGATCGGTGGTGCGTGGCTGGTCTGGCAAGGTGTGCGCGAGCAGCGCGGCCTGTTGTGGATCGGCGCCGGCGTCATCGCGCTGGGCCTGTACGGTTTCGTCGCCACACTGCAGCCGGACGCGAACTTCGGCCGCATCCTGGCCGCCTACGGCGGTGTCTTCGTCGCCGGGTCCCTGGCCTGGGGCATGGTCGTCGACGGATTCCGGCCCGATCGCTGGGATGTCATCGGCGCGGTGATCTGCCTGGCGGGCGTCCTGGTGATCATGTACGCGCCACGTGGTTGACCGCTGCTCGGCCGCCGGGGGACGCCTGTTCGGGCAAATTTGCCCAGTTGCAGGTCATGACCACCGCCGCACCCGGCGAGTACGTCGACAACCGCCACACATGTCACCCATGCTCGTCAAATAGGCCGACTGTCACTGTCCGTGATGATTCACGTTCGAGCACCCGGAACGAAGGGGAGCCCATGGCTGAGCAGGGACGCGTGCGCTGGAAGCGCTTCGCCTTGATCTTCGCTCCCGTCACGGTGATGACGTCGCTGCTGGTCGGCGCCACGGCTCAGGGGGTGATCGGTGCCACGTTCGTGGTCTCGGGCAACGCGTTCAAGCTCGCCGTCGGCGAGCTGCGCGGCCAGGGCTTCACGCTGGCCAGCGACCTCGTGGAGACCAGGAAGGGCCGCAAGATTCCCGTCATCGCGACCGGCGTCCGGCACGCCGTGGTCACGGACCTGTGCCAGAGCGCGCTCGTACGGACCCCCATGGGCACCATCACGATCCTGCTCACCGGAGGCCGGGCGGGCAACGTGGTGACGATCGACGATCTGGTGATCGAGCTGGAGACAGGGCGGACGGCGGCCTACCTCCGCGACCTGGAGCTGGGCCGGGACGCCGCCACCCTGGACCAGGTTCCCGGCTTCGGCGGCCCACCCGGCAGCTTCGGCAGCCAGGCGAGAGCGGTGACCCTCCGTAACGTCAGGCTGAGCCCGCGGGCCGCCACGGCCGCGACGTTCAGCCTGCCGGACCTCAGCCTCGACGCGGTGCGGGGTGAGCGCGAATGCTACTGAGCCGGGAGGCGCGCCAGGGCGCGAGGCGGCAGACGGTGAGGTCGTGGCGGCGGTCGCGGCCGTTCTGGGGCGGGCTGTTCATCGTGGCGGCGGGGGCGGAACTGCTCTGCATCCCGCTCGCGCTCGACGCGCTGCCGGTGGCCATCAGGTTCGGCGCGGTCGGGGTCAGCTACCTGATCGCCCTGATCATGATCATGGCGGGGGTGCTCGTCTGGTTGCAACCCGCCCAGCGGGTCTTCCTCGGCCTGGTGGTCGTGGTGCTCTCCATGGCCTCCTTCGTCTACTCCAACCTCGGCGGTTTTCTGGTCGGCATGATCCTGGGCCTGCTGGGGGGCATGCTGGCGGTGGCCTGGACCCCTGACAGCCGGCCCGACAACCGCTTCGACAGGGTCAGCGTGCGGGGCGCGTTCGTCGCCGTGCGGAAGCTCGGCGAGCGGGGCCGGGCGGCGATCGCGGCACGGCGCCGCGCCGCGATCGACACCTCTCCGGCGGACGCCCGGCAGGGGCACGTTTCCCCAGGCCGGCGGGAGCACGTTCCCTAGCGCGAGGTGACGATGGGGAAGTCCGGTGTGGGCTCCTCCAGGACGGCGGTCAGCCGCCGCAGGACGGTGATGTCGCCGTCGTGGTCGAGGCCGGCGGCGTCCCCGTCGCCGGTGAGCAGGCTCATCAGGCGCTCCTTGGACAGCCGGAGCGTCAGGTCCGCGCCGTCGCCGGACGGGTTCGGCTCGTGGATCAGGGCGCCGTTGGACATCGTGGTCCGATGGTGCTCGCCGGTGCCGGTGAGGTGCCAGTCGATGGTGAAGCGCTCGTTCCAGGCGTCGGGACCGTGCACGCGGATGGCGAGCGAGTCGAAGATCTGCTCCGCGGTGAGCGCGCCGAGCAGGTCAGGCGAGACGGTCTCGGTCGCGGCCTTCGACGGCCCGCCGGTCAGCTCGCCGGCGCCGGTCAGGTAGAAGTTGCGCCAGGTGGCGTTCTCGGCGCCGTGGCCGAGGCGGGTGTAGACCTGCGCCAGGAGCCGGCGGGCGGCGGAGTCGGCGGGGTCGGCGTAGACCGCGTGGTTGAGCAGGGTCGCGGCGAAGCGCAGGTCGCCTTCCTGTACGTAGCGGCCGGCCAGGGCGACGACGGCGGAGGTGCCGCCGAAGGCTTCGACGTAGCGGCGGGCCTGCTCGACGGGTGGGTGCTCCCACAGGTGGGCGGGGTTGCCGTCGAACCAGCCCAGGTAACGCTGGTAGATCGCCTTGACGTTGTGGCTGACCGAGCCGTAGTAGCCGTGCGTGTGCCAGGCCTGCTCCAGGGCGGGCGGGAGCTGCATGACCTCGGCGATCTCGGTGCCTGTCATGCCGCGGTTCAGCATGCGCAGGGTCTGGTCGTGCAGGTAGGCGTACAGGTCGCGCTGCTGGGACAGGAAGGTGACGATCCGCTCCCGGCCCCAGGTGGGCCAGTGGTGGGAGGCGAAGGCCACGTCCGCCTGGGCGGCGAACAGGGCGATGGCCTCGGTCAGGTAGCGGGACCAGACGCGCGTGTCGCGGACCAGCGCGCCGCGCAGGGTGAGCACGTTGTGCAGGTTGTGGGTGGCGTTCTCGGCCATGCACAGGGCGCGCCGGTCGGGGAAGAGGAAGTTCATCTCCGCCGGCGCCTCGGTGCCGGGGGTGAGCTGGAAGACGATGCGGACGCCGTCGACCGTCTCCTCCTGGCCGGTGCGGGTGATGTCGAGGGTGGGCGGGATGAGCGAGACGGTGCCGGTCGAGGTGCCCATGCCCAGGCCGCAGCCGAGCTGGCCCTCCGGGGTGCGCGGCAGGTGCTGGCCGTACATGTACGCGGCGCGGCGGTTCATGGCGGTGCCGGCGTGGACGTTCTCGGAGACGGCGTGCTCCATGAAGCGGGCGGGCGCGATGACGGGGATGTCCGTGCCGTCGGTGACGCCGCGGGCGCCCCCGAAGTGGTCGACATGGGAGTGGGTGTAGACGAGGCCGGTGACCGGCCTGTCGCCCCGGTGGTCGCGGTAGAGCCGCAGGGCGGCCGCCGCGCACTCGGTCGAGATGAGCGGGTCGATGACGATGACGCCGCGCTCGCCCTCCACGAGGGTCATGTTGGACAGGTCGAGGCCGCGTACCTGGTAGATGCCCTCGGTGACCTCGAAGAGCCCCTGCTTGGCGCAGAGTTGCGCCTGCCGCCACAGGCTCGGGTGCGCGGTCTGCGGGCACTCGCCGTCCAGGAAGGCGTACGCGTCGTTGTCCCAGATGACCTTGCCGTCGGCCGCCTTGACCACGGCGGGGGACAGCTTGGCGATGAAGCCGCGCTCGGCGTCGTCGAAGTCCGCCCGGTCATGGAAGGGAAGGTCTGCCATGCGACGGTGCTGCCCGGCGGGGCCTGTGAAGAAGGCAAGGGAGAGTCCAAGAATGGGCATGACGGGGAGCGCCGACGCCAAGAACGTGCCTTTGCGTCCCCTTTGTCGCGTCGGTGTGGGCCGGCGAGGGAACAAGCCAGGCGAGGCTGACGGGGCTGCTGTGACAGCCGCCGCCGCGTACCAGCAGGAGGAACCTCGTGGGTGAAGCCTTCGCCGACATGCTGCCCTACACGCTCGGCCTCATCGTCTCCCCCTTTCCCGTGGTGGCCGTGATCGCGCTGCTCGTCAGCACGGGCGGCCGGGCCAAGGCGACGGTGTTCGAGCTGGCGTGGCTGGTGGTGAGCTGGCTCGTCCTGCTGGCGCTCACCGCGCTGCTGGGCGCGCTGGGGGCGGGGGCCCACGGCCGGCAGCCGGCGTGGCTGTCCTACCTGGCGCTGGCCGTCGGGCTGGCTCTGCTGGCGGTCGCGTACGCCGGCGGGCGCCGGGCGGCCAGGAGAGCGGCCGGGCAGGCGCCGCGGGTGCCGAGGTGGATCGCGGCCATGGACGCCATGACGAAGCCGAAGATCGCCGGGGTGGCGACCGCGCTGATCGTGGCCAACCCGGTCAACCTCACCTCCCTGATCGGCGGCGCGATCGCGGCCGGGCGGGTGCCCCTCTCGCTGGTGCAGCAGGCCGTGCTGGCCGCGGTCTTCGTCGTGCTGGGCAGTGTCGGGGTGCTCGTCCCGTACGTCCTGACGATGCGCGAGGGCGGAGAGGAACGGCTGGCGCGGCTGCGAGCCTGGCTCATCCTGCACAACGGGGCTCTCACGCTGCTCCTGGTCATGGTCTTCGGCCTGCTGTTCCTGGCCAAGGGGCTGCGCGGCATCCTGTCCTGAACCGGTCAGGTCGGGGACTGCGCCTTGGCCGAGTGAAAGGACCGCATGTCCGAAGGAACGATCAACCGCCGCCCGCCGCGGCGCGGCCAGGGTGCTGGAGCCGGTTCTCTCCGCGACCGTGCTCGTGGTGGAGAGCGCCACGCACCTGGAGGAGCTCGCCGCGATCTGCGCCGGCGCGGGCGTGCCCATCCCTGAACGGCTCTCCGTCGTCGGCCTCGACACGGCCGGCGGCGACACGGCGCACGCCTGGACCCACGTCACCGTCCCGCTCCGGGCCATCGGGGCCCGCGCCGTCGAGATCCTGCTCGACGTGCTGGACGGCAGGCGCGAGCTCACCCACCACGAGCGGCTGGCCTGCGGCTTCGAGCCGGGCGCCACGCTGGCCCGGCCTCCTTGACCTCCACACCCCCGATCCATCTGCTTTGCGACACCCCGAGGGACCTCACGATGAGACGAGCCCAGAGATCGATGTCGGCTGCCCTGGCCGGCTGCCTGACCGCCATGGCCCTGTCCGCCTGCGGCGGCGAACCTCCATCCGGGACCGAGACCGCGGGCGGCCCGCTCACCGTGTGGTTCCCGGGCAACGCCGAGGCCGAGATGAAGCTGGTCAACGAGACGATCGTGCCGGCGTTCGAGAAGGCGAGCGGCACCGACGTGGAGATCACCTACGTCGACTGGGAGGAGATGTCGCCCAAGCTGAACGCCGCCTTCGCGGCGGGCACCGCGCCCGACGTGATCGGTCACGGCGTCGCCGCCACCGCCGACCTGGCGGCCAACGACCGCGTCGAGGACCTGACCCCGTACGTGGCCAAGCTGCCGGCGAGCGACCGTGAGGACCTCAAGTCGGCGCTGGACGGCGGCGTGGTGGGCGGGAAGCAGTACATCGCGCCACTGATCATGACCCTGCGGATGCTCGTCTACAGCGGCGCCGACTTCAAGGAGGCCGGGCTCGACCCCGACGCGCCGCCCAAGACGTGGGCGGAGGTCAGGGCCGCCGCCGAGAAGCTGACGAAGCGGGAGGGCGGGATGATCACCCGCGCCGGGCTGATCATGCCGAGCAACCCGATCAGCATCCAGCAGTCGTACGCCACCCTGCTGTGGTCGCACGGCGGCGACTTCCTGACCCCCGACGGCAAGAAGTCGGCCCTGACCTCGCCGGAGGCCGTCGCGGCGCTGGAGTACCTGACCGGCCTCTACCAGGGCGCGCAGGCCGTGGACAACACGCTCGGCACCGAATGGGGCGGCTCGCCGCACGCGCAGCAGCCCATCGTGACCGGGGAAGCGTCCATGCAGCTCAGCAGCTCGGGCGACATCAAGAAGTACCAGGACGCCGGCCCGGACCGGGACCTGCGCCTGATCCCGCCGCCCGCCGTCGAGGGCCACGAGGCCAGGTCGTTCGGCGGCGCCGCCAACGGCCTGATGATCAACAAGGACAGCGTCCAGAAGGACCAGGCCTGGGCCTTCATCACGCACATGCTCCAGCCCGAGACCAGCGTCGCCTACGCCGAGGCCCTCGGCGTCCTGCCGGCCCGCGCCTCGGCCGTCGACTCCGCGTACGTCTCCAAGAACCCCGAGCTGAAGAAGGCCGTCGAGTCCCTGCCCGCGGCCAAGGGCAACCCGAACGTCGTCGGCTGGGTGCAGATGCGCCACGCGATGGGCCAGAGCCTGGAGCGCGCGCTGCACGGCAAGACGCCACCGGCCGAGGCGCTGAAGCAGGCCGCCGCGGAAATGGACAAGATCATTGCTTCGAGCTCCTGACCGACCCGCCACCGCCAGGTCGGCGGGCGCGACGACTCCGCGGCGATGGCCGCCGAGCCGCCCGGCCCTGTTCGGGGTGCTGTTCGTACTGCCCGCCGCCCTGTACGTGGTGATCTTCCAGCTCGGCCCCGTCCTGTACGGCCTGGTGCTCAGCTTCAGCGAATACAGCCCGATCAAGCGGTCCGGCCCCGAGTTCATCGGCCTGGACAACTACCGCGCACTGCTGGACGACCCCGAGTTCGGCCGCGCCCTGCTCGTCACCGGCAGGTACGTGCTGCAGGTGCTGCCGTTCACCGTCGTCATCGCGCTCGTCCTGGCCATGCTGTGCAACCGGTCCTTCCGCGGGGTCGGCTTCTTCCGCACGGCGATGTACGTGCCGCACATCGTCTCGCTCACCGCGGTCAGCATGATCTGGCTGTGGATCTACTCCGACAACGGGGTCGTCAACGAGCTGCTCGGCCTGTTCGGCCTGCCCGAGCAGCGCTGGCTCGCCGACGAGGACGCCGCGCTCAACGCGGCCTCGGCGATGCGCGTGTGGAAGGCGCTCGGCAGCAACATGGTGCTGCTGCTCGCCGGGCTCCAGACCGTTCCGCGTGACCTCTACGAGGCGGCCCGGGTCGACGGCGCCAACGCCTGGCGGCAGTTCCTGGCGGTCACGCTGCCCGGCCTGCGGCCCATGCTCACGTACGTGCTGGCGATGGACATCATCTACCTGGCCCAGGGCTTCTCCGAGATCTTCGTGCTGACCCAGGGCGGCCCCTACGGCAGCACCACCACGGTCAACTACCTGATCTACACCGAGGCGTTCCAGTACAACCAGATGGGCAGCGCGTCCGCCATGGCCTTCGTCCTGTTCGCCTTCATCGCCGGGCTGTCGGTCATCGCGATCAGGTTCAGCCAGGGGAGGAAGGCATGACCTCATCGCGTACGTGGCCCCGGGTCCTCGTGCTGGCGCTGGTCACCGGCGTCGTGCTGCTGCCGTTCCTGTGGATGCTCAGGCTGGCGTTCACCCCGGAGGGCGAGGCGGTCTCCGGCGTCGGGTTCCTGCCCGACGATCCGACGCTGGACAACTTCGCCACCGCCGTCCAGACCGCCGACCTCGGCCAGGCGTTCGCCAACTCGACCATCGTCACCGTCGTGGCCGTGGCCGTGAACTGCGTCGTGCCGGTCATCGCCGGGTACGCCTTCGCCCACCTGCCGTTCCCCGGCAGCAAGGTCGCCTTCTACGCGCTGATCTCCACCGTGGCGATCCCGGTTTCGGTGACCCTGATCCCGCTCTTCCTCATGGCCAAGAACTTCCCGCTGGCCGGCGGCAACGACCTGCTGGGGCGGGGCGGCAGCGGCCTGCTCGACTCGGTGGGCGGGCTGCTCCTGCCGTACCTCGTCGGGACGATGAACATCTTCCTGTCCCGGCAGTACTTCGCGGGCCTGGACAAGGGCTTCGGCGAGGCGGCCCGCATCGACGGGGCGGGGGAGCTGCGCATCTTCTTCAGCGTCTACCTGCCGCTGGCCCGCCCGCTGCTGGCCCTGGTGGCCGTCTTCTCCTTCACCGGTGTCTGGGACGACTTCCTCTGGCCGCTGGTGACCTCCACCTCGGCCAGAAGCACGACCGTGCAACTGGCGATCACGACCTTCGCCTCCAGCGGCGACGTCAAGTACGGCGCTCTGATGGCCGCGACCATCCTGGTCAGCCTGCCCGTCATGGTGGTGTTCCTGCTGAACCAGCGGAGCTTCATCGCGGGCCTGTCCGAGGGCGGCATCAAGGGCTGAACGCCCTTCTCTCCACCATCACCACGATTCGGGGATCCGTGAATCACACTGCAGACATCCTGGTCATCGGCGGCGGCCTCGGCGGTGTCGCCGCCGCCCGGGCCGCTCTCACCCTCGGCAGGAGCGTCATCCTCACCGAGACGAGCGACTGGCTGGGCGGGCAGCTCACCAGCCAGGGCGTGCCGCCCGACGAACACCCGTGGATCGAGGGCGACCTCGTCTCCGCCGGCTACCGCGACCTGCGCGAGCGCATCCGCGACCACTACCGCCGCCACTACCCGCTCACCCCGGAGGCCCGCGCCGACCCGCGGCTCAACCCGGGGCGCGGCTTCGTCTCGGCGCTCTGCCACGAGCCCCGGGTCGCCGCCGCCGTGCTGGACGAGCTGCTGTCGCCGTGGGTGGCGGACGGCCGGCTGTTCCTGCTGCGGGAGCACGAGCCCGTGGCCGCCGCCCGCGACGGGGATCGCGTGACCTCGGTGACCGTACGGGACCGCCGCACGGGTGAGCTGCGGGAGCTGGCGGGCGGGCTCGTGATCGACGCGACCGAGCTCGGGGACCTGCTGGAGCTGGCAGGGGTGCCGTACGTGGTCGGCGCCGAGTCGCGGGCGGACACCGGGGAGCTGCACGCGCCCCCGGAGGCCGATCCGATGGACCAGCAGGCCATCACCTGGTGCGCCGCCCTCGAATACCGGCACGGCGAGTCGCACGTGATCGACGAGCCGGAGGACTACCGCTACTGGCGCGACACCGTGGACAAGAGGTGGCCGGGCTCCCAGCTCTCCTGGATCGACGTGCACCCGATCACGCTGGCCGAGCGGGACCGTCCCCTCTTCCTGCGCGACCCCCTGGAGGCGGCCCGCCACGACGACCGCGGCCTGTGGCACTACCGCAGGATCCTGGCCGGCACGCAGCTCGACGAGACGTTCACCGGCGGGGACGTCACCCTGGTCAACTGGCCGCAGACGGACTACTGGGAGCTGCCGCTCATCGGCGTGGACGCCGGGACCCGCGAGCAGGCGCTGGCCAGGGCCCGCGACCTGACGCTCTCCTTCGTGCACTGGATGCAGACCGAGGCGCCCCGGGCCGGTGGCGGGCACGGCTACCCGGAGCTGCTGTTGCGCGGCGACGTGCTCGGCACCGCCGACGGACTGGCGAAGGAGCCGTACATCCGGGAGTCGCGGCGCATCGAGCCGCTGTTCCGGGTGACCGAGGCGCACATCGGGTGCGAGATGCGCGGCCCCGGCGCCGGCTCGGAGCTCTTCGGCGACAGCGTGGGCATCGGCTACTACCGGATCGACCTGCATCCCTCGACGAACGGCCGCACGTACGTCGACATCCCCTCCTACCCGTTCCAGATCCCGCTGGGCGCCCTCATCCCCGCCGCGGTCTCCAACCTGCTGCCGGCGAACAAGAACATCGGCACCACCCACATCGCCAACGGCGCCTACCGGCTGCACCCCGTGGAGTGGTCCATCGGCGAGGCCGCGGGGGCTCTCGCCGCGTACTGCCTGGACACCGGTCTCACCCCGGCCCAGGTGCGCAGGGAGGAGCTCACCCGCTTCCAGGATCTCCTGACGGGCGCTCTCGGCATCCCGCTGGCCTGGCCCGACGAGGTCCGCCGCCACTCGCCCAACTGACGCCGCCACCACGGTGGGTTTGGTCCGCGCCGGTAGAGTTGGCCATGGCCGGGCCGCATGTGGCGAGCCACCATGCCTCCCCGCCGCTCGCCCCCGGTTGAAGGACTTTTTTTGCTCAGCTCATTCGTGCCCGGCCGCCCGGCCTGGCTCACGCCCTCGGTGGCGCGTACCGAGATCCTGTCCGGCCTGGTGGTGGCCCTCGCGCTCATCCCCGAGGCGATCTCGTTCTCGATCATCGCGGGGGTCGATCCCAGCGTCGGCCTGTTCGCCTCGTTCACCATGGCCGTGGTCATCGCCATCGCCGGTGGCCGCCCCGCGATGATCTCGGCGGCCACCGGCGCCATCGCCCTGGTGGTCGCCCCGCTGGCGCGCGAGCACGGCTTCGGCTACCTGATCGCCACCGTCATCCTCGGCGGCCTCATCCAGATCGTGCTCGGCGCGCTCGGCGTGGCCAGGCTGATGCGCTTCGTGCCGCGCAGCGTAATGGTCGGCTTCGTCAACGCGCTGGCCATCCTGATCTTCATGGCCCAGGTGCCGGAGCTGATCGACGTGCCGTGGGTCGTCTACCCGCTGGTCGGCGGCGCGCTCGCGCTGATGGTGTTCCTGCCCCGCCTGACCAGGGCCGTCCCGGCGCCGCTGATCTCCATCGTGGCGCTCACCGCGCTGACCATCGGCGCCCACCTGGCCGTGCCGACCGTCGGCGACCGCGGTGTGCTGCCCTCCTCGCTGCCCGTGCCCGGCCTGCCGGACGTGCCCTTCACGCTCGGCACCCTCACCCTCATCGCCCCGTACGCGTTCGGCTTCGCCCTGGTCGGGCTGATGGAGTCGCTGATGACGGCCAAGCTCGTGGACGACATCACCGACACCCACTCCTCCAAGACCCGCGAGTCCATCGGGCAGGGCCTGGCCAACATCGTCACCGGCTTCTTCGGCGGCATGGGCGGCTGCGCCATGATCGGCCAGACCATGATCAACGTGAAGAACGGCGCCCGCACCCGCCTGTCCACGTTCACCGCCGGCGTGCTGCTCATGGTGCTGTGCATCGTCTTCGGCCCGCTGGTCTCCCAGATCCCGATGGCCGCCCTGGTCGCCGTCATGATCCTGGTGTCGTTCGGGACGTTCGACTGGCACTCCGTCGCGCCGGCCACGCTCAGGCGCATGCCCGCCGGCGAGATCGGCGTCATGGTGATCACCGTCGCCGTGGTGGTCGCCACGCACAACCTGGCCATCGGCGTCGTCGTCGGCTCCCTGACCGGCCTGGTCATCTTCGCCCGCCGCGTCGCCCACCTCGCCCAGGTGACCTCCTGCCTCGACCCCGACGGCGAGCAGGTCGTCTACGCGGTCACCGGGGAGCTCTTCTTCGCCTCCAGCAACGACCTGGTCTCACAGTTCGACTACGCCAACGACCCTGCCGACGTGGTCATCGACCTCACCGGCGCGCACATCTGGGACGCCTCCTCCGTGGCCGCCCTGGACGCCGTCGAGGCCAAGTACGCCGCCCGCGGCAAGACCGTCCGGATCGTCGGCCTCAACCAGCCCAGCGCCCGCATGCACGGCACCCTGTCAGGGGAGCTGTCCGGCAGCCACTGACGCGGGTGCCGGTCAGCTCGTGAGGATGACGAGCTGCCGGGTCGCTCGCGTCATCGCGACATACCGGTCGACCGCCCCCTCGATGCCGTCACCGAAGGAGCCCGGGTCGACGAGGACGACCAGGTCGAACTCGAGCCCCTTCGACAGCTCCGGCGTCAGCGACCGCACGCGGGCCGTCTCCTCGAACGTGGGATCGCCGATGACGCAGGCCGTCCCGTCGGCGTGCGCGGCGAGCCAGCCGTCGAGGATCGAGCCCAGCTCGGAGGCGGCTCCGTGGTGGACGGGGACGCCGGTGCCGCGGATGGAGACCGGGACGTTGGCGTCGGGGAGCGCGGCCCTGATGACCGGCTCGGCCTCGACCATGATCTCTTCGGGCGTGCGGTAGTTGACGCTGAGCGAGGCCAGGTTGATCCGGTCGAGCCCGACCCGCTCCAGCCGCTCCTGCCACGACTCGGTGAACCCGTGCCTGGCCTGCGCGCGGTCGCCGACGATGGTGAAGCTCCTGGACGGGCAGCGCTGCAGCAACATCTGCCACTCGGCGTCCGTGAGCTCCTGGGCCTCGTCCACGACGATGTGCGCGAACGGGCCGGCGAGCAGGTCGGGGTCGGCGGCGGGCAGGGCGTTCTCGTCGACCAGGCTGCTCCGCAGGTCCTCGCCGCGCAACATGGTCACCAGGCCCTCGCCGTCGTCGTCGGCCGCGAGCAGGTTGTCGACGACGTGCGACATGCGCTCGCGTTCGGCGGCGATGGAGGCCTCCTGCCTGCGCCTGCGCCGGGACGCCTCCGGGTCGCCGAGCCGCTGGCGGGCCGCGTCCAGGAGCGGCAGGTCGGAGACCGTCCAGGCCTGGGCCTGCGCGCGCTGCAGCCGCCGGATCTCGTCGGGGGTCAGCCAGGGAGCGCACATCCGCAGGTAGGCGGGCACGGACCAGAGGTCGCCGACGAGGTCGGCCGCCTCGATCAGCGGCCACGCGCGGTTGAAGGTCTGGAGCAGCTCCCTGTTCTGCAGCAGGGACTTGCGGAGCAGGTCGGGCGAGATGTCCTCGTCGTCGTGCTTGTCCGTGAGGATCGCGAGCAGTTCCTCCCAGATCCGGTCGCGCGCCTCGTTGTGCGGGGTGCCGGGATCCGGCGCCGCGAACGCCTCGGCCCAGTCGTCGGGGCCCACCCAGATGTCGGACCAGTGGGTCGTGACCGTCATCCCCTTGGTGGGCGGGTTCTCGTAGAACCTGACGGCCGGCTCGATCGCCTTGACCAGGTCCGCGGACGCCTTCAGCCGCGCCACCTCCGGATCGGTCTCGGCCGCCGCCGCGGCCCCCTCGGCGACGAGGTCCCGCAGGGTGCAGGTCTGCACGCCCTCCTCGCCGAGGCTGGGCAGGACGTCGGCGACGTAGGCCAGGTACGGCTGGTGCGGCCCGACGAACAGCACGCCGCCCCGGCGGTGACCGAGGCGCGGGTCGGAGTAGAGGAGGTAGGCGGAGCGGTGCAGGGCGACGACGGTCTTGCCCGTACCGGGACCGCCGTCGACGACGAGGGCGCCGCGCGACCCGGCGCGGATGATGGCGTCCTGGTCGGCCTGGATGGTGGCCAGCACGTCGCGCATCCGGGGCGAGCGGCTGCTGCCCAGGCTGGCGATGAAGGCGGACTGGTCGTCGAGCGCGGCGTGCCCCTCGGCCCCGTCGGCGGTGAAGACCTCGTCCCAGTAGTCGCTGATCCGGCCGCGGGTCCAGCGGTACCTGCGGCGGCTGGCCAGGCCCATGGGGTTGCCGTGGGTGGCCCCGAAGAACGGCTCGGCCGCGGGCGAACGCCAGTCGAGCAGCAGGCGGCGGCCCTGGCTGTCGGTGAGGCCGAGGCGGCCGACGTACACGGGCTCGGGGTCGTCGGCGCTCACCATGTGGCCGAGGCACAGGTCCAGCCCGAAGCGGCGCAGCGCGCGCAGGCGGGCGGTCAGCCGGTGGATCTCCAGGTCCCGGTCCAGCGCCTGCCGGCCCGCGCCGCCCGGCGCCTTGCGCTCGGCGTCGAGCCGGTCCGACAGCTCGGCGATCGCCTCTTCGAGGCTCCGCGCGATGGCCGCGAAGTGCTGCTCGTCGCGGGCGATCAGCGCCGGGTCGGCCTTGGGGGTGAGGTGGTCGGGGAGGTCGAACGCGCTGGTGGTCAGCGGGGTCACGGGTGGTCGGCTCCGATCGGTTGCTCGCGGCAGGGGGTCAGGTCGTCGATTGTGCGGTACGACCGGGGTCTTGCCGCAAGCCCCCTGTTGCGCTATACGTTGAGAGTGGCGGGGGGTGTGTCGTCCTCCTTGCCCCTCGTCAGCCGAGGTCGAGGTCGAAGGTGACGTCGGCGAGCCGGATCGTCTTCACGTCCTCGTCGGGCAGCAGCGCACGCAGGTCGGCCAGTTTCCAGCGGTCCATGACGAGCCCGTACACGGCGCCCTCCTCGGCGGCCAGGGCCAGCCACTGGTAGTCCAGGCCGAATTCGCTGAGATCGTCCCCTTCATTGAGCAGCCCGACCCAGTTGCGGAACTCCCGGAGCGCCGTCCCGGGCTCGGTCTCGTGCTCGTAGGTGAACTCCTCCCAGGTGTTCTCCTCGATCATGTTGCGGTTCCACACGACCGCGTTGCGAGGCGGACTCGGGTCGGAGTCGTCGTAGAGCGAGGGCGGCGAGTAGATGTAGGAGACGTCGGGCCCACCGCGGAGGATGTGTCTCCGGTTGAAGGCGATGAGCTGCTCGGCGGACATCGGGTGCGTGAACTCCACGACCGCGGTGGCCACGAGCGTCTGGGGCAGCGCGTCGATGGTCTTTCTGGCGGTTTCCTTCTCTCCCTCGTCAGGGCCGGTCTCCACGGCGCTGATCGCATTGCCCAGGTTGCCGGACGGCCCGTCGAGGTTCGGTGCGTGGATGGTGCCGAACAGGGTCTCCACGATCTCGTACCGCTCGGGTTCGCTGTACCCGGCCAGGCGAGGCTCTGCCCATATCGTATAGGCCGACTGCAATAACCTCTCGCCGGAGTCGAAACCGTGGGACACGCGCTTGTCCGGGTTGGCGACGCGGGCGGCGGTGCCGTGCACCTGGGCCATGCGCTCGTCGCCCGAGGGCAGGAACAACCACAGCACCCGATCGGCGGCGCCCAGGGCCAGGTAGAGCACCACGGTGACGGCGAGCACCTTCCCGAGCGCCCTGGCCACCTGCGCCCAGTCGGGCTCCCTGGGGTTCAGCACCGCACACTCCTCGCGACGTAGATCAAATCGGGACGAGGGCCATGATGCAGGTGATCGGTTCGCCTGGCCAACGGGCCGAGGTCAGCGGCCGATGCCGCCAGGCCAGGGCTCCATCAGGCCCCCAGCAGCGCCAGCCAGGTGTGGTCAGGGCAGACCCGTTCGATCTCCGCGCGGGTCAGCCAGCCGGCCTCGGTGCTCTCGGAGCCGGCGGGCGGCCGCGTCGGCGCGCCGGGCCCCGGCAGCACCGCGCGGAACATCGCCATGTACGCCAGCGCCGGGTAGCGGTAGTCCGCCGGCGGCGGCTCCAGCAGCTCGATGCGCTGCCAGGCGAAGATCGACAGGCCGGACGGTGGCAGGCGCAGCCCGGTCTCCTCGTGCAGCTCCCTGGCCGCCGTCTCGGCCAGGCCCTCGCCCGGCTCCACGTGGCCGCCCGGAATGTCCCAGCCCCGGCCCTCGCGGTCGACGCGGGTCATCAGCGTACGGCCGGCGGCGTCGGACACGAACGCGAACGCCGACGTGGTCCGCTCGACCGGCGGCAGGGTCTCGGACAGGATCACGTCGAGGCGGTGCGGCACCGGGATCCAGGGCACCGTCCGCGTCGCCACCACAAGAGTCACCAGCTCACTCTGGTGGCGACGGGAAACGGATGTCAAAACGGCTCAGACGCCCCGGCGCAGTGCCCGGTTGCCCAGGTAGAGGCCGATCGCGGCGATGGCGCAGGCGGTGGCGGTGCCGTACAGGACCGAGGGGTTGGCCAGGTCGCCCGAGAACAGGGCGCGCTGGGCGTCCACGATGTAGGTGACGGGGTTGACCTGGCCGAGCACCCGCAACCAGGTGGGAGCGGTCTCCAGCGGGAGCAGCACCCCCGAGAGCAGCAGCAGCGGGAACATGATCGACTGGCTGACGATGTAGAACAGGGTGCCGCCGGGGGCCGACTTGATCGCCAGGACGAACGAGAGCGCCCCCAGCCCCACGCTGAAGACCACGAGCTGCGCCAGCGCTCCCAGGACGCCCGCCAGGTGCAGCTCGAAGCCCAGCGGCAGGGCCAGGGCGATGATCAGCACCGCCTGCACGAGCAGCGTCAGCATGGCCTTCACGCTCTTGCCGACCAGCATCGCCGTGCGGTTCAGCGGCGTGACCATCAGGCGCTCCATCGCGCCCCCGATCAGCTCGACCAGCAGCGTGTAGCCGGCGCCCATGGGACCGGTCAGGCACATCATGACCAGGATCCCGGGCACGAACCACTGCCACGACGAGCCGACCGCCCCGTCCAGCAGCGACCCGAACAGGAACAGGAACAGCAGCGGCTGCCCCATCTCGAACAGCAGCCCGACCGGGTTGCGCAGGCTGGGCTTGATCTCGCGGGAGAAAACGGTGGTGGTGTCACGCAGGAATGTCGTCATCGGTGAGGCTTCTCCCAGTGAGGGTGAGGAACACGTCGTCGAGGGTCGGGCGGATGGTCTCGGCGGTGACGACCTTGATGCCTGCGGCGTCCAGCGTCCGCAGGTAGTCGGGCAGGGCGGCGGTGGCCTTGGCGACCCGCAGGCGTACGGTGACGCCGTCGGCGGTGCCGCCGCCGATCCGCGCGGCCGTCTCCGCCTCGGCCTCGGTGCTGGTGGTGATGACGAGGTGGTCGCCGGCCAGGTCGTTCTTGAGCTGCTCGGCCGTGCCGTCCGCGATGATCCGGCCGCCGTCGATGATCACCACTCGCTCGGCCATGCTGTCGGCCTCCTCCAGGTAGTGGGTGGTCAGGAACAGCGTGGTCCCGTACGTCTCGCGCAGGCGCAGGATGTGCTCCCAGATCTCCGCGCGGCTCTTGGGGTCGAGGCCGGTCGAGGGCTCGTCGAGGAACAGCAGGTCGGGGCGGTGGATGAGGCCGAGGGCGATGTCGAGGCGGCGGCGCTGGCCGCCTGACAGGGTGCCGGGCAGGCGCTTGGCCAGCGGCGCCAGGTCGAGCAGGTCGAGCAGCTCGCCGGCGCGGGCGGCGGCCTCCTTCGGGCGCAGGCCGTAGCAGCGGCCCTGGCTGACGAGCTCGTCCCGGACGAGGAAGTCCTCGCCCGCGCTGTTGCGCTGGCCCACGTACCCGATGCGGGCCCGCACCCCCTTGGGGTCGGTGGCCACGTCGTGGTCGGCCACCGTGGCGGTGCCCGAGGTGGGCGGCAGGAGGGTGGTGAGCATGCGCAGGGTGGTGGACTTGCCGGCGCCGTTCGGCCCCAGGAACGCGACGAGCTGGCCGGCCTCCACGTCGAGGTCGAGGCCGCGGACGGCCTCCACGCTCTCCTTCTTCATCTTGAACACTCGGGTCAGTCCCCGGGCACGGATCATGGTCGCCCTCCTCCGGGCATGGCGAAGAAACCCCTGGTCGGGGGCGGTTGCTGGATCGATTCCCCAGTTTGTGCAGTCTCGGGGAGGTTTGGCAAACGCGAATGTTACGTTCATATCGGCCTCCTACCTGCGGAAACACCGTCAGGAGCGGCACCGGTGACGTGGTGAATTCAGGCCCTCCGAACTGCGGTTTCTCCGCGGCGGAGCGATTTTCTGGCAGCATTCCGCGCATGTGCGATCTCGTCGTGCTCGTCAACGGCCTGCCAGGATCCGGCAAGTCCACGGTGGCCCGGGCGCTCGGGCAGGCGCTCGGCTGGCCCGTCATCAGCAAGGACGACATCAAGGAGACGCTGGCCGACGTGCTCGCCAGGCCCGACTGCGTGCCGCCGCGCGAGTGGAGCAGGCGCCTGGGGGCGGCCGCGGGGGAGAGCATGTGGACCCTGCTGGCAGTGGCCGGTCGCGGCGCGGTGCTGGAAAGCCCCTGGCTGGCGCCGCTGAGGCCGGTGGTGCTCGCCGGGCTGCGGCGGGCGGGCGTCGAGGCGGGCCCGCGCGTGCGCGAGGTCTGGTGCGACGTGCCGCCGGAGCTGGCCAGGCGCCGGTACGAGCAGCGCGTACGGCACCCGATCCACCACGACGGCGAGGCCGGGGACGAGCGGTGGCGGGAATGGGCGGCCGGGGCGCGACCCCTCGGGCTGGGTCCCGTCTTTCGGGTCGAGACGTCGCGGGAAATTGATATTCCCGGACTTGCGGAATTGTGTACGGCTCCGCAAGGATCTCCGGCGTGAAACGTCTCTTGTTATTAGCGGCAATTGCTACGGTCGGCATGACCGGCGTCGCGCAGGCGGCCGACGGAGTGCCCGGTGTGGACGTCAGCAACTGGACGGGCGACATCGACTGGGCGAGCGTTGCTTCCGGAGGCGGGAAATTCGCGTTCGTGCAGGCCACCGAGGGCGCCGACTACACCAACCCGCGTTTCGCCGCCCAGTACGACGGAGCCGCGGCGGCCGGGCTCATCCGCGGCGCCTATCACTTTGCGCAACCACACGAAACCGATGGGACAGCGCAGGCCGACTATTTCCTGCAGCACGGCGGCAACTGGGTGAGCGACGGCCGGACCCTGCCGGGAGTGCTCGATATCGAGGACAATCCGTACAAGGACACGAACGGTAAGAACAACTGTTACGACCTGTCCGTCGAGGACATGGTCGGCTGGCTCAAGGCGTTCACGAAGAAGTACCACGAGGCGACCGGCCGGCACGCGATCATCTACACCACCACGAGCTGGTGGCAGACGTGCACGGGGAACTCCGACAAGTTCAAGTCGAACCCCCTCTGGCTGGCCCGCTGGGGCAGCGATCCCGGTGAGCTGCCGAAGAGCTGGAAGAAGTACACGTTCTGGCAGTCGTCCGACAAGGGGCCGCTGGTCGGCGGCGGGAACACGTTCAACGGCTCGGAGTCCCAGCTCGCCACGCTGGCCAACCCGCCGGCCTCGGTGACGGTGTCGGGCCAGGCCAGGAGCAGGAAGACCTACACGGTCACGATCAGGAACACGGGGCCGCACCCGGTCAAGGACGTCAAGCTGTCGGGCAAGGCGTTCGGCGGGCAGAACGTGGTCGGGGCGCCGGGCTGCGACATCAGCGGCACGGCGGTGCGCTGCACCATCGCCGAGCTGCCGCGCGGGCAGAAGAAGACGTTCACGTTCACCACCAAGCCCAGGAAGTCGAAGGGCACCGTGGGCATGTACGTGACAGTCGGCTCGGTGAAGCTCACCCTCAAGGCCCGATAAGAGCCCGAAAGAGGCAGTATCAATCCCAAGAGTGTGACTTTTGGGAGGGTATGGGATGAGACGGCGGTTAGCTGTGGCAGCGGCGCTGCTCCTGCTGACCGCCACGGCCTCCGTGCCGCTGGGGCTGTCCATGCCGCCGCTGATCGTGCGCATCGCGTACGAGATCGAGCAGCGCGGGATCGTCTACTCCTGGGGCGGCGGCCACGGCGCGTCGCCCGGGCCGTCCAAGGGCACCTGCAGGGGCTACCAGGGCCGGATCAAGCCCTGCCCGGCGGCCAGGACGCGGGGGCTCGACTGTTCGGGGTTCGCGCGCTGGGTGTACGCGCTGGCGCACGGCGAGGACGTGCTGGGGCCGGGGAACACCGACGACCACGTGCGCAAGATGCGCCGGGTCTCCTCTCCCCGGCCGGGGGACCTCGTGTTCTTCGGGAAGATCGGCAAGCGGTCTGTCAGGACCCATCACGTGGGCGTCTACCTGGGCGGCGGGAAGATGATGAACGCGCCGGAGACGGGGGCCGTGGTGCGGGTCGACGAGATCGGCCGGAAGAAGGGCTTCGCCGGGTACTACCGGTACTGAGTTGGGATTCGTACCGATTCGGTATGCCTGGTAACGCCTGTGGCAGGGCAAAAATGAGAGACCCCGCGGCTAATCTGTGCCGCTATGGACAGGCGATGGGTCGGGCTCGACGGCTACGAGGTCGTCGGCGTGGTGCGGGCGGGGCGGCAGGTGCTCCGGGTGCGCAGGAACGGGTGGCTGGTCGCTGACTGCACCTCGGTGGCCGAGGTGGCCAGGCACGTCGATCTGGCGGATCTGTGCGAGGTGATCGACTTTCCGGCGCGGCGGCGGGTGCGGGCTCCGGCGGCGGCCGGAACGAGTTCGCATCATCGCTGAGTGCCGTGTATGGTTACACCTGTCCGCAGCGCCGGACAGGCCCCTATAGCTCAGTCGGCAGAGCGTCTCCATGGTAAGGAGAAGGTCAACGGTTCGATTCCGTTTGGGGGCTCGCAACCTGAACAGGCAAAACGCCCGGTCCGAGGAAACTTGGAGCCGGGCGTTTCTGATCGTCGGGACGTTTTCGCGATGGATTCGCGATAGAGAGGCATTAACCCGCACGCGAGGTAGGGAATTCCAAGACCTCTCCCCGAGCCTCGTACGGCGCGATCGGCTCCCGCTTCCCGTCACGGAACGGAGCCAGCAACTCATCCAGAACAGCGACCGGTGAGTGAAGACCGAACCACGCCCGCCGCGCCAGGGCGTCCTGCCACAGCCGCTCCAGTTGCTCCCTCAGCCACGCTCGCGACTCCCGCGACACGTGCGTGTAGGTTCCGCGCATCCCGCGCATCTCCGGCGACGCGTGCCCCATCCGGTCGTCGCGAAGCTGCAGCGGCGTCCCCAGATCCATCAGCCACGTCGAATGCGTGTGCCTCGCCAACTCATGAGGGGTCGCCCCCTCCTTGATCGGTGCCCACGAGGCCACTGGAGCGTCCTCAGCGACATACCTGGACCGCACGAACAGATCCAAGATGGCGTTACGGGTCAGATCGCGCGCCTCCTCCTCCGGGATGCCCTGACCGACCGCGAACGCCACCAAGTCCGCCCGCGAAGAGGCCGCGTTCACACCGAGCCCCAACGGGCGCCTCTGATACCCGCGGATCCGCGGCGCCTCATACGGCTGCCCGGGAACGGCGGCGGGCCACGCCGGCAGCGGAGCACCCGGCCAGGCCGTGCCGAGCTCCACCAGGACGGGCTGGAACGCCTGCCCGGTCTTGTCATCCTTGCGGTGCTTCCTCGTCCCCCTCTTGCCCTTCGACGTCGGATACCAGCCATCCGCGGCGGGGTCGAAGACGCGGCGCGCGAAGTTCGAGTTCCGCAGATGGCCGCCACGCTCCCCGAGAAACACGAACGGGCCACCACCCTGGCACGGCTGCTCCTCCTGATCCTCGATCGTCACCGGGGTACAGCGACACCGCTGGTTCGGGTGGGCGGCGATCTGCCGATTCAGCAGATCCTGCAGGAACGTCGGCAGGTCGACGTCGCGGTTCGAGTCGTCCTTCGGAGGGGCCAGGTAGAACCTGCCGCCGTCCTCGACCAGTTGCCAGTCGATGCGCATCCGGCCGAGCCGCACGTACTCGCGTTGCAGGCCGATCGCTTCGCCGTACCGCAGCGCCCCCCAGGCGAGCGTCACACCGAAGATGAACTCATCGTCGCGCCCAGACAGGACGCCCATCCGCTCAGAGAGGCACACGGCCTCGAACGGCGTGATGGCACTCTTCTCGCGCCCGCGGCCAGCGGTCCCGACGCCGGAGCGGCGCCCGCGGTGACGTTGCCGTAGCGCCGGGTTGCTGCCGATCAATCCTTCGGTGACTGCGTCGCCGAGCAAGGTCGCGAGCCTTGTCCGGGCGCCGGAAGCTACCCCGTCGCGCGCGTACCCGGCTTTGATCATCCGCTGTTCCCAGGCGTTGACGTCGCTCGCCTTGATGTCGGCCAACTCCCAGTCGCCCCACTCGGGCAAGACGTGCGCCCTGAACAGGTAGGCGTAGTTGCCGCGGGAACGCAGGCCGACGTCGAGCCCTTCCCACCAGCGAGCGAACCACTCGTTCACGGTGACGCCGGCATCCCCCGCCTCCTCCTGCTCGGGTTCAGGCTCGGGCTTCTTCTTCGGCTTGCGCCGGTAGTCGGGGGCGATTCCTCGCAGTTCGAGGTCCTCCATCCAGGCGCCCCACGCGTCGGCCTCGTCGCCGTCTTTCCAGTACTCGTTCGTGTCGGGATGCCGAGACTTGGTGCCGATCGTCCCGTCCGCCCGCTTCCAGCGGGCGACGATGACGCCGTCCTTGCGTATCTGGTGGAACGCCATGAGGCAGCTCCTTGAGGGGTTGTGAGGGATTGATCGCAGGCTAGCCGAGCAGGCATACCGGGATGTCGATGTTCCCGAGGCTGACCCTGATATCGATGACGCCGTCACACTCGGCAGCGGTCGCAGGCTCAGGTTCGGGCTGGCTGGTCGGCGTGGGCCCGGGCGCTGCGGTGGTGCTTGGCGGGCGTGTGGGTTGTGGTTCGGGTTCTGGCCGGGGTCCGTTATCGCCGGCACCGAGAGGCTGGTCAGCTTGTGAGGGTTGCGTCGTCTGCGTGGCTTGGGGCGTTCGATCGGCGGCTTGGTCCGGGGATCTGGTGGTGGGCGTTCGGGTGGGCGATCGAGACGGCCGCGCCGGTGTACGGCTGGGTGTGTGCCGCGGCCTGGACGGAACGACGTTGGGTGCTGGCTGGGCGGCGGACGTTGCGCCTGTCGGTCGGCTTCGCGTTTCAGGTGGTCGACTGGTTGAGGACGCCTGTGGAGGTGACTGAGTGGGGACCGCCGTGGCTGAGGTGGTGACGGGCGGAGGAGGCAGGGTGACGGTCCGCTGGGCGATGACCGGGGTGGGGACCGCCTCGGGCCCGTTGCGGGAGATCTCGCTCACGGCCAGAGTGCTCCCGGACACGACTGTCGCTGTCCCCGCAAGGAGGACGAGTTGGCGCTTCGCTGACTGGCGAGCCCATTCGAAGATCCCGCCGATGGCGAGAATCCAGACGATGATCTTTTTGATCACGCCTTTCGCGGTCGGGTCATCAATATTGACGATCACTGTCGGATGTTCATCGTCCTCGTCAATTTCGACGGACATCGCCGCGATCTCTGGCTCTAATCGCTTCCGCCGGTACTCCTGAACATCATCCTCGCTCACTGATGCTGCCCCCGACGTCGCTTTCTCGTCTCCACCGCGTTGTCGCGCAAACAGTGCCACACTTTCGCTTCGCGGACAGGGTTTCGTTTTCCGGAAGGGTGAAGGGCGGCGCGGATTGTCATGCCGTCGTAGCGCAGCTCGATGACCTGATCGGTGCCCGCTGGAGAGCGCATGGCGCGGCTGACCTCGATGGGTGTGCCCTCGTCGTTGGAGACTTCGCGCACTTGGCGTTCGAGCCTGTCGCGCTCCAGGAGCGCCCTTGCGACCTCTGCTGCAATGACGCGCTCACGCGTGGGCCGCTGGACCAGCCGTAGCACTTTTTGGACCAAATTGTCGTAGGACGGTTCTTTCGGAGAAGCTCCATTGCTTCGTGGGGACGCCAAAACGCCCGCACCTCCCCAGGGACGCGCAGTTTCGTTTCCTATCCCTCGCCGTTATGAGTTGCCGGGACCTTTATGTGACGCCTATTCGCGATTAAAGGTCCAGACCTCAAAGCCGATCGTGGTCATTTTGTTACACAGCGTTGGGGAATGTTCAGTTGTGTAAGGGCGCACAATCACGCGCCCTTCTGGTTACGGCCGTCCCGCTCCCTCTCGTCGTGATCTGCTTGGCGCTCCGCCTGCATCACGGCCAACTGCTCTTTCAGGTGCCGGACATCCTCATGCACCGCGGCAAGCACGGCGAGCATTGCGGCCTCTGCCGGTGTCGGGTCCTTGATGTCGTCAAAGGAGGGGATGCCTGTGCTGGGCCGCGCCTTGTACCGGTTGGAGCCATCACGGATCTCCATCCGGTCTTCGGCCGGCGTGTCTCCTGTGTCTCGCGGATACACGGAGTTGATGAGTTCGTCTGGCCCGATGCCGAGGTGAGGGTAGTGCTCGGCGAGCGCGACACCGAGGGACTGCAAGCTTTCGTGTTTCGGCTTGCTGGTGCCGGCCTTCCAGCGGCTGAGCTGCGACTGGTCCATCGGGACGAGTGCAGCGAGTTGTACCTGGGGCAGCCCGGTGTCCCGCAGGATTTGGTCGATCAGTTCGCGGAAGCGGTCAACGGGCCAGCTTGGCTTCTTGACCATGTACAAGAGCATAGGGCTATGTGCATGATCCGTCCAGCTTGCATATGTGCATAACGCCACGTCAGCGCCCTATCTCTTGCGCCACACTCATAACACCAGCTCCTTACGGCCTAGACCGTTCCAGTCAACCTCGCGAACGTCTTGCGTTGCGCCATGTACATAGCTAATGTCTATGTACATGAGTCAAGGAGCAACCATCCGACTTCGCGCCGGAGTGGACGAACAACTCAAGGAGGCGCTCGGCTGCAAGACCGCCACCGAGGTCGCGGAGGCCCTAGGGGTTGACCAAGGCCAATACAGCCGCGTCATCCGCGGACGATCCGACCCCGGTCCCCAGTTCCAAGCCCGCCTCCTCCTCCGCGTGCAGCAGTACGGCCTGACCTTCGACGACCTCTTCCACGTCGTTGAATTCGACACGGCACTTGAGGAGACGGCGTGATCCCCCCGGGCTGCCACGATGCCGAGCAGGCGGGGAGGCTGGTCGGCAAGAGCAAGAGCTGGATGTACCAGCAGGGCGCGGCCGGTAACATCCCGCGCTCCAAGCTCGGACACCACGTGTTCTGGACGGACGAGCAGATCGCCGAGATCATCCGAGGCGCCGCTCAGGAGCCCCAGCAGCGCAAGGCCGAGACGCGACCGGCCACACAGAAGCGCACGCCACAGACGCCGCCGCGTGACACGCCGCGCAAGCGGCCAGCGCCTCCGACTGCGAACAACAAGAGGATCCCCGTCGCCGACCGCTCGGTGTCCCGCCTTTACCGGCAGGAGGGCTGAAGCATGACCGCCATCGAGCGACTCGCCGCCGCGGAGATGACGCTCGCCTTCTCGCAGCGGATCTCCCTCCTGTACGAGATCGACGCCGCGGACTCCTACGACGGCCGGCACCACAAGCCCGTACAAGCCGCGAGGCCAGCCGTCCAGGGCTGACCTCGCGATGACCCCGCTCAACCCGAAGTCGGACCAACGACCTGAGAGCGAGACCTGATGACCAAGGTACTTGAAACCCTCGCCGCTTACGCCCACGAGTACGGGCTCGACAACGGCGGCGGGCATTTGAGGACGGCGTTGCTGGCCGCGTGCTTGACCGAGCGGCAGCCTGAGATCCCCGCCGCGGAGGTGATCGCCCTCGCCGCTGGTGACCCGTGGGACCCGCGGGTGCGTGAGGCCAGCCAGGAGAAGGACCGGCTGCTTGACGCCGCATCGCTCGCTGCTCTGCTCGCGGAGCAGGGTGAGCAGGACAGTGAGGTGGCGTCGTGACGTACGTGCTGCCCCCGACGCCCAGGGCCGTTGCCGAGCAGATCGACCACTACGAGTGGGAGAAGCGCACCTACCCGTGGCTGTACGCGGCTGAGACGCAGATCGCCGAGCAGCGTCCGGAGCGTGAGCAGTGAACGCCGAGACGATCGCGTGGACGCCTCGCGAGGGCGACACCGTCACCTGGGACGGCGTGGACGGCACGTGGATCGTCAGCAGCTATGAGGACGACGACACCGTCTGGATCCACCGCCCAGACGTGCGCATGGTGCCCACAATCGGCCGCAACAGCGGCGGCTGGGTGGACCTCGCCGGGTGGCGGGAGCGGCCCGAGCACGAGGAACTCGTCGCGGTCGCCGCGCTCCACCCCGTTGAGGCTGCCCGTCTCGCTGAGAAGGCGGGAGCGGGAGCATGAGCGCCCTGTGGATATCCCTGTCGGACGCCGCTGTCCGCCTGCGCCTGCCGGTGCACGAGGTGCGCCGGATGGCAGTGGAGGAGGAGATCCTCTCCCGCCCGGCAGGTGACCACCTGGAGGTCCACGCCGGGGCGGTCGCCGCCCTGGTGGAACGGCAACGCCCGACCGTGGGCGGAGGCCCAGAGATCGGCGACGAGGCGGAAGACCTGTACCGGAAGGAGCAGGCGACGTGACCGCTCCCGCGATGGGCCGCTGGCTGAAGGTGAACACGGTCATCACCCGCGTCTGGGCCGAGACAGGTCACCTGCTCGGGATGGACGACGTCCTCAGGCTCGGCAAGCAGCGCGGTTGGCGCGGTCTGGTCGTGCAGCACGACCACGAGTGCACGCGAGTGCTGGAGCAGTCGGTGACGGACCACGTGGCGTGGCTGCTGACGGTCAGGGCGAGCATCCGCAAGGCCGGCCGCCGCGCCCCCAAGAACAAGGGAGACGACGCCTGATGGCGATCAAGACGAGGAAGCCCACCGGCGTGGTGCCCTGGCCGGTTGTCCTCCTTGAAGGCGGAGAAAAGGCGGGCAAGAGCTGGGCTGCCGCCGAACTGTCCGCCTCCGAGAAGGTCGGCCAGACGTACTGGATCGACCTCAACGAGGGCGCCGCCGACGAGTACGGCGCGATCCCTGGAGCGCGCTATCTCGTGGTGGAGCACGACGGCACGTGGCAGGACATCGTGGGCCAGGTCGCAGAGATCCGGCAGGAAGCTGCCCGGGCGGCCGACGCTGGCGAACCGCCGGTGGTGCTGGTCATCGACTCGATGACGGCCGAGTGGGACCTGCTCAAGGACTGGGCGGCGAACCGCGCCAAGGGGTCGAGGTCGAACCAGCAGCGGCTGCAGCGGGATCCGAACGCTGAGGTGCAGGTGCCCATGAACCTGTGGAACGACGCCACCGCCCGGCACCGGCGCCTGATGACGGTGCTGATGACCTTCCCCGGGATCGTGGTCATGACGGCCCGCGGCAAGGAGGTCGCCTCCCTCGACGCGTCCGGCAGGCCGGTCGAAGGGTCGAAGGACTACAAGGTGGAGGGCCACAAGAACCTCGCCTTCGACGCCTCCGTCTGGGTCCGCCTGTCCCGCGAGCACCCGCCCATCGTCGTCGGAGCGCGTTCGGTTCACGCGGAGATCCGCCCGGGTGTGGACAAGCCGCAGCCGATGCCGGACTTCACGCTGGAACGCCTCATCTTCGACGCCCTCAAGTGTGATCCGTCCGCGGCGAACGTCCGCGACATGACCGAGATGAAGCCCGGCGACGAGTCCCCGGACTTGGACAACCTGTCCGACGCGGCCAAGCGGCTGCTGAGCGAAGCCGAAGACGCCGCGAACCTCGACGCCCTTCAGGGCGTGTGGACCGCGATCAACCCGCTCGGCAAGGCCGGCGAGATCACCGCCCCGGAAGCGGAACTGGTTCGGGCCCGCGTGCGGGCGCTGAAGGGACAGATGACGTCCGAGTCGCACGGAGCCGCCGCGTGATCCTCTTCGAGATCGAACCCGAGAAGCCGTCTGAGGAGACGAACTTCCTCGACTGGCTGGAGGTGCGGGACCGCGACATCACCGCGTGCGCGGCCCGCCCCTCGGGGCACGCCTGGCAGGTCGAGGGCGAGCCCGGCGAGCAGCCGTCGCTGTCGTGCCAGGACTGCCCGGCGGGCGGGGACGACCTGTTCCCCGACATTCACGACTACCTGGCCTGCGACGAGCCAGAACTGATCGGCGGCCGTGAGGTGCTCTGGGGGCGCCCGCTGGCGGATGACGCGGAGCCGTTCACGATCCCCGTCCATGTGCGCATCAAGGAGCACCGGTACGCGTCGATGAACGCGATCGGCTGGGAGTACGACATCGAGGTCCACGTCACGCCGAGAGGAGACGAGGCGGCATGAGCGACCTGACCCCGAAGGACGCACGGATGGTGTTCGCGCTGCTGAAGATGCGCCAGTCGCAGATCAGCGCGGCTCTCAAGTACGTGACGCCGTTTATTGAGCAGGAGCCCGGCGACAAGAACGCGGCCAAGCTCGGCGCCGCCCGGCTGGGCAAGGTCGCCATGACGGAGCCGGAGCCGAAGGCGATCGTCACCGACAGGGACAAGTTCGTCGCGTTCGTCCAGGAGACCGCGCCCACCGAGGTCGAGCACATCCCGACCGTGCGGACCGCGTACGAGGTGAAGGTGCTGGAGGAGGCGCTGAAGAACGGCGCACCGGTGGACAAGGAAGGCCGGGAGATCCCCGGCGTGGAGATCGGTCTCGGGGCGACTCCTTCGCAGCGGTTCTACGCCGACGACGGCGCCGAGCGGTTCCTGGATGTTGTCGAGGAGAAGGACCTGCCACAGATCGACGGCATCGACCTGGCTGGCATGCTCGGCGTCCGCCGCGGCGGTGAGCCCAGTGAGTGATGACCTGACCACCCCTACCGGTGTCGAGGCTCGTCTTCGCCGCCTGGTGACGGACCTGACCCGCGCCCAGCAGGCTCTCGCTCAGGCGCGGGACGCTGAGGTGGACGCCAAACACGCCTACGAGGCCGCGAAGCGGCGGGCGATGTTCTCCGGCGACTGCCCGAAGGTGACCCGCGGCGGCTTCACCACCGCTGAGCGAGACGCGTGGGTGGACGAGCAGGCGGCAGGCCAGCGCTACCACTACGACATAGCAGTGGCCAAGCGTGAAGCCGCGCAGGACCACCTGAGGGTGGTCCGCGACCAAGCGGAGATCGTCCGCTCGCTGGGCGCGTCGGTGCGGCAGGCGTACGAGATCGCCGGGAGCGGGCGATGAAAACCCGCGTGCAGCCCTGCTGCAACAAGGAGACCTTCGCCAACGAGGCAGAGGCCCGCCGGCGACTGGACCGGATGCACGCCCTCGGGCTGCGGAGCGTCCTGCCGTCCGACGTGGAGCTGTGCCGGAACGGCTGGCATCTGAAGTTCCCTCAGCCGAACTCCGGCCCGTCTCCGAAGCTCCGCGCCCTAGTGGAGGCCCGCGACAAGGCGTGCGTCCGCTGCGGTGCTGTGGTGCCGCGCGATGAGGACTCCATCCACCACCGGATCCCGCGGGGCCGCGGCGGCGAGAACACGGCCGAGAACCTGCTGCTGTTGTGCGGCTCGGGGACGACCGGCTGCCACGGCTACGTGGAGTCGCACCGCACCGAGGCGTACAACCACGGCTACCTGGTGCGGACGGGCTTCGACCCGCTGGACGTACCCGTCCTGCTGCTCGGCACCACATGGGCGTACCCGAGCCCGGACGGCAAGTGGGTCATCTCTGGCGGTGAGCCGACGCCATGACCGAGCTCGAATGCCAGGCCGTCTACGAGTCCGGCGTGCGCTGCGGTGAGTGCGCCTGCTGTACGGCGATGGCCGCTTACCACCTGAGGGAGCAGGCCGTCATCGGCAATCCCTCCGACCTCCACGCCCCCTGAGGAGACCTCCATGATCTGGCCCACTCCCGCCCGTGACGAGCGAGACGACTCTCCCGGATGCCTGGCCAGTGGCCTGCTGAAACTGCTCGGGTTCGCCGTCCTCATTGTCGCAGTGGTCGCCGTCGCCGCCCACTACATCGCCTAGGAGACCCCTCATGACCCACATGGACGACCTGTCCTCGCCGAACGACCGGGAGCCGGGCGAGCCGGAGGAGCCGGAGCAGGCGCCGCCCCTCGACCTGGACGCTCTGGAGAAGCTCCTCGACCTGGCAGCCGGGCCGGACGCACTGCCGGCCTGGGGCCAGATGGTCTACATCCAGGTGCCCGATCTCATCGCCGAGCTGCGTGCGGCCCGCCAGCGGATCGCCGAGTGGGAGGCGCTGGAGAAGCGCGAGGAGTGGGCGGTCACGGGCGGGCCGAACTTCCCGGCTGAGCCCAGCGGGCCGCCGATCTCGCCGGACAAGGGCGTGATCGCGTACGTCAACCGGCACGCGGCGGCGCAGTTGTGGCGGCGGATGCTCTCGGTCCACGCGTGGGAGCCGGTCGACTCCGAGGCCCCGTTCTAGCCATCCAGAAAGGCAGTCATGCGCGTCAGTACTGATGTCCTCGCCGAGATCGACGCCCTGGTCATCGACGGCAACCAGGTCCGCATCGCGGGCCAGATGGAATACGCCTTCTACAAGAAGGTGGACAAGGTCTTGCAGGCGACGGGCGGGAAGTGGAACCGGAAGGCCAAGGCCCACCTGTTCGACGGCGACCCGTCCGAGGTGCTGGAGCAGGTGCTCCTCACCGGGCAGATCACCACACCGCAGGACCTCGGGTACTTCCCGACTCCACCCACGGTGGTGGAACACCTGCTGGACCTCGCGAACCTCTCGGCGGGTTCGACCGTCCTGGAGCCATCTGCCGGCACTGGTGCCATCGCAGGCCCCATGGCCGCGCGCGGGCTGGTCGTGGACTGTGTGGAGCTCGACCCCGAGAGGGCGGCGGTCGTTCGCGAGGCCGGGTATGCGCGGCAGGTACTGCTCGCCGACTTCCTGACGGTTCAGCTCGGCGACCTGGCGGGTGAGCGGTATGACGCCGCCGTCATGAACCCGCCGTTCGCCAAGCAGGCAGACATCACTCATGTCCGGCATGCCCTCGACTTGGTGAAGCCTGGCGGTCGCCTGGTGTCGGTGATGTCGATAAGCGTCTCGTTCAGGACGAACCGGACCGCTGCCGACTTCCGCGCTCTGCTCGACGAGCGCGGCGGCGAGGTGATCCCGCTGCCGGAGGACGCCTTCAGGGAGTCCGGGACCGGCGTTCGTACGGCGATCGTCGTCATCCCCGCCTGATCTTCCTTGCGCTACCGGCCCCGTCCATCGGGGGTCGGGGCCGGTAGCGGCACACCCCTAGACCCACACCGAGAACCAGGAAGGAGGAGCGGTGTCAGTCCTCTTCGATACGACGACGCATCTCAGCGGCTATGCGGCCCATCTCGGTGACGAGTTCTTCGGCGGTCATCTCGGCGTAGTCCCGGGGGACCTGCGTCAGCTCGATGTCCTCTTCGCTGACGAGTCCTGCGGCGAGCAGCGCTTCAAGCGGTGGCCGGTTGTACGCCTTGGCGAACGCGATCACGTTCTCGCTCTTGGGGATGACGGTCTTCCAGCGGTTGACGCTCGACTGCGCGATGCCCACCCGCTCGGCGATCGCCGGCTGCGATGCGGCACCGGTGATCTTCTGCACGTACTCCCACCAGCTCACGAGCGGAGTCTATGCGTGCGCGCATGCCCGGTCTACCTGACCAGCGCGGATTCCCTGAGTCAAACAGGGCTGTATCCGTTGAGGGATATGCGTCAACGGTATACGCTTATCCGTACACGGATAGTCCGAGGGGTGGAGAACCCCTCATGACCAGCCGAAAGGAGGTAACCGTGAAGTGCACGATCCGGCTCCGCCGCGACCAGCTCGACAAGTACAGGCGCATCGCCGGCCTCACCACCGAACAGCGGCTCGCCGACAAAATGGGCCACCACCAGGGCACCGTCAACAAGGTCCTCAATGGCTACCAGACGCCGTCCAAGGAGTTCATCGCCTCCCTGGTCGCCGCTTTCGACGGCGCCGCCTTCGATGACCTCTGGGAGATCGTTCCGCTGGAGGCAGCGTGAACGAGTTGGCCCTGACCGAGTCCAGCGCGCTCCGCATGGAGTACGCCGATCAGGTTGAAGTCCTCCGCGAGATCGATCCCATCGCCCTTATGAACGACGGCAAACACGTCTCCACGGAGATGGTCGCCGCCTACTTCGGCGTCGGCGTTGAAGCGATCAAGAGCCTCGTCAAGGACAACCGGCCCGAACTCGAAGACAACGAGTACAACGTCATCAGCGGAGACGAACTGAGGTCCTTCAAGGACCTCTGTGGAATCGCCACCCGAGGAAAGTCCTACGCCCGGTTCACGGAGCGGACCGTCCTCAACGTGGCCATGCTGCTTCGCGAGTCGAAGAAAGCTCGCGCAATCCGTACCCGCCTCCTCGACAAGGCGCAGGGCAAAGAGACGTTCCCGGCAACGGACCTGGATGAGCTCGAAGTCGCCGAGCGGTACGTCGCCACCCTCAAGCGGAACCGGGCGCTGGAAGCATCCAACCGCGAACTGGAGGAGCGTGCCGACAGGGCCGAGCACCGCGCCTCCCGCAGTGAGCGAAAGCTCGACGAGTACGAGGGCGGCCCTGGCATGACCCTCACCCGCTTCCACAAGAAGCACTTCTCCGAGGTGCCCCACCTCAGATTCTTCGAGCATCTGTACGGCGCGGACTACGTCATCGACGAGCGCGGCAAGGTGTGGGACGAGGTCAAGCAGGAGTACAAGCCGGGACCGCGCCACCTGGAGCCGAAGGCCAAGGGCAAGCCGTTCCTGTACCTGCATGAGGCCGGCTTCCACGGCGGTCGCCGCCGCTTCCGCACCTACGTCCGGCCGGGCAACGCCGAGCTGCTGTTTAAAGCGCAGCTCATCAAGGACGGCTTGCGCGGCAACCAGCACATGAACAACCCGCTGTTCGCCATCGAGGGCGGTGCGTCCTAATGACCGACACGCCTCTCTACACCATGGTCAACGGTGAGCCGATGATCTCCACCGAGGCGGTGGCGCTCCTTATGGGCATCCCGTATGAGCGGCTCCGTGCCGAGATCGACCGCCAGAAGGCCGAGAACCCGGAGTCGGAGACCTTCAAGCTGCCCCGCGCCTGGACCCGCCAGGGCAACCGGATCCGCAAGGAGACGCAGGCCGCTCTCGGCTACGAGGCCGGGATGAAGGAGTGCATCGACTACCTCGCGGCCAAGGCCGAGCGAAAGGCTGGTGGTGAGTCGTGAGCGCCCGCCCCCTGATCCTTCTGGACGTGGACGGCGTCCTCAACGTCCTCACCATCGATCCCGGCCCTGGCTGGGAGCGTCACACCTGCCAGAGCTGGAACGGCACCTACCGGGTGCGGCTCAACCCGGCGCACGGGCCGATGCTGCTGGAGTTGGCCGAGCAGACCGGCGCGGAACTGGTGTGGGCGACCACGTGGACGGACGACGCCAACCGCGAGATCGGCCCGAAGATCGGCCTGCCCAAGCTGCCGGTGATCGACGTCATGGCGGGCGACGACGAGCCGTGGATCAACCCGAAGGTGCCGCCCGTCGCCGCGTATGTGGCGGGCCGCCCGTTCGTGTGGTTCGACGACGAACTCGACGCCACAGACCGCGCCTACCTGGCGGATCAAGCAGGCGTCAGCGACTTCCTGATCGTGGACGTGCCCGCCGGCTTGGGGCTGTCCGCCGAGCACGTGCAGCAGGCCGCCGACTGGCTGGCCGCCCTCACCCCTCAGCCCTGATCCTCCCCTGTCGCTCTCCTCTCCCCGGGGGCGGGGAGAGCGCCCCGATCGACCGAACACTCGTACTAGCAGGAGATCAACTTGAGCACCACCAGCAGTGTTTTCGAGCAGCGTCTCGCCTACCGGCCGCAGGTCGTCGAACTGTTCCGCCGCACCGTGGACCCGGAGATCCAGCGGGCGGCCAACGACATCGCCGCCTGGCAGGAGCAGGTGAACGCCCTCCAAACGAAGATCGCCGACGCGAAGACGTACATCGGGGAACTCCGGCAGGCGACCCGCGACATCGAGGCCAGCGCCGACCTGCCGCCCCTCGCCGTTACGGAGGAGATCCCGTGCCGCACCTGCGGCCAGCCGGTCGTCCAGCGGGCGGACAGTTCGTGGACGCACGCCGGCCGCGAGCTGATGGAGCACGGCGACCGGTGCACCCCGAAGGACAAGAACAGTCCGGTGGCGGCCCCGACCGGGCAGAACACGGCGGCGATGCTGCTGGAGCGGATCGAGACGGCGCACGACGGCCCGAACGGGTCGAGAGGCATGGAGTCATGAGCCGCCTGTTCGCCCGCCACACCGGGCGTCGCTGCCGCCGCCGCTGGGCTTCTCACGGCTCGTCCACGGGCTGGTCTGCGCTCGCCCAGGTGGTGCCTGCCGTCGAGGACGTGTCCCGCCGCCGTTCCACCCCTCTGGCGCTCTGCCCGGTGATCGAGGGCGACCTGATCCCGTACGCCGACATCGCCTACTCCCCGCGCTACCAGCGCCCATACGACTCCCCGAACGGAAGTGCAGCATGAGCACGAACACCCCCGAGACGACGAACCCGTACAAGGCCCGCGCACAGGCTGTGGACCGCGCCCACAAGGCGTTCCACGAGCAGGTGGTGCCGTCCGAGCCCGCCCCGGGCGGAGGCCGGTACGTTCCCTCCACGCTGGAGGACTGCCTCAACGACGAGGGCGTGATCCTGCTGCCCCGTTCGACCGGCCACGGCAAGTGGCGAGTCCTCGTGGACGGGCAGCCCGCCCCGTACCCGGGCCAGACGGGGCCGTCGCACCCGATGGGTGCGGAGGAGGCCGCTGAGGCGTTCCTGACCGCCACGTCGGGCGACTACTACGGCCAGCGCCAGATCGTGATCCGGCCGGCGTCGGACGCGGAGATGGTGGCGTCGGCCGTCATTGGCGACACGACCGTCCGCGAGGAGCCGACGAAGATCGTGGCGAGCGCCTTCCTCGTGGAAACCGACGCCGACACCGGCGCAGCGCTGCTGCGGGTGTTCGACAAGGACGGCGCCGAGGTTCGGGTGGGTCTCGACGACCACATGCGGGAGTCGCTCCGGTGGATCCTGCGGTCGGACGATGACCAGGATGGGGGCGACGAGTGATCGCCACTCCGGAGATCGACGGCGTCACCTTCTGGGGTGCTGGCGGCATGTGCCCGTTCCAGGCCGAAGGGACGATCGACGGGCACGAGTTCTACTTCCGATACCGGGGCGGGCGGGCGACGTTCGAGGCCGACAACCGGCAGGTCGCCGAGCTGTACGGCGACGACCTGAAGGGCTTCCTCGACGACCCCGAGTTCGCCTCCCTCTTCACGCGCCTGGTTGCCGCGTGGCGAGGTGAGCCTGGGCCGATCGTGCTGGACCGCCCCGACATCACGGACTCGTCAGCGGTGACCGGCCCCCGCTTCGGCGAGGAGGCGGGTGAGTCGGCGGAGAACGGCTGGAGCGTCTTCGCCACAGACCACGTGCTGTTCGGCGGTACGGGCCACATCTCGCCGGCCGAGGCTCGCCGGTTCGCTGCCGCTCTGGTCGCTACCGCTGACGCCCTTGAGGCCGCTCAGGCTCAGACGGGTGGTGCCCAGTGATCAGCGAGGAGTTCCTCCACCGGTTCTGGGGCCCCGGCGGCGACCGAGACAAAGACGATCTCACCAAGCGTGTCGTCGTGGACGGCGAGCACTACCTCATCTGCGAGGAGATCGGCAGCCTGCGCTTCCGTGGGTTCGGTGGGCACCGCTTCCACATCGAGTTCTTCGACGGACGCAGGGCGACCACGACGAATCTCATGCATCAGGGCCGGATTCCGGCCAAGTACCGGGAGCGGTTCCCGGACAACGCCCGCTTCGTCACCGCTGCTGAGGCCCATTCAGGCGAGGACGGGGCGTACCCGATGAGCCGCCACATCATCCCCAACGCTCCGGGATCCCCTGACACCCGGGTGACCACGGTCGGCTGGGACGCCCCGCTCACCACGTTCTTCGCGATGGCGTTCGACGGCGACGACGAGGTGTTCTGGATCGGCATGATGCCGGGCGAAATCCCCACTCTGGAGGCCCTCGACGCCGCTCTCAAGCGGTACGGCGTGGACCTGCCCTTCCCGGTCGCTGCCGCGCTCGCGATGGACAAGGCCAACGAGGGCGACCGGTCGGACAACGTCGGCCGTCGCCTCGTGGACGCCATCTTGGCAGAGCAGGAGCGGCAGTCGTGAGCAAGGTCACCCGCGAGCAGGCGCACCGGGCGTTCGCCATGCACATCCGCAACCTGGCGCTGATCCGCTTCACGCCGCCTTCCGAGGGTGCCGGTCCCGCTCACTACCGAGACGGCGACTCCTACGTGTTCAAACTCTCCCCGAGCGAGGCTGACATGGCTGCACGCGGTGCCGTGACCGCGCTGGAGGAACTCGGGATCATCCCGAGGCAGAACCCGACCCACGCCGACCTGGCGAAGCGGGCCATGCGGGTGCTTGGCGAGGCCGGCCACCACGAGGCTGACGATGAGGTGGAGTTCGGCTGGCGGCGGCATCTGCCGATCGCGTCCGGTTCCCACCTGCTGATCACGTGCGAGCCGAACGCCTTCTGGCGGTCGATGCCGGGGCAGGCGGTGCGCACGAGCATCGCCCAGCACCTCGGCCGGTACGCGGCCACGCTCACCGAGGACGGGTTGGGTGTCGTCGCGTGGGGCCGGACTGACCAGCACGAGGTGCTGATCGTCGCCGCTGACCAGGACGCCGCTGACCGGCAGGCGCCGGACATCATCGACTACCTGCTCGTGCGGAACCCGCCCGTGAAGGCGCGCGAGGAGGAGCAGCAGGAAGAGGTGAAGTTCCTGTGACCTCCCTCGACCAGAACGCCCTGGCCATCGAGTACGCCCTGAACGCCGCCGACAAGGACGGAGCGGAGTCGGCGATCGGCTGGCTGTCCGACTACGCGGCCGGTATTGGCGGATTGTCGTTTGGCCTTGCTGACCCGGTCCAGCCTGTCCCGGACGGGGGCGAGGTCCGTGCCTAAGCCTCTCAAGGTCACCGTCGAGGACCCGGAGACGGGCGAGACCGCCACCACGGAGATCCCGCCCGGCTCCTACCTGCTGCTGTGCGCGGAGCCGTGCCACCGTACGGCGCTCAACGCCTACGCCACTGGCACCCACCAGATCACGGTGAAGGGCGTCACCAACCCGATGGACGGGGTGTTCCTCGGACAGCGGGGCCCGAGCGGCGGTGAGAACGAGTGAACGTCGCGAACCTCGCCGTGATCCTGGACATCCTGAACGCGGCCACGGCCGGCACGTGGATGCTGGCCGCCGCCCTGGTGGTGCTGATCCTGATCGCGGTCGCTGCCGTGCATGTCCGTGACCGGCGCCGCGCCCGCCACCAGCACGAGCAGGACGGACGGGACATCCACCCGCCGACCCGCCTGGACCAGCTCCTGCGGGACGAGGTCGGAGACGAAGCCGACCGCCTGGCCCGCCAATGGGAGCAGCGACAGGACGGTGGCCGGTGAACGCCTGGTCGTGGATCGGCTGGAGCCTGGTCACTGTCGGCTCCTACATCACGGCGGCCTCCGTGGCGCTGGCCATCGGCCACGAGGTCGTGGAGCGGAAGGCGTGGAAGTACGGCGACCCGTACGACGTGTTCGGGGCGGAGGCCGACGATGACTGAGCGTTTGCTGACCTCCACCCACCTGTTCGCCGGCGGAGGTGGAGACGCGTGCGGCTTCGACGGCAGCGGCTTCGGCGTGGCTGTGGCCGTAAACCACGTCACGCCAGCGGTGGAGACGCTGCGGGCGGCATTCCCCTCGTGCGATACCCGCCAGGCCGACATCACCAAGCTGGACTTCCGTTCGCTGCCTCGAACCAGGGTTTTGGTCGGTTCGCCGATCTGCAAGGAGGTGTCGCCGGCCGGGAGCAACCGGGCGGAGAAGGCGCAGACGGAGCTCACCGTTCAACCCTCGCCTGGACAGGAGGGCAAGACGGACTGGTCGTTGACGCGGATGACCGCCTACGACCTGTTGAGGGCTGCGGAGGTGCACGACTACGACGTGGTGTGCGGGGAGAACGTCCCGAGGTTCGCCACGACGTGGAGGCTGTTCGATCCGTGGCTGCGCATGTGGGCGGCCCTGGACTACCACATCCAGATCGTTGACGCCGATGCCGCGTTCCTGGCCGACCCGGGGTTCCCGGGGGTGCCTCAGCATCGCCGCCGGTTGCTGTTTTGCTTCACGCACAAGAGGTTGAAGCGGCAGCCGGACCTGCGTGTCCGTCCACCCGCGGAGTGCCGGGTGTGCGGGCCGGTGGTGGCGTTGCAGCGGTGGGCGAAGCCGCACGCGCGGAAGATCGTTCACGGTGGGCAGAGCGCCGTGTTCGTCTGCCCGAACCGGCGGTGCGGGCACCTGCCGGTCACGCCGACCGCACGCCCCCTCGCAGACGTGCTCGAACCCGGGTTGCCGACGCGCAGGATCGGTGACGGCAAGTACGTCCACAAGTTCGTCCCGTACGCGGAGGAGACCAGGCGCAAGGTCGAGATCGGGCTGCGCCGGTTCGGCGGCGCCCCGTTCATCGTCGTTCTGCGCCGCAACTGCACCGTCCTGGGCATGGACGAGCCGTTGGGGACGATCACCGCAGAGGGCAACCACTTCGCCTACATCGAGCCGGCCGCGACGGTGGACGACTCCGGGCTGCGGATGCTGTCCATCCGGGAGAAGGCCCGAGCCCAGGGGTTCGACGACGACCACCCGTTGCGCGGAACCGGCACCGAGAAGAACCGGCTGATCGGCAACGCCGTCCCGGTGACCGCCGCCGGATGGATGAGCAGGCGCGTCGCGGAGGTGTGCTCATGACGCCGTACTGCTGCCTCGTCGCGGCCTTTGAGGGCTACGCGGACCTCCACTCCCGGGTGTGCCCATACGCGGCTGAACGCCGACCTCAGGACACCTCCCTGTTCGATCTGCCCACCACGAGCACTGAGGAAGGAGGTCCGCACCGATGACGATCCCCGAGCCTCAGGTGCGCGTCACCCGCCACGTGGTGTCGTGCGTGCCGGAGTCCCACCCGGACGCGAGCCTCTTCACGCTGGTCGTCGAATACCGCGGCGAAGGCCGGTGGGCGGTCACCCTGAGCGGCGCCTGCTTCGACGCCGGCGGGAACCGCTCGTGGGGTCCGCCCGGCGACAAAGAGCCCGAGACAGCGGAGGAGATCGCCGAAGACGAGCGGCTCCGGTCCGAGTGGCTGGCACGCCACCGCTTCACCGAGCAGGACGCTCTCGACCTCGCCCGGCGGCTCGCCCCGACACTCCACTACCGCAGCTACACCGTCGCTGACGCTCTCCGGCGGGAGGTGACGGATGTCTGACTGCCTGATCGACCGCGAGGTCTGCACGGACGCTCCTGCCCGCTGCTGGGCCCCGTCCTGCACGTCTCCGGACACTCTCGGACCGTTTCGGAACGCTCCGGAACAACTCGGAACGGAGGCGAACACCGATGCCTCTTGACCCGTACTGGAGCGACGACACCGTCTCCCTGTACCTCGGCGACTGCCTCGACGTCCTTCGCGAGATGCCGGACGCGAGCGTCGACGCCGTCGTCACCGACCCTCCCGCCGGGATCTCCTTCATGGGCAAGACGTGGGACGCCGACAAGGGCGGTCGCGATCTGTGGGTGAAGTGGCTGACCGAGGTCATGTCCGAGGTGAGGAGGGTGCTCAAGCCCGGCGGTCACGCGCTCGTGTGGGCGCTGCCGCGCACCTCCCACTGGACCGCGACTGCCTTGGATGACGCTGGCCTGGAAATTCGTGACTGCGTGGTCCACATTTTCGGCAGCGGCTTCCCGAAATCGCTCGACGTGAGCGCGGCGATCGACAAGCTCGCCCGCCGGGACTACGTTCTCGCCGCCATCAACCTGGGACTCGACGTGCCAGGCAACAGCCTGCACGACTGGACCAAGGCCGAGCACTCGCCCGGCGACGCCTGGTGGGCGCGGTTCAAAAGCCACCTGTCCGTCGAGGATTGGGGGCGGCTGGAGCGCGTCGTTGTCGGACAAGGCATGTCGGGCACCACGGCGGGGATGCAGCAGCTTGGCCCGTCCGGCATCAAGGGTGGCACGTACGCCGTGACCGCCGCCGCCACTGGCGACGCCGCCCGCTGGGAGGGCTGGGGCACAGCCCTCAAACCCGGCCAGGAGCACTGGTGGCTGTGCCGCAAGCCGCTCAACGGCACTGTGGCGGCCAACGTGCTGGAGCACGGCACGGGCGCTCTCAACATCGACGCTACGCGCGTCCGGCAGCCCGGTTCCGGCGGAAGTAGTGGCGGTGATAGCACCGGCTGCACATGCCCTTCGCTCTCAGATGGCCGAACCATCCACAGTCGGAGCAAGCAGCGTCAGGCTTCGTCTGCGCCTTCACCTGGGGCTCGTAGTGCCCGCCCTGCCAGTGCTCAACAATGTGAGTCCGAGAGTCAACAACTTCCAGATTCTCTGGCCGATTGTCGTCCTTCACCCCATTGCGATGATGCACGTGCTCTGTCGGCAGAAGGGGACGTCCAAGCATCTCCTCAGCCACAACTCGATGCTGCCGAGTGTCACGCCCGTTGTGCCACATGCGGACGTATCCCTGCTGATCCTTCCAAGGCATACCTAAAGGATACGGCAGGGCATGTTGAGCGGTCGCGAAATGGAGAAGCATCTGCCAACCGCCGCTACACCGACAAGGGCAGTACAGACTTCGCCCCGCTGCCCGGCGTGCGCGGTGGTGCTCCTGAGGGCCGCTGGCCGACAAACCTGGTGTTCTCACACAGCGCCCTGTGTGTCGAGGACGGACCGTGCCAGCCGGACTGCCCCGTCGCCGAACTCGACCGGCAGAGTGGCTGGACACCCAGCAACTCCCGCGCCGAGAAGGGCAACGGCATGGGCTACCACGGTGCCAAAGGCCGCCGGGGGGGATGGGTGGGCGATGCGGGTGGAGGGGCAAGCAGGTTCTTCCCGGTCTTTCGCTACGAGGCCAAGGCCCCGTCATCCGAGCGGCCCAAGCTCAACGACGGGACCGCGCACGCAACGGTGAAGCCGCTCTCATTGATGAGGTTTCTTGTCCGCCTCGTGACCAGGCCCGGCGGTGTCGTCCTCGACCCGTTCGCCGGAAGTGGCACCACGGGGGAGGCGTGCGTCTTGGAGGGCTTCCAGTCGGTGCTGATCGAGCTGGATCTGAAGCATGCGGAACTCATCAAGGCCCGGCTGTCGAAGCCTCTCCAGCCCACTCTCGACCTGTTCTCGGGGGTGTCCGATGCGCCGTGACCCTCACATCTCCTGTCTGGAGCGCGCTGCTGCTGACCCTGCAGCTTCTCCTGAGGCTGCTGCCCGTCTCCGACGCATGGCAGAGATCGCCCGCAACCTGGCCGGCGACCCCACAAGAAACGAAGAGGAGGAGACCCCGCATGCCTGAGCGGATCACTAGCGACTGGACGGACCGTGCGGCTTGCCGCGATGCGGACCCACGGCTGTTCTTCCCCGCCGATGGCGAGCGCGAAGGGCAGCGGAAGTGGCGGGAGGTCAAGGCGAAGCGCGTCTGTGGCCCTTGCCAGGTGCAGGCGGACTGCCTGGAGTACGCGCTGGCCCGGAACGAGCGCGAAGGCGTCTGGGGCGGACTCAACCCTGTCCAGAGGGCGCGGGAGGCAGACAGACGCGCCGCTCTTCCTCCTCCTCCGAAGCCTGCGCTGGTGGTGGAGAAGACGTGCACCCGCTGCGGGGTTGTGCAGCCGGTGGCGGCGTTCACCAAGGACGCCAAGCAGAGAGATGGGCTCAACCCGTGGTGCCGTGGATGCACCATCGAGGCCAGCAAGCGCAGGCGCGCGGCTGAGCAGGCGGTGGCGTAGGTGGCGACCTCAGCGATGATCGACAAGGCTGCGTGGAAGCCCACCAAGTCGGCTGGCGCCTACAACGCGGACGCCACCCTCCACCGTCCCCGGATCGCGGAAGACGTTGAAACGGCTGAGCTGGCCGCGGCTGCCCGGTCGGTCGTGCGGATGGTGCTCGGCCGGCACTCCTGCCCGCGCCTAGCCGCCTGCCCGCAGCACGGCCAGGACCTGTGCGACTGCACGCCCTGCACCCACCCCGACCATGCTGCAGACGCCGCGGACGCCCGTGACGCGCTGCTCGCGTTCGGGATGGCCTCCAGCGCCCCGCTCACGCACCGCACCTGCTGCACCTGCCACCGCTCCAAGCCGCTATCGCGGTTCTCGAAGAAGAACCTGACGCGCAAGGAGTGCCTGTCAGAGAAGAAGGCCGAGCGGGAAGCGGGGCTGGCTGATGGCTGAGCATCCCCACGGCGACCTGAGACGGTACCGCTACGGCAGGTGCCGGTGCGCGCCATGCCGGGCGGCGAACGCCGAACGAGCCCGCCAGTTCCGTCGAGACGTCGCCTACGGGCGGCACCGCCCTGACGTTGACGCGGCACCGGTCCGGGAGCACGTGAACGGTTTGCGGGCTGCTGGCCTGTCTGTCGCGCAGATCGCCTTGCGGGCCGGCGTCCAGATGGGCGTTGTCAACGCCCTGTTGTACGGGCGCCCGCACCGAGGCGAGCCGCCCAGCCGCAAACTTCGGCCAGTCAACGCCGACAAACTGCTGGCCGTCCAGGCGCGTGTCCGGGTGGTGGCGTGATGGGTGAGGTCCGGCACGGCACGATGCGCCGCTACAACGCCTACCGCTGCCGGTGCACGCCCTGCCGGGCGGCCAAGAGCCGCTACGACATCAACCGGCGGCGCCTGATGGCGTACGGGCGCTGGTCGGCGTACGGAGACGCGAACCTCGTCCGCATGCACGTCGCCAGCCTGATGGACCGCGGGCTCAGCCCGTCCGCTATCGCCGACCTCGCCGGCGTCCACGCCGAGTGCGTGCTGCAAGTCCTCGGCAACGAGCACGTCCGGGGCCCTCTCGACATCAACGCCCGATCCCTGCTGTCTGTCTCGTTCGACCTCGACGCTGTCCCTGACCGGGTCATGGTCGACGCGACGGGGACACGCCGCCGAGTGCAGGCGCTGGTCGCCATCGGCTACTCGCTGAGCGCCCAGTGCGCTGTGCTCGGCCGGACGGTCAACAACTACTACAAGGTGCTGCGCCAGCCGAAGGTGTTCGCCGAGACGGCGCGAGCGGTCCGGGACCTGTACCGGGAGTTGTCGAGGACGCCGGCGCCACCCTCGCACGGCGCGACTCTGGCACGCCGGCACGCGGCCCGTAACGGCTGGCTGTCCCCGATGGCGTGGGACGACATCGACGACCCCCGAGAGAAGCCCAAGGGTCTGCGCCGGGAGGCGTCGTGACCCCGCAGGAGCTGTACGCCGCCGTGGACGCTCTCCGGCAGGCGAAGGGCTGGCCGTGGTGGAAGGTGCCCGTCGCCTTGGACATCTCTGCCGAGCGGATCCGGTTCATGCGGAGGGGCGAAGTGTCTCCTGAGCTGCGTTCCCGTGCTGAGGAGAGGCTGGGGGAGGCATCGTGAGGGCCTCAGCCTTGGTTGACGCTGTTCTCGTACTCGCGCTGGAAACGCCGGACCTGCTCGCGGGTCAACTCCAGGGTTTCCGCGATCGCGTCCTGGGTGATGCTCTGCCGGCGCGCTTCGGCGATCGTCCGGCCGAGATCGATGCGTGCCTGTCTGACGAGCTCGCGGGCGTCATCTTGAGCCTTCTCGTATGCCTTGCGCGCGGCGACTACATCACCCATCGGATCCGACACCCCTTCATGGTCTCACGCGTTGGCCTATCTCCATGATGGCACATAGGCCATGTGGCATATCGGCCTACGCCACATGTGGCGTAGGCATATACTGAATCCGAACAACTGAGTGACCAGGGGGACCGAAGTGGCGACACCCCGAAGACCGGCCCATCTCTCGTAGCCCCATCCCGAGCATCACCTGAGAGAGAGCCGCTCTACGTGACCGACGACGAACGATCTGCAGGCCCGTCGCCAGCAGGACTGAACCAGGCGGCGATCGACTGGGCGTGGGCCCAGCCGGTCGCCAACAACCCCGGCGCGCGAATCACGCTGCTGTGTCTCGCGCGCCTGGTGGATGAGGCGTGGGAGTGCGAGGCCAGCCAGGAGGAGGTGGCGGTGGAGGCGATGCTTTCGTCGCGGACGGTGCGCCGTCAGCTCGAACAGTTGGAGCAGGACGGGTTCGTGGCGCGTCTCAAGCGCTTCGACGACAAGGGCCACCGGCTTCCGGATCGGTGCCGGCTGAACCCTGGCATGGACCTCTCGGGCGGATTGGCCAGTAGAGATTTCCGCAGCTCTGGTCCACAGGACAATCTGTCCGCTGGGGCCGCCTCCCAGCGGACAGATTGCCCACCGGTCAATCTGTCCGCTGGGCCCGACCAGGGGGAATGCTCAGACGGCCTACCGGACAGATTGACCGGTGGTCAGATTGACCTCTGGCCAGATTGTCCGGTAGGCGATGATGCGCCACGACAAAACCCCAGCTCAGATCCACAGGACAGATTGACCAGTGGCCAGATTGTCCGCGCTATATGTGTTAACAACAGTTCTTCTTCTAAAGAAGAAGAACAAAAACCCTCAACAACCAAGGGGGGTGCGGGGGGAAAGCCGACCCGGCAGGCCACCAAGGAGCACCCGCGCTTCGCCGAGTGGTACGCCGCCTACCCCCTCCGCAAGGAACGCGCCGCCGCCGTCAAGGCGTTCAACAAGGCCGCCGCGAAGGTCGAAGACGTCCAGATCCTCTTCGACGCAGCGAAGCTCTACGCCGACACCGACCCCCACGTGTTGCGCGGCTACATCAAAAACCCGGCCACGTGGCTGAACAAAGAGTGCTGGCTCGACGAGCCCGCCCCGCGACTGGCTCTTGTCCGAAACGACGCGCCGTCCCCCGGCTCAACCCCACAGCAATTCACCGAGGAGGAATACCGTGCAGGCTGGTGACACCCCCGAGTTCGGGCCCCACAGCGACCCGGACGAATACAAGCGCTGGCAGCTCGAACAAGCCGTCCGCGGTTACGTCCCGCCGCGCTTCCAGGCTGAGATCCCGATCCCCGAGGAAGTCCGGGCCTGGGCGAAAGCTGGCCGCCGTGCCGGCGGGCTGTACCTGACGGGTCCTGTCGGGACGGGCAAGACCCACCTCGGATTCACCGCTCTGGCGGAGTGGTGCCGCAACACGGAGACCGTTCCGCGAGCCGCCCGCTACGACACGTGGGACACGATCCGCTTCGGGCCCACGGTGCACACCGTTCGCGCCACGGCGCTGCTTGATCAGCTCAGGCCTGGAGTCAACGATGCCCGGCTGGTCGTCGAGGACTGCCAGAACGCCCGCCTCCTGTTCATCGACGACATCGGCGCCGAGAAGCCGTCCGAGTGGACGCAGGAGAAGCTCTACGAGGTCATCGACGAGCGATACTCCCGCTGCTTGCCGCTGATCGTCACATCGAACCTGCCGCCACGCTCGCTCGCCGAGCATGTGGGGGAGCGCAGCGCCTCCCGCCTCGCCGAGATGTGCACGCTCGTGCCACTCACCGGTCCGGACCGCCGGAGGCCATCGTGACGCGCTTCCCGCCAGACCCTCAGCAGGCCCAAGACATCCGCGACGAGTACAAGCCCTGCCCCTGGAACTCCTGCCAGTGCACGCATGTCGGCTGCACCAACGGCTGGGTGGACCGCGACGACACTGACGACGCCGTCCCGTGCCCCACCTGCCGTCCCGAGGTGGCCGCGCACCTTCGCCGCCGCGACATGACGCCGCGCCGGTTACGGGCCGAGCTCCCGAACCTGCCTCGCCCGACGCGGCACAACCAGAAGGACGGCCCCTGGTGAGCCCCGATCTGGCGGCCCGGGTGGAGGCCCTCGAAGCAGAGCGTCTTCACCCCTCCCGCGATGAAGTGTTGGCGAATCCGCTGCGGGACCTGATCGGCCTGCTGGACCGGCTGCTCTCTGACCCGCCCCCTGCCGATCCCGTCCCTGGACCGCCTGACCGACCTACCCCAGAGATCACCGAGGAGACCAACCATGGCTGACACCAAGACCACGATCGAGACGACCGTCATCGACCTCGACAAGCCGTACCTGGGCTGGTTCGACCACTACCAGGAGGGCTGGCAGGCCGTCGTCGTCTACCTGAAGGACGGACAGAGAAAGGCTCACCGGCTCGGAGACGGAGTGTCGTTCGAGCGGGCCACGACGATGTGCCAGGTGCTGTCCGAGGTGACCGGCCTGCCGGTCGCCGGTGAGCTGAGCAAGCGGGAGTTCGCCCTGCCGGTCGCGAGCGGTGAGGAGACCTCGAATGGCTGACACCGCCAAGATCGAGACGACGGCCGCCGACCGTGAGGACGCCGAGAGCGTCCTGTACTGGCTCCTGACCGACTACCCCGACGCCCTCCACGCTGTGGCGCTCGCGGCAGCGCACGGCGACGCAATCCGGTCCGCTGTGGTCGCCAACGCGGCCCGAGGCTGGCGTGAGGCGTGCGCGAGCCTTGCGGCTGCCTGCGACGACGAACTCCAGGCCATCAAGGGGGACCGCGATGACCTGCGCGCCCGCCTCAAGGCCACTTCGGACGCCTGCAACGAAGCGCGCAACGCCATCGATCGCGTCCGCCAGCTCCACGCCGAGATCCCGTACAAGCCGGGCCAGTGCTTCTGCGCCAACCCGTACCCGTGCCCGACCATCCGCGCCCTCGACGGCGTAGACCTCCTGGAGACCAACCATGGGTGACACCACCAAGATCGCCCCGAACCCGTTCAGCCCGTACGCCAACGCTGACCTGAACCTGAGGCACGCGTTCCCGGCGTTCTTCGGCGCGGTGCCCGACCATGGAGTGCTGACCGTCACCGGCTGCCGGAGGATGGCCGTCGTAGCCGAGAGCACGCCGCGCGACGTCCTGGACGAGATCGCGGCCGGGAGCCTGCCCGAGGGCATGTGCCCGGTGTGCGTGAAGGCGGCCACCGAGGGCGAGCAGGGGATCAGTTCCCTGCCTGCCCAGCGGTGCCGGGAATGCGGCGGTGACTCCAGCCAGGGCGAGTGGTGCGCTCTGTGCCGCCAGGAGTTGCACGACATCTGGTGGGCGACCCGCGGCGAGGGGCACGGGGGCGAGGTGTTCTCCCGATGAGCGACCAGAGCAAGATCGAGTGGACGGATGCCACATGGAATCCCGTCACCGGGTGCACGAAGGTGTCGCCGGGCTGCGACAACTGCTACGCCGAGACGTTCGCCGAGCGGTGGCGCGGCACACCCGGACATCACTTCGAGCAAGGCTTCGACGTGGTTCTGCGTCCGGAGCGGCTGGACCAGCCGCTGAAGTGGCGCAAGCCGCGCCGGATCTTCGTCAACTCCATGTCCGACCTGTTCCACGAGAAGGTGCCGGATGAGTTCATTGCTCGTGTCTTCGCTGTGATGGCGTTGACCCCGCAGCACACCTACCAGCTCCTCACGAAGCGGCACGGCCGGATGCGGTCGCTGCTGAACAACGTCGCGTGGCGGTCCTCGATGTACCTCCACGAGAGCGTCATGGACCTGAGTGGGCCAGACCGCCCCATCCCGGAGTGGCCGCTGCCGAACGTTTGGTTGGGCGTCAGTGTCGAGGATCAGAAGTGGGCCGAGATCCGCGTCCCTGCCCTAATCCAGACTCCGGCTGCCGTGCGGTTCCTGTCGTGCGAGCCGCTGGTGAGCGAGGTCAACCTTCCCGCCACCGCGCTGGAGGAGCCGTACTGGCACAGCGGAATTGACTGGGTGATCGTCGGCGGAGAGTCCGGCCCCGGCGCGAGGCCGATGGAGCCGTGGTGGGCGCGGTCGCTGGTCGAGCAGTGCAAGGACGGGGATGTCGCCGTCTTCGTCAAGCAAATGGGCTCCGTGTGGGCGTCCGACCGGACGGTGGGTGGGAAGACGGTTCGCGCTCACGGCGACTCCAAGGGCGGTGACTGGTCGTACTGGCCGGCGGATCTCCGGGTCCGCGAGTTCCCGCAGGAGGTGGCTCTCCATGGCTGACTCTGCGCACGCCTGGTGGCTGAAGACGCTCGCCCTCGCGGACCGCGCGGTCGCTGACGACTCTGCGGACGATGGGAACACCTCATCGACGACGGAGGACGAATGACCGACATCGCGAGCGCTGCCTGGCGTAGGTCCTCCTTCTGCAACGGCGCCGCCACCTGTGTGGAGGTGGCTCCCCTCCCTGACGGTGGAGTGGCGGTACGGGACGGCAAGGATCCGGGGGCAGGGCAGCTCGTTTTCACGGCCGTCGAGTGGGCTGCGTTCACGGCCGGAGTCCGCGCTGGGGAGTTCGATCAGGCGGCTCTGGCGCTTCCGGTAGGGGACGGCTCGGACGGTGATGGCCGTAGCGAGTCCCAGAAGGCCGCTACGGCGGGCGTAGAGCCGTCTCGGGTCTCCGTGTAGCAGCCGCCCCGTCTCGCGGGGCTGTAGGGCATCTACAGCCCCGCGAGACGAACTCCAGATCGAAGCAAGATCGAGAGACTGTGCTACAAGATCCATGTTCGAGAGAGGAATCGAACGATGAAGCCACGTGTGCAGCAGTGCGACAGCCGCGCATGGGCCCCTGCCGCGCCCCTGCCGACGCAACCCGGTATTGACTTCGAGGTGATCGGTTCGGGTCCGTGGACCTGGCAGGCGTATTCCGGTGCTCGCCTGCTGGCGTCAGGACGGGCAAGGACCCGGATCGGGCCGGCATGGACGGTCTGGAGAGCGAACCGCCGTCTCGCCTCCCAGCAGACGGGGGAGACGTCCCAGTGACCCGGGTCTCTCACCGCCAGGTGACGAAGACCTGGATCGAGTACACGCTGCCGCTCCCGTGCGTGTGGGGAGACCTGACGGACCTGGTGGCGATGGCCCGCCAGGCTCTCGGCGAGGACGCCGCTGAAGTCGTCGCCACAGACGAGGAGCTGATCGTCCGCTGGGAGAAGCGGTGAACGGCTACTCCGAATCGCCAGCGATCTGCGGACGTTCGGGCAGTTTGGCGCCGGGCTCCCCGACGTACCACCGGACGAAGGCACGCAGGACCTTGGACATGTCAGCTTCAGGGTCGGGACCTCGTTCGACCGCTTCGCCGAAGCGTTCCCACAGCTCATCGGTGGTGCGGAAACGCCTGAGCCCTGTAGGCGCCTTGTTCGCCATATGCGTGCCTCCTTTGTAGCCACAAAAAGTCTCTCACAGGTCTTGTGCTGTGGCTACAGTGTGGCTACATTAGAGACATCAGCAAGGGGCGAGACACCAGGGAGAACGAGAGATGGTCACCTTCACCGACACCGAGGCCGTGATCGCCAGCTACATCACCGCCAACGCAACGCCCGGCCGGTGGACGAGCCTCACCGAGATCCGCCAGCACCTCACCCGCTGGACCCGCCCCCAGGTGGACACCACCCTCCGCCTGATGGAGCGCCTGGAGGACGTGTGCATCGCCCCCGAGTCGAACCAGAAGACGCTCACTGAGCAGGACAGGGCGGCGGCGGTGGAGATCGGCGGACAGGCCAAGCACCTCATCTGGATCGCCGGCTAGACCTCAGGGCCCCCGGAAGGGGGCCACACCTCTCCCTGAACGATCTTGAACGACCTGAGCAGACCACCCGCCACGGAGGATGAGATGACCGCCACGATCGCGACCAAGCTGACCGGCCACACCCTCACCGTCGAGCGCATCATGGACCTGCCCGAACTGGAGGGCGCCCGGCTGCGCGAGCGAGCCGAGACGAACACGTTCTCCGGCCCCGTCTGGGTGTTCGTCGAGCGCCGCGACGGCGTGTTCGTCGCCGACCACGGCACCAACGACCGCCGCGACCTGAACCCGAACAACCACATATGGGACAACGCCCGCTACCTCGCCGACCGCCTGTCCGGGCGGGTGGGCGAGTTCGAGGACCTGCGCTATGTCGGCCCCGGCCGCGAGGGTGACTGGCAGGCCGGCGCGGTGCGCGAGGGCTGGCACGTCCGCCTCACCCCGCGCGGGCCGTGGCTGCGCATCGTCGAGGTCGTCAAGCACATCAACCTGGCCAAGCTTCGCGCCACCGGCCAGATCCGCTACCGGCAGGTGACGCTCGTGCTGGAGGACGGCCAGTCGATCACCCGCAAGAACGCCACCTACCTGGACGCCCGCCCCTACTGCGCCTGACCGACCCCGAGGCGCCCGAGAGGGGGCCACCACCCCTCTCCCTGAACGATCTTGAACGACTGATCTTGACCGACCTGTCCCCGCCCGAGGAGAAGAGATGCCGATCTACCTCGAACCGCCCGCCTGCAGGCCCGGCGGCCCTGACGGTCGCGGCTGGAACCGGCTCTCCCTCAACGCCCACATGGGCCAGGACGCGGCCCACTGCGCTCTCCGGCCCCGCTCCTACGGCAAGTTGTACGAGTCGCAGGACACGCGCCGCGCCTCCTGGCCCGGCTTCGCCGCCTGCATTAACGAGAACCGATGCGACACCTGCCCGATCTTCAATGCTGAGCCCACCGAGTTGCGCTCGTTCACCGCGGACGTCCTGATCCGCATCGACGAGCGCGGTCGGCCCTGGGCGGTCAACAAGCCCGAGCAGGGCTGGTCATCCTCGGCGCAGTTGTGGAAGTGGGACGAGATCGCCCGCCTCAGCGGCTGGAAGATCGGCGCCCGCCACGTGGACGAGCACGGCGAAGGCTTCTGGCTCCACGCCGTGGGCGAGCCCGTCAACGGCACCTACGGCAAGACAAAGGAGTCCTGACCATGACCGAGCGTGAGCCCATCTACGACGTGGACGTGCGCGGTCGCGGGACAGGGTTCGACCTGAGCCTCGCTGGCGCGCTCGCGTACGCCAAGACCCACGACGGCACCGTCATGGTCAGCTACGACGGCGGCCAGACGTGGGAGCGCTATGAACCCGACGACACCTGACGCCCTCCGGTCCGAGAGGGACACCTCTCGGGCCACCCCTCACCGCCGATCTTGAAAGCCCGCCCCTGACGTAGGAGACCTGATGCTCATGGCCACGCAAGCTAACTACCAGTTGCGCGAACGAACAGGACTTGGAGGTGACGGCGGCGCCCTGCCGTTCCTCCGCGTTGAGCGGGAGATGTCTCTGCCGGACGTGCTTCACGTCGCCAGCATGCTGGGCCGCAGCATCGACGTGATGGCAGACGACGTCTACGTGGTGTCCTACTGTGGCGCCTCGCCCTACTGGTGGCTGCCCGGCACGCACGGCGGCGGCATGCACCAGATCTCCTCGCGCGGCTGGTGCTGGGACTGCCTGAAGCGAGAGAACGCCTACGTCCACCATCTGCCCCGCGACGTTGAGGTGGCCGTGCTGACGTGCGAGGCCACTCACGACCCGGTCTTCCGCAAGCGACTGGCAGAGGCAGGCCAGACGGCCGAGGAGTACGCCCAGATGACGGCAGGCAACGCCCTGCCGATGGATCGCTGACCTCCGGCCCGAGAGGGACACCTCTCCGGCCACACCCAAGACCCTCAACGAGCAAGGAGTCGACCGTGACCCTCGACACCCGCGTCTACGTCCTCGACGAGATCGCCTACAAGGACGTCTGGCTGAAGTGCAACCAGCTCATCGGGGCGACCGAGAACACCCGCTTCACCAACGAGCAGACGAAGACCTACCGGGATGGCGAGCGCTTCGTGGAGCCCGGCAACCCGTGGTGGATCTGGAATGCGCCCGGCCAGGGGTTATGCGCCCTGTTGGATATGCACTACCGGCCCTCCGCGCCGTACCGATCCGCCGCGCAGGCGGCAGCCCACGATGAAGACATCTGCAACATGCCGGGTGTCTCGTGGTACGACCCCGAGGACGGGCCGTGCGACGGCTCCGGGCACCGTCCGGCGTGCTGGCTGGAGATCTCGTTCGACACCGCCTACGGGTACAAGGGCGACGACGGTGAAGGCTGCGGCGACCTGCACGCCCGACTCGTCGCCAAACTGGGCCAGTGGCTCGACGAGCGCGGCGTCCGCTGGCTGTGGAAGAACGAGTTCACGGGAGAAGTCCACTCGGGCTACGAGCGGCTGATCGATCTCTGCTCGGGCGGGTTCGAGGCGACCGCCTGGTTCCGTACCTCGGTGCTGCCTGCCATCAAGGCTCACGCCCGCGATTGACCCCCTCTGGTCCGGCTCTCCTGCCGGACCAGACCTACACCCACCCCGACCCCCTGAGGAGCCCCCCGTGCTCGCCTACCTGCCTCGCACTCCCGCTGAGTTCGCCGCCGTGTTCGTCGAGGGCATGCGGTCCCTCTTCCGCCGGCCTCGCCCCGCCTCCCGTTGCCGCTTGTGCGGCGAGCCTCCCGAGGGGCGTCCGGCAGCCCCGGACGCGCTGTCCTGCCTTGTCTGCGGCAACCCGCTGTCCAGTTTGTTCCCGCCCGACTGACCCCCGACCCCTGCTCTCTTTTCCCGGCATACAGGCCGGACAGCGCGCGGAACGCGAAGAGAGCGCAAAGACCAGACACCCTGAGACGACCAAGGAAGGCGACAAGGAAGGCGACATGGACGACTTCACCGACAACGAGTACGAGGCGCTGTCCGATGCCCTGCCCGGCGCGGAGGAGATGACCATAGAGTTCGCGGTCATCTACGTCAGGCATCGCACGCTGGTAGTCGAGGGCCCGTTCCCTCGCCGCCTCGCTGAGATCAAGGCCCGCGACAAGGGCGGCAGGATCGCCGAGCGGACGAAGACCGTGAACTACGGGCTGTGGACGCCTGCGGACGACCGTTTCGCCGAGTTCGACAAGGCAACCGAGGCCGCCTCCCCGGACTCCCCGAAGGAGGACTGACCGATGGCCGATGTGATCACTCGCGCACAGACCCGCGATCTTTTCCTCGCCAAGCTCCGCTTCGCCACTCATCAGCGGCACAAGAGGTCCGAGATCGTGGAAGGGCCGTACGGGCCGGAATGCGCCTGGGTGGCCTACGAGGCGGAACGGATGCTCGCCCTCGTCAACGAGATCCGCGAGAAGCGCGGACTGGAGCCCGCCACGTTGGAGCAGGTGCGACGCATCGAACAGTCCGCGGCGGGTCACTCCGACTACCCGGACAAGTACGCCCTGCGGTGCGCGTTCCTGGCGCTCGGAGAGGAGGACTGACCCGATGCCCGCGAAGCCTCGCCGCCTCCGCCTGTCCCGCACCCGCGTAGAGCAGGCCGTTCGAGAGACGAAGACCAAGCAGATCGTCCACATGGTGGGCGGCACCGAGTCGTTGGACGACGGCCGTAAGCAGGTGCTCGTCCATCTGCTCGACAAGTTCGACGACCCGCGCGCCGAGTCGCCCGCTGCGGCGGAACTGATCGCCGCCCTGGAGCGTGACGGTTGGACAGTGGCGCATAGACGCGCCGTGGTTGCCTCCCGTCTGGTCGTCACCGAACCCGAGGAGGACTGACCCGTGGCTGCCGTGATCGAGTACGCCTGCCGCTGGACCGCCTGGACCAACACGGACGGCAGAGACCGCCAGGTCGTCAAGTACGACCGCGCCGGCACCGGCGAGTCCGGCAAGGAAGCGGCGCAGCACCTCGCCCGGCAGACGCGAGCCTGGCAGCCGCACCACGGACTGCCCGCAGACGCCACCGTTGTGTACCGGACCATCTCTGAGTGGACGGAGGAGGAGAAGTGACCTCTCCAGAGATCGACTGGCCGTACGACGCCGACCAGCACGATCCGCTCACCAAGCTCCGCATCCCGGTCGTCGGGCACGCCTGGCCGCGCTGGTTTTACATCGTCGCGTTCGACTCCGGACGCCTCGACGATGAGCGGCATCGCCCCACCGACCAGGAGGTGCGCATGCTCGCCTCCTTCCTGGACCAGTACATCGACCACTGGTACAACGACCGGTGGAAGGCGAAGATGGCTGAGCGCCCGTTCGACATCGATGGCGGCGCGAACGGCATCATCTTCCGCAAGTGGGGCGACGACGACTGGGGTTACCGCCGCCGCACCTGGGAGTACGGGCCGACATACGTTCCGGAGCATCCGCGCATCCGGGGCGAGAAGTCGCCCGGCCCGCTGACGCTCGCGCAGGTGATGGACCGCATCCACACGGTCGGCGAAGAGCCGTGGACGTACTGGACGGACTGGAAGGCCGCCCACCCTGAGGTGTTCGGAGAGGTGGCCGATGCCTGACCCCATCCCGGCAGAAGCCGTCTCCTTTGAGTCTCCTTTGGGGGAGCCCTCCACAGTGTCAGAAGCCTCAAAGGCCAGCCCGCTCACCTGCAAGTGGTGCCGCAACATGCCCGCAGCCCAGCTCGTCGTCGTGGACTGGCCGACGATCGGCCGGCACACCTCCCTCGTCTGCGACCCGTGTGGAGACGAGCGCCTGCCCGACACGCGCCCCGTGGACGCGATCGTGTGGCGGTACCGGCTCACCCTCGTACAGGAGGCTCAGCGTGCCTGACATCCCTGAGGAAGCGGTACAGGCCGTCATGGGCGTTCTCTTGGAGCGTCGTCTCACACCGTCCAAGATCTGGGCGGAACCGTTCGCGAGAGAGATCCTGGCGGTTGCTGCTCCTGTCCTCGCCGCCCAGGTACGGCAGCAGGTGGCCGAGGAGCTTCTGGCCCTCGCCGACGTGAAGCGCGCCGGCTACGACCCCGCACGCTTCGACGCCTTCCTGAAGGAGTACGGGCTCGTCTACCACCCGCGCATGAGGGACACGCTCAAGGCCGCAGCGCACCTGATCGGAGGGGGAGACCAATGACGCCCACTGAGGTGATCGAGAAGGCTCTCCGTGAGCACCTGAGGCTCCGCCTCGGGAAGCGTGCCCTCACCGACGCCATGCTGGACAAGGCCATCCCGCTGTCCGGCAGAGAGGCTGAAGACGCCGCCAGGATCGCCGTAGACGCCCTCACAGTGGCGGGCTTGGTCGTCGTCTCCGAGGCCGACTGCCGCCACGTACTTGATCGCGCCGAGCAGTTCGCCATGCATCGCTTTGACGCAGACGACTCTGTACTCGTCGCCCGCCTCCGTGCCGCCCTCGACGACCCGGAGGCCGCTAGCCTGCCGCCAGAGGAGGACCGATGACCACGGCTGCCTTGATCGCGTACGGCGTGCTCGCATTCTCTGCCGCAGCGCTGGTGTTCTCCATCCACACCTTGATCCAGATACGACGGTCCGCGAAGGAAACGATCGCCAACTGGAAGCGCGCTGAGGAGTCATGGAAGTCCGCTGAGCAGAACTGGAAGAGGGTTGCTGAGATCAACAAGCAGATTGCCGAGAGGCGGCGTCCGTGATCGGCTCTAGCCTGCCGCCTGAGACGACAGCCCCCGAGGAGAACACGTGACCGCTGTGGCAGCAGCCTTCCATCGCCGCGCCGAACTGGAGCGGACGCGACTCGGAATGACCAAGATGGCTCTGTGCGACAAGGCCGGCATCAGCCGCGTCACCTACGACCGGTTAGCAACCCAGCCGACGCTTCCGCTCGCCAGGACGGTCACGAGCCTCGCCGACGTGCTCGGTTTGGACAAGGACGAGGCGCTCACCTTGGCCGGGCTCATCGACGCACCAACACCCGCCCAGGTAGCAGAACGGCGCGTACGAGCCGCCATGGTGGAAGCCCTACGCCACCGCCTCCCCGACGTCGACCCGGCCATCCTCGCCAGGGTGGCACTCAACATGGGCGACATCCTTCACGGGCTCGCCAACGAGCTGTTCGACGCTGCGGGCGAGGACGAGCCGTGAACCTCCTGGACCTCGACGAGCCGGACACTCCAGCCGCGGGGGAGACGCCCACGGTAGGCCGCTGCCGCTGCTGCCGCCACAAGCTCCAAGACCCTGTGTCCCTCGCCTACGGGATAGGCCCGGACTGCAGGAAGGCGCTCGGCATCGTCTCCCGCAAGCCTGTACGCATCACAGGTGTCCCGACAGGATGGGACGTTGACGGCCAGACGGACCTGCTGGAGGAGACGGCATGACGCGGTGGCACATCAACCCCGAGACGCTCAACCTCGACCCTGAGGAGGACCGGGGCACCACCACCTTCACTGACCAGGAGTGGAACGCCCAGGAGTGGCCGGCCTGCCCGGTCTGCGGCACCACTATCGACGTGAGCAGGATCAGCACGCCGGATCTGGGGGACCGCACTCCGAAGTACATCATCGGCCGCTGGAAGTGCCTCTACCGCTGCGACATCAGAGGGGCGCTGCAGTAGAGATCGGCGGCTGGAAGGACGACGCCTTGACCGGCCACCAGTGTGTCCGCCCCGACACCCACAACACCGATCCATGGCGCTGCCCCGACTGCGGCACGCTGTGGGAACCCCTGCCAGCCGCTGCCGTCGCCGCGCCGGGCTGGAGACGCTGGCTTGGATGGCTCGAGACGGCGGCACGCATCGCCGGCGCCGTCGCCGTCTTCGCCTTCCTCTGGACGATCGGGATGCGGACCGCGGCTGTGGCTCTCACATTGGGCGCCCTCGCCGCGTGGGGCTGCCTGTGGGGTTGGACGCGGCTCCGCGGCAAGCACCAGTCTGGAAACTGACCAGGGAGATGCCACCTGCAGAAACGTGGCATATTTGACCTTGAACGCGAAAGCGGCCTCCTGCCACGAACAGGAGACCGCCTCGACCCCACTACGAAATCCCTCGCCCACCACCGTCACCACCAGTGGCCTACCCGCAAGCGTACATTCGGGGGAGGCCGAAATGTCCCAGCGCACCTACGACCTCGAACGCCTGTGTGCCGGCGCATGCATGAACGGCTACCGGCGCAAGGTCCGCACCTACGAAGCCGCCTACGTCGTCTACCGGGCCGACCACCAACAGTGGCGATCGGACGCCGCGGCCTGGCACGCCCCGCTCGTGTGGCCCGAAGAGCCCGCCGAACCCGACGAGCCGCGCCTGCCGTACCGGGTGGAGGGGGAGCCGGTCTACTGCCCGGACTGCATGTACGGCCTCAAGTCGAAGCTGTCCAAACTCGATGGCGCCGCGTGCGTGTACCTGCGGGAAGCGGACGGGTTCCGCGGCCAGACCGACCAGGCGAAGGTGTCGAGCAAGGGCAGCGAGCCGCCGTCGCTGTCGCCGACGATCGACGACATCGACGAGCTGGACGGCTGGCTCCGGGATTGGAAGGCGTCCTATCTCGGAGCGGAGACGATGGCTAGGCAGGGCATGCTCGCGGACTCGATCACGCTGGGCGCCTCGTGGCTGGTCGCCCGCGCCGAACGCATCCTCGGACACGCCGACCTGGCGCTGTTGTTCGGCGAGGAGATCGCCCGCTGGTACGGCAGGCTCGTCCGCTACGACCCGTCAGACGTCGTCGTCGAACCTCTCCGGGCGGCGCGCTGCCCCGAATGCAAGGGCCTCACGCTGGAACGGAAGGTCGGCGAGGACAAGGTGACGTGCCGCCGCCGAACGTGCGAACGGGTCTTGAAATGGTCGGAGTACCAGGAGATGGCAGAAGAGGTTCGCAAGACGCGCAAGGCATCGTGACGTGGGAAGATGACCCCACTGTGAACGCCTCCCCTGACTCTCCTCTCGACGTTGTCCGCATGCCCAACGGGGATGTGCTGCTGCTGCCTGCGGTGTGGCCTGTCCGGCTCACGCCGCAGCAGCGCAAGCGCCTGTGTGAACAGTTGTGCGGCGAGTCGTCTGACGAGAATTGGACAAGTCCATCGCGAGCGGTCTAACGTTGGGAAACAGCGGACGATCTATGCCCCGGAACGCTTTCAGCGCCGGGGCTTTCGCGTGTCTGGGGGTGCCCCGGATGCGCTTCCACTACGACCCGGACGGCGAACCGTGCGTGACCCGCCAGCAGGCTGCCGTACTGAAGGGCGTCAAGCCGGCGACGGTGGATCGGTGGGTGCGGATCGGCTACCTCGCCCCGATCCCTGGCTGTCCGCCTCGCCGGCGCCTGTTCAAGGTCGCGGATGTGGATGAGGCGGATCGTCTCGCGTATGAGGCTGCGGTCCGCACGTCGGGCAGCGACAAGCGCGTCCACCGCGCAGCCTAGACAGCCTTAGATTCCCCAAGAGCGCGCGTGCCCCAGGGGCGACGCGCGGGTTCCGCTGGACTTGCCCCGATGGTCCTGCGTTGAGCCTCCACCCAGGTGTCCTGGCCCTTGTCCTCTGGCGAGGGAAGCAAGGGCCAGGACCACCCACCCCCTCGAACGTGCGGCCCCGCCTGGCTGGGGGGTCTTGGCCGGGCCGCACCACAAAGACCCCCTACAACCCTCCGTGGAGATCGCCATGAAGAAGCCCTACATCGGGCAGATCGTTCACTACCAGTCGTACGGCACACCCGGAGGCGAGTACCCGAGCGTCTGCCGGGCCGCCATCGTGACCGATGTGGACACCTACCAGCACGGACCCACCGAGGATCACTGGGTTGGCCACGTGAATCTCGCGGTGCTTAACCCCGAGGGCATGTTCTTCAACCGGGGTGTGCACCAGGATCAGGACGAGTGCCGTGGCGGTACCTGGCACCTGGCGCACCCGTGATGCGCCGCTTCAGGAAGAAGCCCGTAGAGGTCACCGCCGTCCAGTGGACGGGGAGCAACGAGGCCGAGCTGGTCGCCTTCGCGGGCAGCGACTTTGAGGCCGTAGATCCGGAGGACCGGGGAGACGACCCCGAGCAGACCGCCGCTGTCCGTCACCCGGTGCACGGCACGTGGGTGGAGGTGTACGACGGGCAGTGGATCGTCAGGGACGCCAAGGGCAAGTTCCACCCGGTCGCTGAGGACGTGTTCGCCGAGACGTACGAGCCGGTTCCCTCGATGACGTGGGGGACGCGCTGATGAAGTACCTCAGCCTCAACCCTGACGACGTCAAGGCGCTCCTCGACTCGATGGAGTCCAACGACCACTGCACCATCGCCTACGACGCGCAAATCCAGGAGCTTCGCCAGCAGATCGAAACCTTCGCAGCCGGAGGCAGTCTCGTCCTGTTCCGGCATCCTGCGCGCGGCGAGCTGACTGCGCTGGACGCACTGCCCATCGAGGTGCGCGCCCTCGTGGAAGCCGTCGAACTCATGCGCGACGGGTGGGCCGAAGCGGCACTTCCAGGGCACAACAGGATGAGCGAGCGCCAGCAGGAGTTGTGGCGGGCCGTCCATGAGGCGTGCGACAACGTGTGGGCGCGCGTGGATGAGGCGGACGCCTGATGCGTATCCAGATCCTTCCTCTCCCCGCCGTGATGGTCGGCGACGACTTGGAAGAGCCGTTCGCGCTGGTCTTCGACCAGGCCGAAGAGGGCGTCAACAAGGAGTTGCTGTACGAGTTCGCGAAGCAGTGCGGCTCACGAACGCACCTCATCGTTTCGCAGACGGTGGAGATCGTGGACCGGGACGCTGAGCTGCAGCCTGCGCCGGTGGTCAACATCTCGGACATGACGATCAAGGATCCCGACGCCGCAAAGATCGGCGCAGCGTTTCGGGCAGCCTTCGAGCGGCTGCGTGACAAGGACCAGTGGCGCTGGTGACCGAACTGCTCTCGTGGCTCAGAGCCACGATCAATGCCGAACTCGAAGTTGCGAAGGCTGCCGACGAGGTCGCGCCCGGCCCGTGGGTGAACACCGGACAGGACGGCGACGGCGACGCCTGGCAGGTCCACGGCGCTCCCACGGGTGAGACCGAGTGGAACTACGAGCTGGAGGGCGAGGTGCCCGTCCTGCTCAGGGTCGCCACCCTCAACTACGACGACGGTGGCGGAGTGTGGGAGCGGGAAGCCGCAGACCACATCGTGCTTCAGCAGCCCAGGGACACGATCGCCCGGTGCGAAGCCGAACTGGCGCTGATCGCCCGGTGCGAAGGACCGGACGAGCCGGGGACGACGCCGGACTTCTGGTGGGGCATGCGGGAAGCGATAGACATGCTCGTGGTCGGCTACCGCCACCGTCCAGGGTTCAAGCCGGAGTGGGGCGAGTGATCCGCCGAGCCTGGCGGGTGTACGCCGACCCTGCCAGTAGCGAGGCGGCGGGCTTCCTGAAGGTGATGATCCCGCTGGAGTTGGCCGCATGGCTGTACCGGGTGTTCGCTCCCGAGGAGTGGCCCGCCTTGTCCGGGACGACGCTGCTTCAGGTGGCGACGTGGTACTTGGCGCTGTGGTTCGTACGGGAGAGAGACGCGGCGAGGGCCGAACTGAAGCGCGCGAAGTTCGAGCATGTGGTGACGCCCAACCCTGGGGCTGGTCGAATCGTGGAGTGGCGATCACGCAACGAGGGGGATCACTGATGCTGACCGCAACGTGCACGAGAACCCACGTCTACGTCACATTCGCGAACCCGTTCCTGGCGTGCGACAAGTGTCTTCGCCTGGTGAACGCATGGCACAACGACGATCGGTGCGGGTGCGTTGGCCCGTTCTGGAACGAGCCGTGCGGGTGTGAGAAGGCGGGCGTGACGTCCGTCTGCCCGTCGTGGGGTCCGGTGGACGGATGCCAGTGCATGCGGATATTCGGGAGCGTCGAGCACGCCCGTCCCGAGCCGCCGCAATAAACGCATCCTCCAGAAAAGGGGCTAATTCAGTGTGGCGTTCGTCACGCTGTTTAACCTGCCAAAACGCCCACTAATTCGATCATCGCAAATGCGTTCATTCCGGCGCTTAGATAGATCGAATAGTAGAATTCAAGTAATTCGGGCTCTCAAAATGAGAGCGCCCCGAACGGTCGTGTTGCGACGACCGCCGGGGCTTGCCGACCGCCTGCGTAACCAGGAGATCGACCATGGACAACGGTAGCTTGTTCGACCAGCGGGGACACAGCGAGGTCCCCACCTCAGGGGCGTTGGTGCCCTTTGAGTTCCCGTTCACTGGGCAGCAGGTCCGAGCCGCGATGATCGACGATGAGCCGTGGTTCGTCGCGCCGGACGCCTGCGCCATCCTCAAGCACTCCAACGTGACGATGGCAGTGAAGGGCCTCGACGACGACGAGAAGCGCACGATCGATCGTGCCAGCTCAGAAGCCCTAAGCTTCCCTGACCTCTTCTCGGACCCGCGCATTCAGTCGGTCACGCTGATCAACGAGTCGGGGCTGTACACGCTCGTCCTCCGGAGTCACCTCCCGGCAGCAAAGGCGTTCCGCCGCTGGGTCACTCATGATTTGCTGCCGTCGCTGCGCAAGAACGGGCGCTTCGACATCAAGAAGGTCAGCAACCGCGACCTGGCTCTGATGATCCTCGCTGAGTCTGACCGGGCCGATCAGGCGGAGGCTCGCGCCGTCGTCGCGGAGACCCGCAATGCCGAACTGGAGCCCGCCGCAGCTCAGGCTGAGACCTACGCTGCCGCCGATGGGCTGACGCCGAAGCGCGCGTTCGCTCGCGACGTCCAGCAGTGGGCGACGGAGCGCGGCATCAAGGTGCTCCAGAGCCAGGTGTTCGACTTCCTGGGGCACATCGGGCTCATCATCCGCGTCGCCGGGAGCGAGCACGACCAGGCGACGGCCGAGGCGATCAAGGACGGCAAGGCGAAGAACTCGACGAAGAAGGTCGAGATGCCGGACGGCACCGTCATCAAGGTCAAGTACGGCAAGCTGACCTCCAAGGGCGAGCAGTACGCCTGGAAGCGCATCTATGCCGCGATCGGCGAGCACGGCACCCTCGACCTCGACGTCATCAAGGGGACGCTCGTCCCGGCAGACCCCAAGGTGATCCGCCCATGACCGCCGATCAGAGCCCAGCCGGATACAAGGTGTCCGCCTACCGCACCGAAGAGGACCACCGCCTCGACCGCCCCGACTACGCTCGGACGTTCGTTGACGAGCCGGGGAAGTCGCCAGCGGGCGAACGGGCTGACGCCGCGTTCGGGGAGATGCTGATCCGGTCTACCTACAAGCGGTTCGGGTGGCGAGTCATCACCCGTACCCCGCTGACGGACCGGGAGGCGATCCGTTCATGACCTCCACCGCCACGGCCATCCACTGCCCGGACTGCCAGGTTGAGCCCGGCACTCCTCACGAGTTGGGCTGCGATGTGGCATGCTGCCCCGTCTGCGGTATCCAGCAACTTCAGTGCCGCGAGCACGAGTTCGCTGAGGTGTTTTCGATCTGGACGGGCCGCTGGCCTGGCGAGGTCGAGTGCGAACGTGAGGGCTGGTGGTGCATCTGGCGGCCCGGCGAGGGCGGCTGGGTGCGATGCGATCCTGATCATCCTGAGGCGAGGCACGACCTGAACAGGCTGCTCATCGCCGCTGGGAATCGCGAACTGGTGTGGAGCCGCGAGCACCAGCAGTGGGTCCGCCTGTGACCATCCAACCTCTCATCGAGCCGTGCCGTCTCTGCGCAGAGCAGGGGCGCACGTTCGAGGGGGAGGGCCTGCCGATCTTCAAGCGGTTCCTTGACGGGGACAGGACCCAAGCCTGTCTCCTCTGCGACGGGAGCGGGCCGCCTGACTACCGGCTGATCTGACCCCGTAAACCTCCGGGCGGGCGGGTAGGCAACCTCTCTCACCAGACAAGCCGCGCGCCTTCGCTTGGGACACGCGCCCGCCCGGACATCAACCCCTTACCCCTCGGAGACCCCTCATGGCCGATAACCTCCGCCAGCGGTATGCCGCAGCGATCCGGGAGAGCGGCCCTCTCTCTGTGACCAAAGTCCTCTACGCCGTCATGGCGGTACGAGACGAAAGAGATGGCGACCCTCCGTGCACGGGTTGCGGAAGAGATCGTCCTCGAACTCCGCGCCGAAGGGCATCATGCCCGCGAGGAGAGCAAGAGCCACACGCTCAGCGAGAGCGATCGGCAGCGGCGGGCGATCGAAGGCGATGTGCTTCTGTGGGCGGCCACGCGAGTGGAGGAGCGGTATGCCCGATGACCTCCGCGACCTCCCCGAGCGCCGTTGTCCCGAGTGCCCTGACGGGCGTCTGGTCGCGATGGAAAAGAACCTCGACCTGTCGATGCCCTCGTGGAGGCGGTTCGACTGCGGCCACTTCGTGGACGACCGGGCGCGCCTCAACGAGGTGACCGTGTCGTTCGTGCGGGACATCCCGGTCCTGGAACCGCCGACCACGGACGTGTCGTTCACGCTCCGAGGCTCACCCGACGACCTGACCCGCGTCATGTTCCGCGATCACGACGGCACCGTCCGCGAAGGTCTGAACATCACCAATCTCATCGCTCCCGAGCAGAGAGTGAAGCTGAGCGCTGCGTTGACGAGAGCCTTCGGCGTGACGCCTCGCGCTGAGTTCGTCCCATTGGATGACCTGGATGCACTCGAATAACCGTTCGACCTCGCGGGTAGGGTCGGACCATGCAAGACCCTCCCTCGGTACGCCTCCCGAACCACCCGGCAAAGGCCGGGCTGCTGCTCCAGTGGAGGCAGACCAAGACGGGCCAGTGGGAAGCGCTCGTGGCGTACACGCTGGAAGTGCCCGGCTATCGGGGCGGCCTGAAGCCTGAGGAGTCGTGGATGCAGGCGTACGAGGTGGAACCGATCAAAGGCGTCGACTACAGCAAGGTGCCGCGCAGCCGAACCTAGGCGTCCTCTTGCGGGTTTTCCTCGCCTGGTTCGCTGCCCGCTTCGAACTGTCCGAGGGCGAGTAAGGCCATGATGTCGGCGGGCCTTCTGTGCAGCTCTGGATGGCGATCGAAGAAGGCCGCCTCGCCGGGCGTGAGATGCCTTACTGCGGTCTGGCCTCCTTCCTTGACGACGAGTAGGCGACCCGCGCGCATCACGGCCGAAGGCGTCTCTGCCATGGCGTCGATCAGTCTGCTCATGGCCTCTGCCTCAAGGTTGTCGACCTTCGCTTGCCGTACACGGCCAAGATGTTCGGCGTCTTCGGCGAGTTGACGCGCTATCTGCTGAATGTCCTCACGCTTCGCGTCTGGGTCCAGGACTTGCTCGACCAGCGTTTCTACGTGAGCAGCCTGGCGGCTCTCGATCGCATCCAAGTCGATCTGCCCTCCCGGGTAGCTGACGGACTTCACGCGGTCGATCAAGCGTTCAAAGGCTGTCCGATGCCTTCGCATGATCAGCCACACCGCGAGTACTACCGCGACAGGCCATGCCACTGCGCCGACTAGCCCCGCGATTGCCTCAATCAGCTTCGCCCAGTCCGCCATGTCTTGAGCATCTCTGCGGAGTCGCCAGGTGGATAGCGAAGTGTCTGGACCGTAACCACTCAGGGCCTGCCACCGGGCGGGCCTTCCGCATGTCCGGAGGAGATCCCGCCATGTCCACGAGCGCTGACCGCGCTGCTGATCTACGAGCACAGGCTGACGCTCTGGACGCGCTGGCCGACCTGGAAACCCGCCTACTCGACGCCAAGCAGTCCGGTGACCCGGACGCGATCCGTGAAGCGGCTGAGGGCCTGCGGGCCGCCCGAGCCGAAGCCCGCCCCGAAGGCATGGCGGTGGGCGGCGACGCGTTCGTCTCCAACGCTGACGAGGAGGTCTGACCGTGGCCATCTCCGGAAGCGGCATCTTCGTCAACAACATCATCGCGGCCCTGGGAACCACCAACCTGGACATCGACCTGGAGTCGGAGACCGAGATCAAGGTCGCCCTCTTCCAGAACTCGATCACTCCCGACTACAACGCGTCCACCGCCAACGCCGCCTACGGTGCGGGCGCGTACGCCTCAGGCGAGGTGTCCGGCACCGGCTACACCGCCGGCGGGCTGGTCCTGACCACGACGACACTGACCGGCTCCTCGGGTGTGATGACGTTCGACTCGGCTGACCCGTCCTGGGCGTCTTCGACGATCACCAACGCACGAGGCGCGCTGATCTACAACAACGTCCTCAACCCCAAGAGCGGCGTCCTTCTGGTGGACCTGGTCTCCGACTACAGCACCTCCAACGGCACGTTCCTGATCACCGTCTCGGCTAGCGGCTGGTTCCAGGTCGATTTGGTTCCCTGACCTGCATAAACGGTCGCTGAACATCGCCGCCTGTGGGCCGCTTTCGCTGGCCCGCTTCCTTCCGAAGGGTGGCGGCTCGTGGCGATCGCACTGCACGGCTCCAGCCCGGCAGCCGCGACCGGCGGGTTCGGCACCCCCATCCAGACGGCCCAGTTCAGCCCTCCCGCTGACTCGCTGCTGGTCGTGTGCGTCGCCTTGTTCGACGCGCCGACCATCTCCAACACGGGCGTCGCCCGCACGTGGACGCTCGCCCGAGCGCACGCCACGTTCACCGGGGTCCGCATCTACACGGCGCAAAACCCGACCGCGCAGACGAACATCCGCATCACGGTGACGCCCAGCAGCGGCGAAGACGCCGGGGCGATCAAGGCGTACGTGTTCACCGGCGCCCACGCAAGCACAGCTGTCGGCGCTACCGGCTCGAACTCCACCACCACGAACAACGCCACCGTCACCGGCTACACCTCAACAGCCGCCGGCTCGTTCGGTGTGGCTGTCGCCCAGGACTGGAACGTGCTGGGCACGCCCACCTCGACGGACGTGGAGACCGTCCTCATCAACGAGGACTCCGGCACGCGCGCGATGGCGATCCTGAAGGCCGCCCCGACTTCTTCGGCGGGGTCGGATGTCACGTTCAACCTGGATGCTGCGGGGGCCAGCGCGGCGGACTGGGCGTGGGCGGCGGTCGAGCTGCTCCCTGCGGCGACCTCGACGGACGCGACCGCCACCCCGCCGGTGCTGTCGGCGGCGGCCATCGTGCCGTCCCCGACGCTGTCGGCGGGTGCTTCGCCGACACCTTCGGCTGTGCAGGCCGCCGCGACGGTTCCTGCCGCTTCCGTGTCGGCGGGCAGCACGGCTGCACCCACGGTGGTGGCTGCTACCGCGTCGATTCCGGCCGTTCAGGTGGAGCAGTCGTCCACGGCCACCCCTGCCACCGTCACCGCCACAGCGGCCATCGGCTCGCCGGCCACGTACACGGGCCAATTCCCGGACGAGCGCGGCACTCTGCAGGCCGTGTTCGGGCGCACCACCCCGCTGCCTGCGTTCAAACCGGAAGGGGTGCAGGCGGGCGATCTGCTGCTCGCCCACCACGCCGCCGACGTCGGCGCCCTCGCCAGCATGCCCGCCCCGGCGGGCGGCGCCGAGTGGCTGCTGCTGGACGAGTACTCGGCGGGCGACAACCTGCTGCAGGTGCGCGTCTGGTGGAAGATCGCCGGAAGCAGCGAGCCGGACGAGTGGAACTTCACCCAGGCTGACACCGCTGACGGTGTCGTGCTGACGTGGGCGTACTCCAACGCCTCCACCACAGCGCCGACGATCGCCCACACCGCGTCCACCGGCACCACGAGCGTGGCCACGCCCGGCATCACCCCGCCAGGAGACGGCGCCACCGAAATCCGCATCGCCTCCGGCGTCCCCTCCACGTCCGGGGACACGTCCTGGACAGCTCCGGAAGGGCTGACGGAGCGGCTTGACGCCCAGTCCATCAGCTACACCTCCACGACGCTCGCCACCCGCCTCCTCGCCAGCGGCGAAGACACCAGCACGGAGACGTTCACCGCGTCCGCGCAGCAGGCGTACGCAGCCGGGTTCACGATCGGCGTCACAACCCCCGCAGCACAGCAGGACGCCACCGCCACACCGTCCACCGTGAACCGGACGACCACCATCCCGGCGCCGTCCACGTCGACCAGCTCGACGGCGTCCCCTCCCGCTGTTTCCGCTGCGGCGTCCACCCCTGCCCCGGGCGTCGCAGCGGGGTCCACCGCAAGCCCTGCGGTCGTCGCCTGCGCGACCTCCATCCCAGGCCCGACCACGGCGGCTGGTGCCACCGCGTCACCGGCCACGGTGCAGGCGTCGGCCACGCTGCCCGCCCCGACCGTCACTGCGGTCACCACGGCGTCCCCGAGCACCGTCACGGCCACCACCGCGATCCCCGCTCCGGGCGTCTCCACTGGCTCTACAGCCACCCCGAACCTCGCCGAGTCCACGACCACGATCCCAGCGCCTACCACGTCCTCAGGGGCGACTGCTAGCCCGGCCGTGGTCTCGGCGGCCACCACCATCCCCGCGGCGACCGCCGCGACGGGCTCAACGGCGAGCCCCTCCGCTGTCCTTGCCGCCACGCAGTTCCCGGCGCCGGTCGTGTCGGCGGGCGCCACCGTCCAGGCCAGCACGGTCCAAGTCGTAGCATCCATCCCCGCGGCCACGGTCGCTACAGGCCAGGTCGCCACTCCCTCGACCGTCACCGCAACGGCCACGATCCCAACACCCGCGGCTGCCTGCGATCAGACCGCCACACCGGCCACGGTCACCGCGGCTACCACGATCCCGAGTCCTGCGGTCCAGTCGGGCTCGTCCACCACGGTGAGCTCTGTAACGGTCTCCACGGCGGCGGCGATCCCTGCCCCGACCATCTCGGCAGGAGCGACCGCGAGCGCCGCTGTAGTCGCCGCTGAGACGTCCATAGCCACACCTCAGGTCTCGGCAAGCACCACCGCCTCACCGAGCCCTGTAGCCGCTTCTACGACGATCCCAGGCCCGGACACGACCACGGGAGCAACCGCCAGCCCGGACACCGTCCAGGCGAGCACCAGCATCCCTACGCCTACCGTTCAGGCCGGCGGGAACGCCACCGCTTCCCCCGCCACGGTCAACGCCACGGCGGCCATCCCCACACCGGCCGTCGAAGCGGCCAGCGACGCCACCGCCAGCCCGATCGTGGTCCTCGCTACCGCCGCGGTACCGACACCCACCACGACGGTCCTGGTCGCTGCTACACCAGCTGCGATCGCTGCGTTCGCCACCATCCCCGCGGCGCTGCTGTCCACCACAGCCCGGCCTCTGGTCGTGGCCACCGTAGCCAGCATCCCCGGGCCGTCCGTCTCCACGGGCGAACCCGAGGACGACACCCCGATCGGTGTCGGTGCCGAACTCCCACGCCGATGGGCGGCCGAACCCGCACCAAGACGGTGGGACACCACCCCCACAAACGCGGCTCGCCGCTGGGACAGCCCATGAGGAGGCAGGCGTGGAGTCCTACCCCCGCGAGTCGAAGGAGTACCTGCCCGTCCCCATCGACGGGCCAGGCACACTCACCAGCCACGTCGTCGACATGCAGGTGTGCCTCTACCCGGTACGCCCCGCAGACGATGGCTGGAAGACAGCAGGCTGGGACACCGTGGACGGGCAGACCGTAGCCCAGATCATGATCGGTCCCGGCTCGGACTTCGACTTCTCCGACGAGCCCGGCACCTACGTGCCGTACGTGCGCATCCACGCCACACCAGAACTGCCTGTCGTTGAAGGCGCACCCGTACAGATCAGCTAACCCAGACACGCGCACCCAGCGCACCAGAACCCTGCGGCCCGTACACCGCAGGTAGACGGCCCCGAGACCTCCCTGGGCTCGGGGCCGTCGCCACTCCAGGGAGAACCCCCATGAACGCCATCGGCCTTGCCGCCATTCGTGCAGCACTCGAATCGCTCCCCGCCCAATGCCGGTACCACGGCGACTCCACCGAACCCCCTGCCAACAACCTGTTCCGGCGTGAGGCATGCTGCGACACCGGCATCCCAGCACAACGCCGAAAGGAGGCCGAGCAGGCGCTGATCGCTCTCGGCTGGACTCCTCCCTTCTCGACCGTCGCATGCAACGACTGGTCGATGAGCAAGGAACACCCGCCGCACGAGTGGGACGGAGACGTCCGCGTTCCCGGCCACTTCACGTGTCCTGGCTGGCCTTCGGCAGGTGAGCGATGACCACGGTTCGCGTCTCTTGGGTTCCCTCGACTGGCGAACCTGTCGACCTCGGAGAGACTGTGTCGGACCTGGAGTTCGTCACTGGTCCGCCCGCGCCGATCGACATGCTGTCCAGGACACATCGGTTTCTTGTGGTGTCCGCGTCGCTCCTGGAGCGAACGGGCCCGTACACGGTCAAGCTGCGAGGCCGCCTGCTCTGGTCCGGCTACCGGCTGGTGTTCGGCCGCACCTGCCCGCGCTCCGACGCAGTCAAGGCCGAGTATCGGCGCCGTTCTCGCGGGAGAAAGCGGTGACCGCACGCGTCGTCTACGCCTACGGGCTGCACTGGGGCGACTCAACTACGCCGGTAAAGCTGCACTGGTGGTGCGCCTGCGGAGGCGACGGCGTTGACATCCCAGGCGACAAGGTCACATGCCCGTCCTGCCGCGAGCCGATCACCGTCCCGGACGAGCAGATAGATCTGAGGGCATCCTCGCCCGAACTCCCAACAGCTGTAGAGCAACAGGAGCCGCCCGCTCTGGACTCGCGCTACGACCTCCGGGAGCTCGCCTACCGCGTCCTCACCAACCCTGACCTGGTTCTGTTCGGGCAGAAGGGCGGAGGCGTCGGCATGTACTGCCGGGCCTGCACGCCGATCGCACACGAGACGATCGCCTACCTCGGAGCGAAGGAAGGCGAGCAGGCGGCTCCCGGCATCACCTTCGCCACGTCTGTGTCCGGGCTGTGGAGCCAGGCGCTCATCCACCTCGCCATCCACCATCCGGCAGGTGATCAATGAGCGGAGGTTCGTACGACTACCTTTGCCACGCCTGGGACCTCGACGACATCCTCGCCAAGCGCGGCGAGCTCGAGCGCATGTCCGCTCGCCTCGCCGGGCTCGGCTGGGCAGAAGACGCGGCACGCGAGACCGAAGAACTCCTGGTCATGCTCCGCCAGTGGCAGATCCGCTCCGAGGTCCGTATCGCCCGGCTCCGCAGCGTCTGGAAGGCCGTCGAGTGGTGGGACTCCTGCGACTGGGGCGAGGACCAGGTCCGCGCCATCGTCGAGCACTTCCACGGATGCCCGTGCGACCCCAGCCTCTCGTGGAGTGCTGAGCAAGACCGCTGGGTGGTCACATGCAGAGCGGAGGCCGCAACACCATGACGGCCTCAACTGACGCCCTCATAGCAGCCCTCACCCACCCGAGCCTCTATCTGATGGGCAACGAAGACGGAGGCGTCGAACTCCTCTGCCGCGACCACTTCGACGGTGGGCGGCCCCTCGCCTGCTACAACTCACCAGGTGATCGGCAAGCGGATCCCAAGGTCGTACAGGTGGCCACCATTCCCGGACTGTGGATAGAAGCCGTCAAGCACCTAGCAAGCGGACATCAGGTAACACCGGAAAACGGTGACGCTCCGTGAGAGTTCGGCAGAATGGCTCCGAAATTCGGGGCTTTGCCCCTACTGTCAGTGAACGCCGCAGGTCGCTGTTCAACGAGGAGAGCGCAGCGCCACCAAGGGAACGCCCATGACGAAAGGAACGAGAGGCGGCCGGGGACGCTTCGAACGCAACCCGGACACCGCGGCCCGCGACGCCGAAGCGGCACGACTGCGAGTCCGCGGTTTCACCTACCGGCAGATCGCCGACGAACTCGGCATGGCAGGACCCGGCAAGGCGCACGAGGCCGTACAACGCATCCTCAAGGAGACCGTCCAAGAGGCGGCCGACGACCTCAGACTGGTCGAACTGGAGCGCCTCGACCGGATGTACCAAGCCGCGCTCAAAGTGCTGGAGACCGAGCATTACGCCATCTCGCACGGCAAGGTCATCTACCTGGAGGAGGGCGGCTCACCGCTCGCGGATGACGGGCCTGTCCTTGCCGCAATGGACCGGCTGTTGAAGATCCAGGAACGCCGCGCGAAGCTGCTCGGCTTGGACGCGCCGGCGAAGACGAACGTCACCGTCTCCGACGCCATCACCTCCGAGATCGAGCAGCTCGCCGCCCAACTCGGCATGGCCGAAGAGTCGGAGCCCACCAGTACGTAGCGAGGTGAGCATGACCACGCTCGCCACGCTGCCGCCCGACTGGCGGACATGGCCGCTCCCTGCGCAGGAGCGGCTGCTGAAGACACTCCGCACCGCCGCCCGCAAACGCAAGGTCACCACAAGGCCGCAGTGGGAGACGCCAGGGCACCTCGCTGCAGCGATCGAACCGACGACCATCCAAACACCGGCCCTGACCCTCATCGATCAGGCACTCATCGAGGTGGCCGAAGGCCGCTGCGATCGGCTCATCATCACGATGCCGCCACAGGAGGGCAAGTCCACCCGCGTCACGACGATCGGCCCGCTGTGGATGCTCACCCGCAACCCAGACCTGCGGATCGCGATCGCCTGCTACGCCCAAGACCTCGCCGACGAGTTCGGGCGGAACATCCGCAACCACATCATCTCGAACGACGGCACCGACGACACGCTGGATCTCGGACTGCGCATCGCCCCTGACAACGGCGCCGCTCGCCGCTGGCGTATCGACGGCCACCGCGGCGGCGTCCGTAGTGTCGGAATCACGTCCGGCCTGACCGGCAAGCCAGCCGAAATGCTCTACATCGACGACCCGATCAAGGACATGCGGGACGCCGACAGTAAGGCGTGGCGCGAGGTCGTCTGGTCGTTCTGGCAGGCGGTAGCGAACACCCGGCTCGCTCCAGGTGCGCCAGTGGTCATCATCTTGACGCGCTGGCACGAAGAGGACCTGGCCGGCAAGGTCCTCGCCGCTGAAGACGCCCATCGGTGGAAGGTCCTCAACATCCCGGCGCAAGCTGACCACGACCCGAATAAGGGCGAGACCGACCCGCTCGGCCGCGAGCCGGGCGAGTTCATGGTGTCGGCCCGTGGTCGAAGCCTCGAACAGTGGAGACAGACGCGCGTCGCTGTCGGCTCCCGAGTGTGGGCGGCCCTCTACCAGGGACGGCCGACACCTGCCGCTGGCGACATATTCCAGCGCGACTGGTGGCGGGAGTACACATCGCCGCGGTGGATCGAACGCCCTGACGGCTCCTGCTGGGCGCCAGGCGCTGACGAGGTCGCCATGTCGTGGGACATGGCGTTCAAGGACACGGACGGCTCCGACTACGTTGTGGGTCAGGTGTGGGCGCGGTACGGCCTCGAACTGTTCCTGCTGGACCAAGTGCACGAACGGCTGTCCTTCACCGCGACGTGTGCCGCCCTTCGGGAGATGGCAGCGAAGTGGCCCCAGGCCACGCTCAAACTCGTCGAGGACAAGGCAAACGGCACCGCGGTCATCAACTCGCTGCGCCGCCAGGTGCCCGGCCTGGTTCCGGTCGAGCCGGACGGCAGCAAGGAGGCTCGCGCTCGCGCGGTCACCCCGTTCATCGAGGCCGGATCCGTCTACCTGCCGGCCCCGGAACTGTGCCCGTGGGTCGGCAGCTTCCGGGACGAGCACGCCGCGTTCCCGAACGGATCACACGATGACCAGGTTGACGCTTGCACCCAGGCGATCAACCGGATGCTGCTCGCCCCGATCCTCGCCGGAGATCTGATCGTCGAGGCGGACGAGTTGGACGACGAGTTGGACGCGTTCGAGATCAGTTCCTATTGACGCATGAGGGAGGCTGCTCGTGGGCTTCGCCTCCCGCCTTCAGGAGTCGTTCTACCGGTGGACCGGCCGCGCCGAACTGGCGGAGACGCTCCGCGCCGAACGGTTGACGGTGGAGCATCTGCAGGAGTCGCTCGCCGACCTTGAGCGGCGCATGTACGAGCCGGGCTGGCAGCAGATGACGGCTCTGGCTGAGCAGGAGTTCTCCCGCGAAGGCTTGAAGCGCCTAACCGCGGTGTGTCGCGTGATGGGCATCAAGAACGTCCTGATCAAAAGAGGGCTTGCCCTGCGGACCGCTTACGTGTGGGGACAAGGCGTCGAGATCAGCGCCCGCTCCGGTGGCAAACGCGGTAAGGGCCGCACCTCGCAGGACGTGAACGCTGTCGTGCAGGTGTTCCTCGCCGACGACGGCAACCGTAAGACGCTGACCGGATCCCAGGCGGCGGAGGAGAACGAGAGAAGCCTGGGCACGGACGGCAACCTGTTCTTCGCGTGCTTCACCAACCCGCGCACCGGCCGCGTCCAGGTTCGGTCGCTGCCATACGACGAGATCACCGACATCATCACCAACCCGCAGGACGCCTCCGAGGTTTGGTACTACAAGCGGCAGTGGACGGAGCAGTCCACCGACCAGATCACCGGCGGCATCACGTCGGTGACCCGGACCGCCTACTATCCGGCGCTCGGCTACCGGCCTGTCCTCAAGCCGAAGCGGGTCAAGGACTCGTACGGCGCCGCTGAGGTGCTGTGGGACGCCCCCACCTACCACGTGAAAGTCGGCGCGCTCAAGAGCTGGAAGTTCGGCATCCCCGACGCGTACGCCGCCGTGGACTGGGCGAACGCCTACCGCGAGTTCCTCACCGACTGGGCCCGCCTGGTGAAGGCGCTCAGCCGCTTCGCCTGGAGACTCACCTCGAAGGGCAGCAAGCAGGCCGCGGCGAAGACCCGCATGGCCACCGGGCCTGCCACCGACCGCTACTCGGGAGAGCCGCAGCATGCCGGCGCCGCGGCGTTCCTCACCCCGGACATGATGCTCGAAGCCGTCCCCAAGACCGGGGCCACGATCGACTCCGAGTCCGGCCGGCCGCTCGCCGCCATGGTCGCCGCCGGTCTCGACGTGCCAGTGACGATGCTGCTCGGGGATCCGGGTACCACCGGGGCGCGGGCGACGGCCGAAACGCTCGACACGCCCACAGAGCGCGCCATGGAGATGCGGCGCGGCGTCTGGACCGACTGCTACCAGGCGATCCTCGCCCACGTCATCCTCGAATCCGTCCGAGCCCCCGAAGGGCCACTCAAGGGCACGATCACGCGAGACGACAACGGCAAGGAGATCGTCCGCCTCCAGGGGGACGCCGATCAGACCATCGACGTGTCCTGGCCTGACATCGACGATCTAGACCCGGCCTCGGTCATCGACAGCATCACCAAGGCCGACCAGACCGGCTATCTGCCGCCGCTTGTGATCGTTCGTCTTCTCCTCGAAGCGCTCGGCGTGCGGGACGTGGACTCCATCATCGACTCACTAACGGGGGAGGACGGCGAATTCGTCCCACCCGAAGGAGCGACAGGACGGGCCGGACAGGCGGCCGTGGACGCCTTTAGACGGGGCGAAGACCCGGCAGCAGCGCTCGGCGGAGGCGACCCCGTACCACCTGAACCTGAAGACAGGCCAGACGACGCCAATCCCTCGGACGACGAAGAGGAGTAGGCATGGCCATCACGGCAGAGACCCTCGCCATCGCCGAGCGTCTCCGCCGGCAGGTCGGCTCCATCGTGGACGACGTCACCAGGAGCCTCACTGCGGCTTGGGTGGGGGCGTGGGATCAGGTTGTTGTCGAGGTGATCGCCGCGATCGGCGAGTTGCTCCAACTCGGAGACGGCAAGTGGCCTACTCGGCGGCAGATCTTCCGGTCGGCGCGCACCATCTCCGCGCTGGACCTGATCGGCCAGACGCTGGACCGTCTCGCAACGGCGACGCTCGCCCAGACTGCCGTGGCCGCAGCACAGGCGGCACGCCTGGGGATCGAAGCTCAGGGAGACCTGGTCGCCTCCCAGCTCCCGTACGGCTCCACACGCGCCCTCGCAGCCAAGTACGGCGTGCAGCAGGCCGACACCATCGACGCGATCGCCCGCCGAACGGCGGAGCGGATCAACGCCAAGCACTGGCCGCTCTCCGACGAGGCGACCCGCCGCATGAAGAACGAGCTGGTGCGCGGCGTCGTCGTGGGCGACAACCCGCGCGAGGCCGCTGCGAGGATGGTCCGCAACCTGGAAGGCGAGTTCAACGGTGGTCTCGGCCGGGCGCTCAACCTGGCACGGACTGAGATCTTGGATTCCCACCGCGCAGCCGCCGAGGCCGGTCAGGAAGCGCACGGGGACGTCCTTGCCGGCTGGGTGTGGCACTGCGAGCTCAACTCCAGCCGCGGCAGGACCTGTCCAGCGTGCTGGGCTCTCCACGGGACGGTGCACCCGCTGTCCGAGCCGGGCCCGATCGACCACCAGCAGGGCCGGTGCTCACGGACACCCAAGACGAAGTCCTGGGCGGATCTCGGATTCGACGTCCCCGAGCCTCCCGACCTGATCCCGAACGCCCGCGAGGTGTTCGACTTGCTGCCCGAGGACGAGCAGGTCGCCATCATGGGCCGCCGCCGCCTCGACCTGCTCCGCTCGGGAGAGATCGAGTGGGAGGACCTGCCGCAGCTCCGGACCACACCTGACTGGAGAGACAGCTACGGGGTGAGGCCGGTCAAGGACCTGGAGCGCATCGCTGCAGAGCGGGCGCACCGCGCTGCCTGACCGCTCAGAACCCTTCGGAGATGCCCAGCAGCTCGTCAAACGGGTCCGGCTTGGCGTCTACCCGAAGCCACTCGGGGAGTTGGGCGCGCGTCTGGTGCTGCGCCTTGTAGACGTCCGAGGCGTCGTCGGCACACAGATCGATCCAGTCGCCCGGCTGCATCTCTCGCCCTGCGAAGCGTCCGCACTCGCGGGCAATGAACGCCGTCTGGGCCCGCTTGCCACAGCCGGGGCGGATGCAGTCGTGGACCTCGTCAGACACGCGGCGGTCGATCATCTGCGCCTCGTTCATCCGCCCATTCTCTCACCCAACCGCTGGGAGACCTCAATGTCCGTCCCTGAACTGCTGATCGTCATCGCCGCCCTCTGCCTGGTCGGTGCCGCCATCTACGCCGCCGTCCACAAGGCGTGGATCGCCACCCTCGTGTGCACGGCCGGCGCGCTCGTCCTGTTCGCCGGCTTCCTGCCTGACATCACCTGACCTGGAGGAACCATGCCCGAACCACAGGCGCTCACCGAGCGCGTGCCGCTCGCTGAGGCAGCCGGCGGGCAGACACCGAAGGGCCGCCGCTTCCGAGCCCGCATCATCGCCGGAGACGTTCAAGGCAGTTCCGGGTTCTATCCGGCGACGATGCTGAAGCGAGACGCCGGCGTGTTCAGGGAGGGCCTGCCCGTCTTCTTGGATCACCCCGGCGTGAACGAGTCCTACGACCGCCCCGAGCGGTCGGTGAGGGACCTGGCCGGAAAGCTGGCCAGCACCGCGGTCTACGAAGGCGACGGCCTGTATGCCGACGTCGAGGTGTACGAGCACTGGGCGCCCGTCATCGAGGCCATGTCCGGCGACATCGGCATGAGCATCCGCGCGTCAGGGACCGTCGAGCCATCCCAGCAGGAGAACATCCGCGGGCCCATCGTCACAGCGCTAACCGAGGCCGCGAGCGTCGATTTCGTGACCGCTGCCGGAGCTGGAGGAAAGATCGTGGCCCTGCTGGAATCCGCCCGCGAGCAGGGCGACCTGCTGCGCAAGGCGACTGAGGCGAAGGCTCCGCCGTTCACGAAGAAGGACGACGACGAGAACGCCACCAGCAAGGCCGGCGACAAGCCGGGCGACGCCGAAGACCAGGACGACGAGGACGACAAGCCGCCCTTCCTGAAGAAGGTGGCCGAGGCCCGCAACGTCGGCCACTGGCTCGAAAGCCGCGTCCACCGCGCATTCAGCGAGATGTGCGACGACATGTTCGGCGACGGGCGCCTGACGCGCGAGGAACGCATCAGCCTTTCCAGCGCGATCGGCGAAGGGCTGGACGCCTTCAACAAGGTCGTCGCCGAGAAGGTCCCTGGCCTGTACGAGCGCGATCTCTGGGATGAGCCTCCCGCCCCCGAGCGGCCTGCTGAGGTCGTGGAGACCGTTGCCCCAGACGACGAGCCGGACACCGAGACTGCCGCACCCGCTGAGGCCGCGGCACCCAAGAACGAGCCGGGCAGCTCGCCCGCCGACAACACCGACAAGGAGGGCGAGATGCCCGAACTGACCGAGGCGCAGGCGCGCGAGCTCGAAGAGGCTCGCACCGTCGCCGAGAACGAGAAGGCCGCAGCTCTTGCCGAGGCTGAGGCCGCGCGGCAGGAGGCGGCCGAGGCCGCGCTGAAGCTGGCCCGGTTCACCGCCCTGGAGGCTGCCCGGCCGATCGCCACGCAGGTGCTGGCCGAGTCCAGCCTCCCGCCGGCCGCCCAGTCCAAGCTGCTGGCCACGCTCACCTCCGAGACCGTGCCGCTCACCGCCGAGAACACGCTGGACGAGTCCGCACTGAAGACCAGCGTCGAGGAGGCCGCGAAAACTGAGGCCACCTACCTGGCATCCCTGGCCGAGGGCGACGGCGCCGGCCAGGTGCGCGGCCTGGGCGAGTCCGCCACCACCCCGTCCGTGCCCGACCCGGCGACCTCGACGGCGCTGGAGGAGACGTACCGATCCCGCGGGCTTTCGCCCGAGGCCGCCAAGCTCGCCGCTGCAGGCCGGCCGTAAGAGAGGACCTGACCCATGGCTACCAACATCGTGTTCGAGGACGGCGACCAGCTTCGCGTCAACGTGTCTGGGGTGACCGGCTCTGGCGCCTCCGGTGTGATCGTGTCCGGCGACCCGGGCGTTCTGGGCCAGCTTCCGTTCGTGGCGCTGACCGACGAGGGTTCGGACGGTTTCGCGACCGTGAAGTGCAACGGCGTGGCGGATCTGCTGGTGGACGCGGAGTCCGCCGCGGTGAACCCGGGCGATCTGCTGTATTTCGACGCCGCCGACGCCAACAAGATCAACAACGCGTCGTCGGGCAACGTCCGCTTCGGCTACGCGCTCGGCAGCGTCGGCAACGGCGCCACCGGCACCATCCCCGTGAAGATCGGCTATTAGGAGCCTCTCCATGACCACTCTGTTCTCTGCGGCCGTGGAGCGCATCGACTCCAACGCCGCCAGCCTCCGCGAGTCGTTCGGCGGCCAGCGCAAGGTGTCTTCCGCCCGGCCGCGCCGCGACCCGCAGTGGGAGCGGGCCCTGCTCGAAGCTGAAGCGTTCGTGCAGGACATCCGGTACGGCCGCCGACCGATCGACCACTTCCGCGAGGCCATGTCCACCAGCGACTTCCCGCTGCTGTTCGCGGACTCGCTGGACCGGCAGCTGTACGGCGCCTACGAGGCGACCGTGCCCACCTGGCAGAACTACGCCCGCGCCGCCACCGTCAACGACTTCCGCGAGGTCAAGCGGTTCGCCACGTCCGGCGTGCGCGGCCTGCTGTCCAAGGTCGGCGAACTCGCCGAGCACGAGCGCCGCGGCATGGACGAGACCGAGTACAGCTACGCGGTCGCCAAGTACGAGGCCGGGTTCGCCCTCTCCTGGGAGAACATGATCAACGATGACCTCAACGCGTTCATGCGGCTCCCGCAGGACCTGGCCGACTCCGCCCGCGACTCGGAGGAGGAGTTCGTCACCCGCCTGTTCTGCGGCGCGAACGGCCCCCTGACCAGCGTCTACACGGGCGGCAACCTGCTCACTGCCGCCCTGGACCGCGACTCCCTGCAGTCGGCGATCACCACGCTGATGAAGCGAACCGACGACAACGGCAACCCGATCGTCGTCAAGGCCGTCGAGCTCGTCGTCGGCCCTGGCCTGGCCCTGCAGGCTCAGGAGATCATCGACACGACCGAGTACCGGACGGTGGACCCCAACGGCAACGTCCGCATCATCTCCGGCAACGGCGTCGCCGCGAACCTGCGCATCAGCGTCAACTACTGGATCCCGTCCGTCGCCTCCTCCTCGAACGCGGACACCTCCTGGTGGCTGTTCGCCAACCCGAACGGCCCTCGCCCCGCGATGGAGTTCGGCCGGCTGCGCGGCTTCGAGGCGCCTGCCCTGTACGAGAAGATCCCGGACATGCGCCGGATCGGCGGCGGCGAGGAGCCCGTGTCGTTCGACACCGAAGGCGCCGAGAAGAAGATCAAGCACGTGTACGGTGGCGCGTTCGTCGACAGCCGGATGAGCATCGCCTCGACCGGCGCGGGCGCGTGACCTCGCCCGACCTTCCCCGGCCGCTCACCACAGACCACAAGCTTCTCGTGGCGCTGGCCGGGCGGCTGGACGCGCAGAACGACTTGCTGGCGCGCATTCTTGACCGTCTCCCCGAGCGGCCCGAGAAGGCGGATGACGGCACGGTCGAACTGCGCGAACCCGCCGTAGCACCGCCAGAGCGGGACATCGAAGCGAAGCCGGCGCCGCCGAGCAAGGCTGGGGCGTCCCGCCGCACTCGCAAGACCACTCCGAAGGGCGCGTCGCCCAGCAAGGAGACATCCTGATGGCCAACGCCGCCTACTACGGCACCAAGCCGGACACGATCCTGAAGGCAACCGCGACCTTGGACTTCGCGTCCATCGCCGCAGGCGCAGTCGGCACGCTGACCGCCACCGTGACGGGCGCCGCCACCGGCGACTTCGCCATCGCGGCACCGCCCGGCAATCTGAACGCCGGCCTGGTCGTGTGCGCGTTCGTCTCCGCAGCGAACACGGTCACGATCCGCATCATCAACGGCACCGCCGGCGCGATCGATCCGGGCTCGGCCACGTGGGGTGTCGCGGTCATCCCCGCCTAGGAGACGCGCGATGGCCATCGACTACTCCACCGACCGAGGTCGGATCCGGCTTCTCATCCCGGACACGGACGAGGACAACCTGCTGCTGATCGACCCACAGATCGACGCGTTTCTGTCGATGGAGGGCTCGGTCAAACTCGCCGCTGCTGCAGCCTTGGACGTCATCGCCTCCTCCGAGGTGCTGGTGTCCAAGGTCATCCGGACGCAGGACCTGCAGACGGACGGCGCCAAGGTCGCCGCTGAACTCCGGGCCCGAGCGGCAGGACTACGCCAGCAGGTGGACGACGGGGTCGGTGACGACACTGTGGGGTTCGACGTCGTCGACTTCGACCGGTGGGCTGGCTACGCCAGATACGAGCCGTAGGGGGTGTGATGCCGCTCGCGGGACACACCCCCATCCACGGCAGATGGTCGCAGCACCACCGGCCGACAGCGACAGGAACCCAGACCGGCAGGTGCACAATCAGTCGGCCGGGCAGCGGAGACGGGACGACGGACGATGACGATGTCTGGCATCCGCCAGAAGCGGCCGTCGTCTACCAGGGCCCATGCCGGGTCACCCCGCAGCCTGCGGACTCCAGGTACGTCGTCTCCGGCGACCAGCGGGTCACCACCCGCGGCTACGAGGTCGCCATCGAATGGGACGCAGCCGAGGTCCGCGAGCACGACAACATCCACATCGACACCGCTCACGATCCGCGCCTGGCTGGCGTGGATCTACGCGTGACCGATGTCCGGATGGCGTCCGAGCAGTGGGAACGCGTCCTCATCGCCGAACAGGATCTAACCGACCTGGAGGCGTCATGAACGGCTGGGATACCTCCGAACTCGACGGCCTAATCAAGGACCTTGATGAAGTGGCGCCGAGAACCGAGGCGCTGACCAGGACAGTCGTGAAGAAGATCGGACACGACACGGTCACGCTCGGCCAGAACAAGGCCCCAGTCGACACCGGGAACCTGAAGAACTCGATCGGCGTGGATCCGATCGACGACTGGATGGGCTTCGAAGCCGGCCCAACGGCAGCGTATGGAGCTGACGTCGAGTACGGCACCGAGCCGCACGAGATCAAAGCCCGCAACGCTGGCGCCCTCTTCTGGGAAGGCGCAGAACACCCGGTCAAGAGCATCCAGCACCCAGGCACAGACCCGCAGCCGTACATGCGGCCCGCGTTCGACCAGGCCACCGAGCCTCTGGACAAGGTGATGGCGCAGATCGCGAAGAAGGCGATCACATGACCATCCCCATCGCCGCGACCACACCCCACACGGACGCGGTAGTGGCCGCCATCCAGGCGATCCCCATGCTGGTCGGCCGAGCGCGCCGGCCAGACGGGGCAGGCTGGCAAGGGAGCCCCGGCACGTCCACCTTCATCCGGTACGCCGTCGTCTACCCGTTCGGCGGCATCCCGGACGGCAACGTGTCCGAGCCGTACGAGTACCTCGACTACCAGGCGCAGATCAACCTGTTCGGCGCGAACGCCACCCAGGTCGAGGACGCGGCCGACGACGTACGTGCCGCCCTGATCGGCCGCCGCCTCACTGTGCCCAGCCGATCCACTTACCCGGTCCGCACCCCTGGCGGGCCACCTGTGAGACGGGACGAGTCCGTGACTCCACCCACCTTCATGGCGGTTGTTGAGATCGCGTTCCGCTCGCAGCCCGCCTAACCCACTTCACCTGACTTAGCCCGGCACCCGAGGTGTGCGGGCTCTTTGGCATGCCCGAAAGGAGCCCGTAGTGGCTACCCGCACAGCTCAGGCGGTCACGGTGGCCGGCGTCACGCCGACCTACCACGCTGCGACCGCCACCACCGGGGACAAGGTCCTCGCCGACTCACGAACGTTCATCCACGTCAAGAACGGCTCCGGCGGGTCGATCACCTGCACCATCTCCGGCGCAGGCCAGACCGCCTACCTGGTGGACAACCCGGACAAGGCGTACACGATCGGCACCGGCGCCGAGATGTGGATCCCAATGCTGCCGGAGTTCGGCGACCCAAGCGATGGCCGCCTGGTCACCTTCATCTGCTCGTCGGTGACGAGCGTGACGTTCGCGGCGGTGCGCATCTGATGGCCCGCCCCACTGTCCGCGTCCGCTCCAAGCTGACCGGCCACACCGCGCTGGTCTCCCCGGACGCGCTGCGTCACTTCCCCGACTACGAGCCGGTCGACGCCACCCCTGAGCAGGCATCGCCCGCCCCTGCGTCGCCTGCCGAGGCGGACACCCCCAAGACCACCACTGCTACGCGCCGCGCCGCGGCCACGAAGGATGAGGAGTAGGCCATGGCTGGCGCTGACCTTCTCGGTGATGGCAACGTCAAGGTGACGTTCTGCCTCACCATCGCCAACATTTCCGCCCCGACCGCTGCCGAGCTGAACGCGGGCGTGGACCTGCAGGAGTTCATCACCAAGGACGGTCTCGGCATCAGCCCGGAGCAGGCCGCGGTGGACAACACCGCACTGGCCTCCCGGGATGAGACGGAGGACGCGGGGACCGTCAAGTACTCGATCGAGCTGACGGTCAAGCGGAAGGAAGTCGCGGTCGAGGACATCGGCTGGGACACGCTCGTGGACCGGCAACTCGGCTACCTGGTGGTGCGCCGCAATATGGCGCACGAGACCGCGTACGCCGCGGGCCAGAACGTCGAGGTGTACCCGGTCCGGTGCGGTCGGCCGAACATGCAGCCGCCTGAGCTGAATGCCGCTCAGCGGTTCGTGTCGAAGCTGTTCAACCACACCACCGCTGACGCTGACGCGCTGGTTGCCGCCTGATGACGTCGATCGACGACCTGCTCGGGCAGATGCGTCTGCCCGAGCGGACCTTCAATCTGTGCACCCGGGCGGACCTGCAGGGCGAGTGGGAGCAGGTAGAGCAGAAGCTCGCACGCGCCGAACTGCAGGCTCGGGATTCGCTCGCGGGCAACTCCAGCGAAGTGCGCCAGCTCGCGTCCCGTGTTCAGGAGTTGGAAGCGGAGATGGCCGCCCACACGGTGGCGATCAAGCTTCGTGCGGTCACTCACAAGACGTGGATGGACCTGCTGGCCAAGTATCCGCCGCGTGAGGGGAACGACAACGACGGCGCCTTCAACAGCGAGACGTTCGGGCCGGGTCTGTTGGCGGCGTGCGCGGTCGACCCGGCGATGAGCGAGGAGCAGGCCGGCAAACTCGTGGACGCCATGTCGACGGGCCAGTGGAACGACCTGTTCCAGACGCTGTGGGGGCTCAACCGGTCCGGGGTTGACGTCCCAAAATCCAGGAGAGCCTCCGAAGCTCTCCAGAACTCGCCGAAGAAGTAGCGCTCGCCGCGGCCTACCGGGTGCCGCGGTCGGTGCTCCTGGGGCGGCAACGCCGCTCGGTCACCGTGTACGAGTACGAGGACGGCCGGCTGGTACGTGCCGTCACCACTCACGATCCGGAGTGGACGGACGAGGACCTCGGGTACGCGAAGGCGCACCGGAGGAACGAGTTCGACAAGTGTCCGGGGTGCGGACTGCCGCTCAGCGAGACGACCGACCCGGAGAACGAGGGAAGGTACGAGGCGCCGCCCCCGATGCGGTGCCATGCCTGCACGCCCTTGGAGCACCGGAAGTCGGAGTACACGGAGTCTCCGCCCGGCCTGCTGTTCCGCGTGTACCTCAAGGTGAAGAAGGCGCTGGTCAGAACCTGATCATTCCCAGCCGGCGCATTCGAGGACCTTCTCCGGGTTCTTCGCGATGCACTCCTGCAACGCCTTCTGCCGCTCCGCGTCCGACTGAGCAGGCTCGGCGGAAAGCGTCCACACCAGGAACGCGACGGGCAGCGACAGCATCGACAGGACGAGCCCGGTGACGGCGAACCATGTGCCGCCCTGGCTTTTCGCCGCCAACGCGATCGTGGCGAGGATGGCGGTGACGAGCGCTACGGCGAGGCCGACGCCTCGCAGCGTAGTCAGCGCCAGCAGCACGGCCACCAGGCCAAGCGCCACTGTCGTGATCGCTAACCCTTGGCCGCGCCGCGGCGCCGCGTGCCCCGCCGGGGCGGGCGCGTAGGACGGCTGCTGCTGCGGCGTGTACTGCTGCCCGTACGGGTTCGGCGGCTGCTGTGGCGGCCCGTACGGCTGCGATGGGGGCTGCTGCGGGCCGGATTGCTGCCATGGCTGCATGAGTGGCTCCTGAGGAAGTAGATGGAGGCGCGGAGTAGACGCGCCTGAAGGTGACGCGGTTTGCACCGTGCCACGACGGAACGTCTGTAGGCCACTGATTCCGCTGGGATTGGGCCCCTTCGATCGGAGGTGAGCCCGATCGCCGACAGGTCCGTAACGGTTGTTCTGAAGGGCGATGTCAAGCCGTTCGTCACCGAGATGAGCAAGGCTGCCCTCGCCGCGAGCAAGTTCCGCGACTCGCTCGGCAAACCGCTGCCCGTCAACATCGATGCGGTCAGCGCTCAGGCGAAGATTCTGCAACTTGAGCGGGACCTAGCCAAGCTACGGGACCGCCGCGACCCGATCCGGCCAGACGTCGACACCGCGCAGGCTCAGGCGAGCCTCGCTGAGTTGCAGCGTCGTATGGCGGACCTGTCGTCACGCACGATCGGTGTTGACCTCGACGCTGGCGCCGCCAAGACCGAGATTGCTGCGATCCAGCGGGACCTGGAGGATCTGAACCGGTCCTCAGCCGACATCGAGGTCCGAGTGGACACGACGCGGGCGCTGGGAGATCTGCGGTCGCTGGAGGCGTCGATGACGTCAGTGTCCAGCCGGTCGGGCCGTGTCAAGGTGGATGCGGATGTCGGCGGGGCACTCGCGGGCATTGCCATGGTCGGCGCGGCGCTGGCCAGCTTGCCGGCGGTGACGACTCTCGCGGTCGGCGTGGGCGCGCTCGGCGGCGCCTTCACCGCGGCGGGCGTAGGAGCGGCCGGGTTCGCCGCCGTGGCCGTCCCCAGTTTGGGTCGCATCAACGAGGCGCTCCAGCAGCAAGCGACCGCCGCTGGTAGCGCGGGCGGTGCGACCAAGAGCGCCGCCCAGTCCGCTGCGGAGGCGGCGTCTCGAGCCCTCCAACTGGAGCAGGCCGAGCGCCGTGTCGCCGACGCCCAGAAGGCCGTCAAGCAGGCCCAAGAGGATCTGACCAGGGCACGCAAGGACGCCAAGCGGGCCAACGAGGACCTCGCGTTTTCTGTCCGGGACGCTGCTCTCGCTGAGGAGGACGCGGCTCTCTCAGTGGAGGAGGCGGCGAGGCGGCTGGCCGAGGTGCGCGCCGACGACGAGTCGACCGACCTGGAGATCCGCCGCGCCGAACTGGCTCATCGGCAGGCGATCGCGCGGCTGGACGAGCAAGAGGTACGCACGAAGCGGCTCCGCGAGGACAAGGCTGAAGCGGACAAGAAGGGCATCGAAGGCAGCGCCCAGGTTCGGGCGGCCCAGGACAAGCTGCTCAAGTCGCAGCAGGACCTCGCCGAGGCGCAGAAGCAGCTCACGGTGCTGCAGCTTCAGCAGAAGGCCGCAACGCAGCAGACAGGGAGCGCGGCGGGCGCTGCGGCCAGCAAGTTCGCCGAACTGTCCAAGGCTGAGCAGGCGCTCGCCAGGGACGTCAAGGCGTTCCAGGACTCCTACGTCAAATGGCAGAGGTCACTCCAGCCGGACGTGTTCCCGGTGATCCGCTCCGGCATGGACCTGATGCGGACCGGGATGGAACTCAGCACGCCGGTCATCAAGTCCAGTTCGAAGGCGTTCAACGGCTTCTTGAAGGAACTCAACTCCGAGCTGAAGACGCAGGAGTGGCGGTCCTTCTTCGACGACCTGGCCGCGACCGCGCCGGGCACGATCGACCGGCTGGGCGACTCGGCGATCAACGTCGGCAACGGCCTCAGAGGCGTGTTCGAGGCGCTGCTGCCGTACAGCGATGACCTGCTGGACATCGTGGTCCGGCTGACGGAGCGGTTCGAGTCGTGGGGTGAGAACCTCGAAGGAAGCCCGGAATTCGAGGAGTTCATCGCCTACGTGCAGGAGAACGGGCCCAAGGTCGCCGAGATCTTCGGCAACCTGGCCACGTTCGCAGGCAAGATCGTGGACGTCGGCGCGGACCTCGGACCAGGCGTCCTGGACTTCATGGTCGTCTTGTCCGAGCGGCTCGCCGGCATGGACCCGGCGCAGATCGAAGCCATCGCCAAGGGCGTCGGCTTGATCTTCGCCGCGGCGAAGCTGGGCACCACCATCAAGCTGGGCGCGCTCGTGCTACTGGCTGACGTCCTGTCGAAGATGTCGCCCGAGCAGATCGAGGCGCTCGCCGTCGCCATCGGCCTCACCATCGCCGCCGTCAAGGGCTACCAGGCCGTCAGCGGAGCGGTCGGCTTCTTCCAGAACCTGTCCGGAGGGATCGACAAGGCCGGCAAGTCCGCAGGTGGCGCCCAGGGCAAACTGTCCGCGCTGGGTGGCGTGTTCGGCAAGGGCGGGCTCATCGCCGCGGCGGTGGCAGGGACCGCTGTCGCCATGGACCAGCTCGGTGACGCCATCTACGGCCTAAACCCTGACCTGGACAAGCTCTCGAAGGGGCTGTCCGACTTCGGGAAGGGTGGCGCGCCGGCAGGGGAACTGCTGGACCAGCTCGGCCCGAAGATGTCCGGCCTGAGTTCAGCGATGGAGACGTTCGGCGACTCGGCAGCCCGGCTGGCGTCAGACAACTGGTTCAACATCGCCGGCAACCAGGTGGCGGGGTTCATCGACTCGTTCGACATCATCACCTTGGACAACGGCAAACAGTCGATCGAAAACATCGACCAGGCGCTGGCGACCATGGTGGCGAACGGTCAGGGCGACCAGGCGGCCAGCGCGTTCAACCGGCTCGCCAGCCAGGCCGCTGCCGCCGGCACGCCCATAGACAAGCTCCGGGAGCTGTTCCCCGAGTACGCGGCGACCTTGGACGGCACGATCCCGCGCACTGGTGAGATGGCGTCGGCCATGTCCACGCTCAAGGTCGAGGTGGATCCGACCGCTGTGGCGATGCAGGCGTTGAACGAGTCGCTCGACATCTACAACGCCAAGACCGACACGGCCCGGCTGACGCTCGAACTGAAGGACGCCTTCAACGAGGCCAAGACGGCGATCGCCGAAGCGGGCGGCAAGCTGGACTTCACCTCGCAGATGACCGATAAGCAGAGGGAAGCCGTCATCAAGGCGCGCGACCAGTTCGCTGGCTACATCGAAAAGGTGCAGGCGGCGGCCAAGGCTGCAGGTGAGATGGCGGGCAAGACCGGCGAAGCCGCCGTCAAGAGCGATGAGGCGAAGGAAGCCATCCTCCGCCAGTTGCCGAGCCTGGGCGAACTCGCGGGCAAGTCGGGCGAGGCGCGCGAGAGGGTCCTCAAGCTGGCTGAGGCGTACGGGATCTCCAGGTCTGACGCGGAGAAGGCGATGAAGTCCGCGAAGGACTTCCAGGAGGTGCTCGACAAGTTCAAGAACCGCGAGATCTACGTGAAGCTGGGCCTGAAAACGGATGAGGCCATCGCAGCGTTCGAGCGGTTCGTGCAGAAGGTCGGCAACCGCTCCCTGGCTGTCGCGTTGACAGCCAAGCAGGAGAAGCCGGCGCGAGCGGGCGGCATCTTCAAGTACGCCGCTGGCGGTCTCCAGGAGTTCGCTGCGGGCGGGAGGAGCACGCCACCGAACATCGCCAGCCAGCCGACGATCTTGTATGGCGAGGGCGCGGACATTGAGGCGTTCATCCCGTACGAGACCAAGTACCGGGATCGGGCGATCGCCCTGCTGGCGCAGGTGGCGAACGACTTCGGGCTCAGCCTCAACAACCAGGAGGCGGCCCGCGGGCTGTCGGACCTGCGTGTCACCATCGACGACTCAGGGCTTGTGATCGCTGACGGGCTCACCGGCGTCATGGGATCCCTGCAGTCCACGATGGGTCAGACGGGCTCGCTGACGTCGTCGATTACCAAGGTCGGCTCCACGGCGGACCAGCTCAACCAGTCGTGGATCGCGGGCTCGGACGTCTTGCAGGACTCGATCAGCAACGTGGCCACGGTCACGGCCGACAGCGTCGAGGTCATGTCCACCTCAGTGGATGGACTGACCGCGTCCGTGAAGGACTTGCTCCTCGGTCTTGCCGCTGCACAGACGGGCGGCAAGGCGGGATCGTCGGGTAAGCCGTCGTCGGCGGTGAAGTCGGCGCTGGACCTGCTGGCGAAGAAGGCGCAGCAGATCACCGGCAAGGCCGGGTCGAAGAAGCCGTCCAACATGATCGAGGGCGACTATGGGTCGTCGGGCACGCCGGATTGGACGCCCGGCGCCTACTCGGCGATCAGCTACGGGACGCCGGTGAACGCTTCTCGGGTGTCTGCTCCCCAGCAGATGCCGGCGTCGTCGTACGGCGGCGGCTCGTCCAACAGCGGCAGCAGCTCGGCGGGCGGTGGTTCGTCCACCGTCTCCAAGGGCGGCTCGCTGGTGCAGATCCTGGGCGACATGGTCGTCAGGGAGCAAGCGGACGTCGACCGGGTGGCCGCCAGCCTGTACTCGCGTCTCGGCTCCAAGGGCCCGTAACCCCTCATCTCGGAAGCCCCGGCCCGGCGCGGTCCGGGGCTTCGTCATTTCCCACACCTTTCAGCAAGGGAGGCGGTTCGGCATGCCCGGACTTATCGCCGCTACGGCGGCGGACCTGGCCCGGCTCAGGTCGGTCCAGCACATCCGCGGCGGTCGCACCGCCGCCACACAGGACCAGCGGCGCGAGTTCCGCGACGAGCGGGGCCGTCTGGTGCAGGTGGTGACGGACCAGCTCGGTAACCGGGTGCGGCGCCGCCGGGTCGGGCGTGAGGGCGAAGCGCAGGACGTGAAGATCCTCAACGTGCAGACCGTGGTCGGGCAGATCCCCGCCCACCTCGTGAACTGGGAGAGGTTCCAGTGACCAGCGCACGAGTGGCGGCGATGCACGCGCGGCGGGGCCTGGAGTTCCTGGACGTCTGCGAGGGCTACGAGCAGCGTCTCGCCGCCGCCAAGCAGGCCGTGAAGGACGCCACAGGTGAGCAGCAGGCCGAGGCGGTGGCCGCGCTGAAGACGGCCAAGGCCGAGATGCGCGGCTTCCGGGAGTGGGCGCGCACGGTCGGCCGTCCGCCCGAGGGAGTGCCCGGCAGGGACGCGACGATCAGGATCGGAGGGCCGGTCTCCCATGGCATGGACCGCTAGCGGCTGGTACGCCGACACGATCGTGGACGCGCTCGGCGTCGCCCAGTTCACGCTCGACCTGGACGACGACACGCACAAGCTGGCGCTGTACGACAACACGGTCACCCCGAACTTCGCGACCGACCAGTCGTACAGCACGAGCGGCGAAATCACCGGCACCGGTTACACAGCCGGCGGCCTGGCGATCGCGTCCGCCACGTTCACCGTCACGACCAGCGGAGGCACGTTCGCCACGTGGGACGGCAACGACGTCCAGTGGACCGACAGCACGCTGACCGGCGTCAGGGGTGGTATCGCCTATGCGGATGGCGAGACGCCGAAGAGGTTGATTCTCGGGATCGACTTCGGGAGCGCCTATACAACTGCCTCGGGCACTCTGCTCGTGGCCTTCAACGCCAGCGGAATTGGTCGCGTGAACGTCATCAGCGCATAGCAACGTCAACCACCTGACCTGCGCATAGTCGCCGCCTGCGGGCGGCCTTTCCATGCCCGCCCGTCCTGTGAGCGAAAAGGGGGCGGGTGTGGCGTCACCTTCTGTCCGGTCTGTGTCCACGGCCAACGGGTCCGGGCCGAGCGTCAACTGCTCGCGGCCGACCGGCACGGTGCAGGGCGACATCCTGCTGGCGTGGCAGTCCGACACCACTGGCGCGTTGACGGACATGACGACGCCGACCGGCGGCGCGGCGTGGACGTTGCTCATCTCGCGCGGCGACACCAACTCCGGTAGCGATATCCGGACGAAGATCTGGTGGAAGGTCGCCGGGGCGTCGGAGCCATCCACATATGGGTTCGCGTTCAACGCGTCCACGTTCGGCCCCAACGTCACCATTGCCGCCATCCAGAACGCCGCCACGAGCACGCCGGTGTCGGCGGGGGTATCGACGCTTGCGGGCCTCAACATCGCCACCCCGGGCGTGACGCCGCCGGACGCGGCCAGCCTGGAGATCCGCTACGTCGCGGTGAACACGGGCGAGCAGTTCATCGCGATCGCTACCCCGGCCGGGTTCACGAACCTGGGTGCGGCGTCCCAGGGCAACGGCTTCACGATGCAGGCGGGCGCACGCCGCACGCTCGCCTCCGGCGCAGCTACGGGCACGGTCAACTTCGCTGCTGACGTGGCACCGCTCGCCTGGCACGGGTTCACCGTCGCCCTGGCGACGGGATCTGTGGACGCCACCGCGACGCCTGCCGTGGTGGCGGCTGCCGGCGAGGTACCGGCACCGACCATTCAGGCAGGGCAGACGGCGTCACCCGCGGTGGTGGGCGCGACGGCGCAGGTCCCCGCGCCGGCCATCCACGCCGACCAGACGGCCTCGCCTGCGGTCGTCGGAGCGTCCGCCCAGGTGTTGGCCCCGAACGTTGTCGCCGGGGACGCTGAACTCGTCGAACCTGCTGTGGTGGAGGCGTCCGGCGACATCCCGGCACCGTCGATCACGGCGATCCAGAACGCCGTCGCCTCCCCGGCCGTTGTGGATGCTGGGGCTGACGTGCCAGCTCCGGCGGTGGCGGCTTCTGTGACGGTGGCGCCCGCTGTCGTGCAGGCGCAGGGTGTGGTGCCGTCTCCGGGCGTGTCCGTGCCGATCCTGCCCGGCGACCTGATCACCGCTGACGGGCAGGCCGAATGGGGCGGAACCGCCCTGTGGGGTGCGGGCACCTCGTACGCGCTGCTGGAAATCACCGGCTGGGACGCCAAACCTCGTGTGGATTCGCTCACGGCGGAAGAGGCCGGCAGGCATGGCGCGTACGCGGGCCGGTCCTACCTGCAGCGCCGGATCGTCACGGTGAAGCTTCAGGTGCAGTCGTTGTCGGATCCGACACAGGTGTCCAGCCTGCTCGCTCAGCTCCGCTACGACACGAGGACGTTGCGCGACAACACGCTGTGGACGCTGGTGGTGCGCGGCTACACCGAGACGCTGATGGTGTTCGGGAAGGCGATCGACCGGACCGGGGTGATGGACCGGGACTGGTCGATCGGCGCTCCAGAGCCGGTTATCACGATCGAGTGCCCGGACCCGCGGCGCTACAGCCTCGCCCAGCACTCCGCAGTAATCCCGGCGAACGCGTCCGGCCCCACAGCGATCGTCAACGACGGCGACCTGTACACGAACCCCACCTTGCGGTTCACGGGACCGGCCACGAACCCGATGATCGTGAACGAGACGCTGGACAGAATCCTCGCCTTCGACATCACGCTCGGCGCCGGCGAACTCCTCGTCGTGGACACCCAGCTCGGCAAGGCGACGATCGGCGACGCCGACCATGAGAACGATCTGGCGGACACGATTTCGGTCCCGTTGAAGGAATGGTTCGCCGAAGTCGGATCCAACGACATCAGCTACGAGACCGACTCCGGCGGCACAGCAGGCGTAGAGATCCTGTGGCGCGACGCCTACGAATAACCCCCTCACACCTTCTGAACTGCGGCGACGGGACGGGGGTGGGCTGTGGCGATCCTCCGCTCCGTCTCCTCCACCGGCAGCAGCAACCCGGTCTTCACCTGCCCCAAACCGCCCGGCGTCCAGCAGGGTGATGTCCTGATCGCCTTCCAGACGTGTGACGCTGTCGGCGACGGCGACATGTCGGTGCCGACCGGCGGCACCACCTGGCAGTTGCTCGGGCAGCGCAGTCAGATCGAGTGGGCTGGGACGCGTGTCTGGTGGAAGGTCGCCGGGCCGTCCGAGCCCGTCTCGTACCGGTTCACGCAGAGCGGCGTGGACCCCGATTTCCCATTCCTGTTCTCCGGCGGTGTCGTCGCGATCGCCGCCATCTCGGACGCGGACGGCACGACACCGCTGATCGCGTCGCTGGAAAACGGCGCCGACAACAACGTCGGCTGCCCCAGTGTCGCCGCGACGAACGCTCCGGGTGTGACGCTGCGCTGGGCAGCCGCAGCGAACAACAGCGGCACGTGGACGCCTCCACCCGGCCATGCCGAGCAGGCTGACCGCAGGCAGGATAATTCGACGGCGTCTCTTGCGTCCCGGACGCGCACCACCGCAGGGTCGACCGGAACCGCCAGCTTCACGTACGTCTCCGACATCACGCTCACGCAGTCGCATGGGTTCACCGTGGACGTGGGCGGCAGCAGCGTCCCGCAGCCGGAACCGCCGAGCATCCCGCCGTCGCAGGACATCCACTACAAGTACGTGTTCTGCGATCTCCTCACCGATGACTACGTGGCCACCTTGGACCTGGATGACGTCACGTACACGCGGGTGATTGGGGAGCCGGGGACTTTCTCGGCGACCGTGAACGTGGTCAACTCCGACATCGCCGACACCGTGGCCAAGGTCGTGCCGCGCTGGGTGGACGACCCGACAGAGCCGGACAGCCTCTCGACGGGGCCGGGCCGCACCCTGTGCCACGTCTACCGCAACGGGATCGTGTGGGGAAGCTACGTCATCTGGAGAGCCGCCGTCGCATCCGATGGGCGCGGCGCCATCAAGGTGTCCCTCAACGGGTCCACCTTGGAGAGCTACCTGAACGCCGTGGAGATCCGGCAGGACTACTCGTACGAGAGCGTGGATCAGTTCGAGATCGCCCGCGGGCTGATCTCGGAGATGCAGGCCCTGTCGTCGGCGGACATCGGGCTGACGCTCCCTGTGGGGGCGTCCGGCGTCAACCGGGACAGGACCTACCTGGCGTCCGAGGGCGGCACGTTCGGGCAGCGGCTCAAGGAGCTTGCTGACGTCGATGACGGGTTCGAATGGCTGCTCGCCACATCAGACCCTGGCACGGGCACCCGCGTACGTGAGTTGAAGCTTGGCTACCCGAAGCTCGGCACACAGACAGATCACGTGTTCGCGCAGCCCGGCAACGTCCTGTCGTGGTCGCAGGAGACCGACGGGATCCGGGGCGCCACGTCGTACCGGGCCAGGGGCGAGAGCGTCTCCACGGACGCCTCAACCCGCTCTGAGCCGCTCATGTCGTCGCCGCAGAACGCCACGGCGCACCTGCTGGCGGGCTGGCCGAGGATCGACAAGACCGTGGACTACAGCACGGTCAAAGAGGTCGGCACCCTCAACGCGTACGCGATGCGGTGGGCTGGCGAGAGGCCCGGAGCGGTGCGCGTCCACCAGATCAGCGTCCGCCTGGATGACACCGACTGGACGCCGCAGAACCTGGGCGACTACGCGCGCGTGATCCTCGTCAACGACTGGTGGCCCATCCGCTCGGGCGGCGCCTCGTTCAACCACAGGTGGCGGGTCATCGGCATCTCCGTGCGCGCCACCAACCGCAGCAGCCAGGAGTCCGCGACGTTCGTGTTCGAGGAAGAAGTGGAGATCTGAGCGATGCCGCTGCCGCAGCCTGAGGACGTCATGGACCGCATCCGCGCCCTGGAGCAGGCGGTCAGAGAACTCCGCTCCTCTGTCACCAACCAGGGCGGATTCACCGAGGCCAGCCAAGGGTGGAAAATCCCCAACCAGACGCTGCCGTCCACACCGGACAGCGGCGGCCACCTGACCGCCAACGGCGACGAGCCGATGTGGAGCGGCGCTGACGGATCCGTCTACTCCCTCAAACCATCGCCACCCTTCACTCCGGGTGCTGCTGTGGCGAGCCCGCCGGTTTTCACCAGCCCGTCATCGCCGCCCGAGGTGACGGTGTCCGTCTACCAGGACCTGCGCAATGATGCTCAGCTCGCGCGGGGTGTCCTCGTGACGCTGCTTCAGTCGCTGCGGGCCGCCAACATCATCAACTCCTGACGGACGCCCCCCTTGAACGTGGCCGCCCGCGTATCGACTCCTCAGCTCTGAACGGTGGCTGGCGTCGGTAGAGGGAAACGCGGGCGGCCACTCATTACTTGTCAGAGCGGCTGCTTCTTCGTTCCCGCCAGGCGCGAAAAGTTAGTCCGACAACCACGACGGCAACGGAGCCGGCACCGGTCAGCAACGCGTCGGAGATGTCCCCGTGGATGAGGAACGGAACCACAGCCAGGGCAGCAGCCACGATCGCTGCGACCGCAGCCAGGATCAGCGCGGCCAGCCCATACCGCAGCGCCCTTTTCAAGATCTCATCCCCACGTGCGGAGTTTAGCCGCGAGGTCTATCTCCTTGATCGGTGCCGCCCGGGTCTTGAGGGTGCTCCCGGGCGGCACCTCCACCCATCCCAGCTCAACGATCCGAGGTGCGTGTGCAGGACCCGAACATCATCGGCATCCTTCTCAACGCCGGTCTGGCCGGGCTCGCATTCATCCTGTTTCTCAAGGGCTGGATAGCGCCGAAACCCACCGTGGACAGGCTGGTCAAGGAGATCGAGCAGTGGCGCAAGCTGTACGACACCGAACGCGCCGCCCACGACCTCACCAGGAAGGCCCACGCCGAAGAGACCCGCGCCGCGCTCCAAGCCGCGGCCGAAGGCAGCCAGACAGCGATGGCGCTGCTGGAAGAGATCCGCAAGCGCCAGAGCGAGGCCCAGCGATGACGCCAGAGGAAGAGATCAGACGCGCCGAACGCGAGGCTGCCGAGTCGAAACTCCGCGCCCAGCAGGACCTCCGGCAGGCGCGTGAACGAGCCGGACGCGCCCGCTCCATCGCCCAGAGGCTGCGGGAACTCCGCGAGGCGAACGGGTTCAGCGCCCTCCTCGACGATGCGTTCGGAGGCGGGCATGCATGACGAGCTGTACCTCATCGGCAGCGTCCTCCTGATCGTGACGTCGCTGCTCGCGCTCGCCTGCGTGGCCGCTCAGGCGCTGCTGGCCCGCTGGTGGGAGACGCCTGGCGGCAGGCACGTGATGGCGTTCCAATCCGTCCTGGCAGCCGTCCTGGCGCTGTGGGCGCTGCGGGTGTGGATCCCGGACAGCGACCTGATCCGGACGCTGCGGTCCATCGCGTTCGCCGGCGTACCGGTGGTGCTCGGCTGGCGGCTCCTCATCATCCTCAAGACCTGGCGCGAGAAGCGCCGCGAGCACACGCGGAAGGAGGCGTGATGCCCTACCTGACGCAACTCGCCAAGGTGGCCCGGCGTACGGGCTGCCCCGTGACAGAGGTGGCGGGGTGGAAGACGCGCGGCCACGGTCCGCTTCAAGAGGTCGATGGGGTGGTCTGCCACCACACCGCGGGCTGGAACGACATGCACGTGGTCCGAGACGGACGACCAGGCTTGGACGGTCCGCTCTCCCAGATCTGGCTGAGGCGCGACGGCCGGATCTTCATCGTCGCCGCAGGCCGGTGCTGGCACAACGCACCAAGCCTGTCGTTGGGGCACACCAACAGCCGGTCCATCGGCATCGAGGCGGAGAACGACGGCCGGACGCCATGGCCGAAGGTGCAACTCGACGCCTACAAGCGGCTGTGCGCTGAGTTGTGCCGCGAGTTCGGTCTGCCGGTGTCCACCGTGAAGGGGCACAAGGAGGTCAACGCCTCGAAGCCCGACCCTCACTCGATCAACATGAACAACTTCCGCCGGGACGTCGCCGCGCTGTTGCGTGGCGAGCCCGCGGCGCCGGCCGACGACCTGAGCTGGACGGAGAAGCTTGTGAAGGATCTGCCCCTGCTGCGGCCCGGGGACGACAACTGGGACGTCAAGACGGCGCGCGGCCTGCTGAACGCCCGCGGCTATCTGCCTGAGGCTGTGTACGCCGCGGCGGGGTTGAAGGAGTGGCTGGACCGCACCGGGTACGACGATGAGTTCGTCAAGCTCATCAAGGGCTTCCAGAAGCTGAAGAAGCTCGACTCGGACGGCCTGGTCGGTCCTCTGACGTGGGCCGCCTTGGCGAGGGTGTCGTGAGCGACGGCCTGTGGCTGCGCTGGTGGCACACCCTCTACCCATCCCTACTTCCGCGGCATCCCGAGCCCGCGGAGAACGAGCCCGGAGACGGGCGCATTCCGAGCCTCATCGACGAGGCCAACTAACGAGCCGTATTCAAGGCTCACGTGAAGCGTCCCCGCAGGTGCGAGGGCGCTTCTTCTGTATTCACCTCTCAAGGAGAGCATCCTCATGCGTCTCAACAAGAGCGCGCTTCTGTTCGCTGCCGTCGTCGCCGCTGCTGGCCTCGCAGGCAGCCCGGCCTCGGCCTCCACGTCCGCCCTGGACCTGCCTGCGGGCGCCCTGACGATCGTCGAGGTCGGCACGGACGCGATGGGCAGCGACACATGGGCCAACCGGAACCGCGAGTTCGTCACCTTCAAGGTCACGGGCGGTGCACCGGTCGACGTCGACGGTCTCGTGGTCCAGGACAACTGGTCGAAGAACAACACGAACCCGCACACCTGCAACAAGTACACGGTCACCGGCCTGCCCGGTCAGGGCTCAGCCGCGATGCTGCAGCCCGGCGAGACCGTCACCGTGTTCAACGGCTCCCGGTGGGGCGGCAACTACAAGAACGGCACCGAGTACCGGCTGTACGCCAAGAGCGACGTCGACTGCGGAGCTTCCGGCCACTTCCTCAACAACGACGCCGACTCGGTGTGGCTGACCTCGGGCGCCACGCAGGTGGCCAGTAAGTCGTGGGACTGGAACGGCGGCTACACCGTCAACTAGGGAGGCCCTCATGCCTACGATCTTTGGTCGCGAGCCCGCGGTCATCCTGGGTTTCCTGAGCGCCGGTCTGCAGATGCTGACGGCGTTCGTGCTGCCTCTCACGCAGGAGCAGGTAGGCGCCCTGAACGCCATCTTCGCTGCGGCGATCGGCGTGTGGACCGCGATCGTCACCCGGGCCGCGGACGGCGGCAGCTCCATCCATTCGGCGGTGCTGGGCTTCGCTCAGGCGGCCATCACGGTGGCGCTGGTGTTCGGTCTGGCCCTGTCGGATGAGCAGACGGCGGCCATCATGGCGTTCGTCGCCATGGCGGCCAGCATGTTCGTGCGGCAGAACGTGTCGCCGAAGCCGGCTGTACGCTGAGCCAGCCAGAGGCGCTGAAGCGCCGTCTGGAGGCATCGTCTCGTTGCTGCTGCGGGCGGCGAGCCATGCCATGAGGGGCCGGGTCATCCTTCGGGGTGGCCCGGCCCCTCTTTCGCGTCCACCTCCCAGAACTGGGAGATGCTGGGAGCAGACCGGGAGGTGGCATGGACGACCCCGAGATCGTCAGGTGGCACGACGGGCGAGACGTCTACGTCTATCCGAATGGAGACCGCTTCTACGTGGACGAGATCGAAGCCATGCGGGCCGGCGCAGAGGAGAGACGTAACCAGCCGCTGAAGGTGGACAGCATCGAGGACATCGGCCGGATGTATCTGGAGGCCAGAGCGAAGGCCGCCAACCCGCCACTCATCTCCCGCAACGTCGCCGTGCTGCTCGGCATCCCGCTCGATGACCCAGACGTAGAGCAGCCATCAAATGCCCATTCAGAGGGCTGATCTGCGGGACTTGAGTAGCCCGCGCGCCAGCGAAACAAACTAATCAAACAGCCGCATACTTGATGTGCGCGACCAACGCATCGGCCCCTGTTGGGTGGCTGACCTTGCCCCCGCTCTGGTCCTCACGGACCGGGGCGGGGGCTTCTTCGTGTTGTACGGCCTCTACTCGGATTCCTTCACGAGCCGCTTGAACTCGGCCCAGAACTCCGGGCTACTGTTCGCCTGCAGGCTGCGGAGGGCTGATGACGCATCATCAAGGCGGACAGGGATGCGGCGTCGACGAATGCCGGCCGCAATGGCGGCCGCGTGGACGCTCTTCTCGCCGCGCTGGACCGCGGCAAGTTCCTCAGGGGCTTCCCTAGCCAAGCGGGCAACATCTCTACCAGTAGTGTCGTCCGCCAGACTTGACGGTGATTCACCGTCAAGTAAGTCGGTGCGGGCCCCACGACCTCGGGCCTTGGCCGTACGCAAAAGAATCAGCAGTTCCGGATCGTCAGTGCCAACGATCCTCTCGATTAGATCCATCGACGCTCCCAAGCCCTCGGTAGCCGGGGTAGTGACGAAATCCCCGAAAGACTTGAACGCCACGATGCTCCTAGACTTGGCGTCATATCGCTCCCGCCACGCCTCGGTCTCGAGCACCTTCTTGAGTAGGCGGGGTACGTAGGCCAGTCCGGATTCGCCGTTGTGGACGGCGCCGCGGAGATCGGTGATCAGGTGGTCGTTCTCCACACGAAGATCCACGGTCATTCGGCTTCCTTTCCGGGGGCAGTGCCGGTAGCGAGCCACTGCTGCGCGTAGCGCAGGCGACGCTCGAGCTGCTCTTCGCTGCACTGCCGTACGCCTCGCGATACGGACACGCCGACCAGCTTGTTGAGGTGCCCGTTGACTTTGCTGTGGGGGATGTCGAGGGCGCGGGCGATGCGCTGGGCGGCGGTGTTGTTGCTCTTCTTCAGCTTCTCCTTGCGCTCGAAGGGTGCTTCGGTTGTCTCGAACGAGGGCGCTGGAGCGGTCGGCGCGGTTGTGCCTGCATTGCGGAGCAGCTTGGCAACGAGCGCCGTCGGCATGGCTACCGTGGTGGGGTCCATGCGCTTGATCTGCTCGGCGTTGGCCAGTTCCACCGGCGTGATGGTGTCCGAGTCGACAATCACGCCCTCGTCGGTGGGTGTGGCCGAGATCGGAGAGAACAGGGAGAACAAGGGCTGCTCTCCCGAGGGGCCGGCGTTGGCTTCGCTCTCTCCGAGGAGTTCTGCTTCCTGCTGGTCGAGGATGTGGTCGCGCTGCTGCTTGATCTGCGCGGCCATCTCGCGGAGTCTCGCGTCGTCAGGAATGTAGAGGTATGCGGTCGGGTCGTCTTCGCCGGGGCGGATTCGCACGAGCCGGCCGACCACCTGGCGGAAGAACAGCTCCGTGATCCATGGGGTGGCGTACACGCCGACGCGGAGCCGCGGGATGTCGACACCTTCGCTGACCTTGCGAATGGTGACGATCCACGCTGCTGTCGAGGACTTGAAGGTCTTGATCCTCTCATCCGCGTCGGGCTCGTCGGTGATGGCGAGCACCGGTGATTGACCGAGGGCGGTGAGCAGCTTGACGACCTCGCGGGCGGTGAAGGAGTCTTCACAGAACACGATGCCGCCGGCCTGCGGGTCAACCGTTCGCAGCTCGCTCAACTGTGCGTCGGCCTCCTTGAGCACCGATGGCAGCCAGTCGCCCGTCGGCGACAGCGCGGTGCGCAGGCGGTGGGCGGCCTCGCGGTCGTTGAGTTGATCCTCGAAGGTCGCTCTGCGGGAGTCGCCGTTCGGAGCGGTCCATTCCATGAGGCCGCCGCGGCGCGGGAAGAAGACCGCGCGGACCACGCCGTCGGCCAGTGCCCGGTCGTAGCCGTAGCGGAAGTCCGGGGCGCCGACCCCATCCACGTAGTTGACGAAGGGGATCTCGTCGTTGTCGGACCGGAAGGGCGTGCCCGAGAGGAGGAGCTTCGCGGTGGCCGGCTGGAAGGCGGTGCGGACGCCAGCTCCCCATGCTCGATCGTCTCCGCCGCAGTGGTGGATCTCGTCGAGGATGACGAGGGTTGGCTTCTCGGAGATGAGCTTGCGATAGATCTGCGGCTGTTTGGCGATCTCCGCGTATGTGGCGGCGCACCCTTGCTCGTCGGAGGCGAGACGTCCGTCGGCGGCCTGCCACCCCGGGTTGATGCTGACACCCTGCTTGCCGAACTCCTCGGCCCACTGGCCTTCCAGACGCGCGGTCGGCACGGCGATGACGATGCGCTGGACGCGCCCCGATGCCAGCGCCCGGCAGGCGACTTCGATCGCCAGCCTTGTCTTCCCCGCGCCAGGGGTGGCCTCGACGAGGAAGCCGTTGCCCTCACGAGGCGTCCAGAGGCTGTACTCCCTGAGGGCGTCCTCTTGCCAAGCCCTGAGCTGACTCATGCGATCCCCTTTCTGGAGATTGCATCCGGGGCACAACGCTTCACCGTTGGTCACGTCCGTAGCGCCGCCTCTGGAGTGAGGCATGACGTGATCGCCGTGCCAGCCTGGCTGTAGCTCCTCACCGCAGCGTGCGCAGCGGCCGTTCGTAGCCAGGAAGAGGGCGGCCCTCTGGGATTGGTTGAAACGGCGGCTCACCGCGCGCCTCCCCCGAAGCATGACGCGGCGGCGTTCCCGTTAACGCACACTGAACCGCGCTGACTCGTGAGGCACAAGGATGCATGAATCAACGCCGCTCTGTAGCGATTCACCACCAGACGCGAAGGGTTCTCATGGATGAACCTAAAGTGATAGGCACACCAAGCAAGCGCCTTCCGAAGATCATCGTTACAAAATTGATGGCTTATATGTGATGCAAATCACTGCATTCTCTGCGCATCTGGTAGATGATGCTCGCCTTCAATGATCGTTTCGGCTCTGATGATTCTTTTCACGCTGCGTCATGCTGACCGCTCCCCGTACAACTCCCGCACCGCCTCACTCACCTCAGGTGGTACAGGCTCGGTCTCCTGGATGTGGTCCACCAGCGCGGCCCGGAGCCTCGCGCCTGCCATGAGCTCGTCGGCCTGCTGTTGATCCATGAGCGACATCGTGGCCCCAGTACGTGATCACCCGCAGGCGTGTCCGTAGGATCCCGTTTATGGCCGACCTCGACATCCCAGAAGAAGTGATCGCTGCCCAGCGGGCGTACGACGAAGCGGACGCTGAAGTGCACCGCATCGTCGCCTCCATGCCGTCCGGGAGTGCGGTCGCCGCAGGCGAGGCGGAGATCCCAGACGACCTGGCAGACGAGCTGCACCGGGCACGGATGGCCCGGCTGGACCGCATGGAAGAGCTACGAAACCTGCCATGGTGGGACGAGGTGGAATCGGTGCTGAAGGCGGAGATGGCACTGAGGAAAGCGGCCCGTGGTGACGGACCTCAGGACGCGGCATGACGGTCGGCGGGGAAGTCCAGCACTTCGACTAGGTCTGCGAGGTCGCCCACGTGGTGGAGGACGCCTGCCAGGTTGCCGTAGTAGCCGAGCAGGTAGCGGCGCTTCCCTACGGTTTGGGTGACCTTGAAGCGCTGGTAGCCGTTCAGCACGATGACCTCGATCTCGATGCCTCGGGGTCCTCGCCAGCGTGTCACGCCAACAGAGTAAGCAAACCGGACAAACGAATACAATCCGGACCTACGGGTATGGGGTTCGATGGGATCGACCACCCACCAGAACGCCTCGGCTAGCAGGGGGAAGCCGGGGCGTTCGTATGAGAAGACCCCGGCCGCGAGGTTCGGGCGGCCGGGGCTGGATATGTGAACACCGCTAACGGTGCTGGGTGCGGGCCGGTGTCAGCTCTGCTGCTGTGACGCCGGATCCGACTTGATCTCCTGCAGTCTCACCATGGCCTCTTGCGCTCTGCGCGCATCGGGCGCCGTCAGGTATCTGGAGATTTCGTCGCGGATCTTCTCTTCCGCTTCCTGGGTCCAGTCGGACGACATGTGCTCTTCTCCTTTCGTCGATGATGGGGGCGCCGATATGTGGACACCCTCAAGGGGTGCTGGTCAACGAGGTGGTTCCTCGCCGAACTTCTCGTCCGCCCACTCCTCGACGCGGCGGGCGGTTTCGGCCGTGATGTGGGCGGCCACCCCGGTCAGGGCAACGGCTGCTGCTGGGCGGGCTTCCGCCACGGTCACGTCCTGGCGTGCGGAGTTGTGGCCTCATGGCGGGTAGCCGTGCCGCTCAAGCGCATCCTCCACGTAGTCGATCTCCGCTTTCGTGCACTTCGCCCGCGCCCGGTAGTACCGGTCTCGGTTGGCTTCGAAGTCGTCGCCGTCGGGGTCGCCTCCGTACCAGGTCATGCCGAGCTTGAGCAGGTTGCGCACCAGGTTCCGCCGCAGCGGCGGCGGGTCGGGGCTCGGAGTCTTCTTGTTGCTGAACAAGCCCATGACAGGTCTCCGTTCTCGTTGCGTGGCTACTCTGGCGCCCACCAAGTCGTGGCGAGCGCTCGCAAGGTCAGCGGTCGGACGCTGGGCCTTCCTTCGCCCAGGGCGCGTCGATGGTGTGGCCCTTGTCGCACGCCCCGTTGTAGGGCCCGTTCTTGTTCCTGCTGGTCATTGATGCGTCCGCGCCGCAGCCCGCTACTGGGCAGGGCAACGTAGCCAGAAAGCTGCCGTCGCTGCACTCCTGAACCAGCATGTTTCTGATCGCGCGATCACCCACGATTGGCCTCCTTGAGGCGAGGTGGAGCTGACTGCTCCGGAAGCCCGCCACAGCCCCCGCGGTGGCGAGCACCCGCAACAGTCACCCCCGTCAGGCGACGAACGCGTTGAAAAACACGGCCAACTGGTTGGCGCCCGTGAGGATCCCGTCAAACACGCCGTTCACAGCAGCAGCAGCACTGGTGGGGCGAGAGAACAGGTAGAACAGCGCGAACCCGGCGGCGACGTACAGGACCACCTTCTTGGCTTTACCGTGACCCATGATCAGGTCCTTTCGGTGTGATGAGGCTTGAGGGAGCGGACGCTCCGGGCCGCTCTCCTGACCCGCGGGGAAGTGGGGGTCAGGAGAGCGCACCCGCAACAGCCGCTCAGTCGTGCTGGTGGATGCGGAGACGCTTCATTTCGGCGAGAGCGCCTGCGGTGGTGGTGACGCCCACCACTCGGACGGTCTCGCCGCAGCCGCCGCAGTGGATCGCGACGTGAGCCACGCCGTTGACCCACCGCACAGGGTGGTCGAGAGGCGGAACGGACTTGCTCATCGGCCCTCCTGGGTGTCGGTGCAGGCGCCTCCGCAGGGGAGTGCCGGTCGGTAGTGGGCGGCCATGCAGGCACTGATTGCCGCCTCCAGTGGGCGGCCTTGCCTGGTGAAGGACTCGGCGGCCTTATCGGCCCCGTCGGCAGCGGCGCGGAGATCGATTCGGTGAGGCATCAGCCGAACCACTTCCGTAGGCCCTTGGGGCGGGCGCCAGCACGGAGGAGCTCGTTCTCCTTGAGCTGGGCCGCCTTCCGCTTGCCGAAGGTGCGGACCAACGTCTCTTCGGCCTTGCGCCGCTCGGCGCCGGTCACGCCGTGACCGTTGGCGGCCCTGGCGAGCTTGCTGGCTTCGCCGGCCTGCTGAGCCTGTCCCTTGGCCTTGGCCAGCTTCTCGGGCGGCATCCTGTCGAACATGATTCCTTCTTTCTTGATCGGTTGAGTCGGGTATTGCGGTGCGGGTGAACTGGTGGGGACGCAGCGTGGGGGATCTACTCAGGCGGCCGGGACGGCGAGTTGGCGACTCGGATAAGGCACCAGACCCCTGCGACGATCAGCACGCCGACCACGACCAGGACCGGCACGCGAAGTGCTGGGTTGGCGACAGCCAGCACCAGCGCGCACGGCATCCCGATCACGGCTACGACGATCAATCCCAAGATCTTCACGAGGTCCATGTGACCTCCCATCGGTTGATTGGAGCGGATGCTCCAGGCCCACGCCCGACACGGATGCCGGTCGGGCGTGCACCTGCAGCCGCCGCTACGCCACCGCGGACACCGGGGACTGCTGGGAGCGGGCACGCCCGCGGACCGCGGTCTTCAGCCCGGCAGCGGGCGCGAACTTGACCGTCCACGACTCGCCGATCCGCATCGGCTGCCCGGTCTGCGGGTGGCGGCCGTCACGGGCCGGCGTGTGCTTGCGCTTGAAGCTGCCGAAGAACTGGATGGCGACCTCGCCGCCGTCGGACACCTCGGCCTGGATGGTCTCGGTGATCCCGGCGAGGACGTCGGCGACGGCCTGGCGTGAGTGGCCGGTCCGGCGGGCGACGGCGGCGATCAGTTCGGTCTTGTTCATGATCTGGTTCCTTCTGATGTGTGGGGAGCGGGATGCTCCGGACACCCCTCCCGAAGATCGGGGGAGAGGTCTCCGCAACCACCGCGAGTGACCGTCTGGGAGGTGCAGTCGAGGGGGCGTCTCGTGCGCTGCAAGGGTTAAGGGGCGCTGAGGAAGGTTAAATTTTTAGTCCCTGGGTTAAATCCGGCGATCAGGCCGTTGACCAGGGAGAAGTTAAACGCGGTACGGGGTTAAGCGGGTTAAGCGAAGGGCTACATGAAGGGCTTGGAAGGCGATGGCTGAACGGCCTCCGCTTAACCCGCGCCGTCTTCGTCGGCGGCTCCGGCTGCGGCAATCTCGGCCATGCGGCCACGGATGGTGATCGGATCGATGAGGTGGCGGTTCTTCGACGAGGGCACCTTGACGCCGAGCGCATCGAGCTCGCGCACCAGCTCCAGGCGGTCGCGAAGCAGCGCGTAGGGGCGATGCCGCGAGTACGTGGACTTCAGGGCGGCCAGCGCCTGAGCGGCCGGCACTGGGTCGGCGCCGATCACGTCAAGCAGGTCCGCCAGCAGGTCCCGCCTCTCATCGTCGAAGGAGGTGCCGCCGAGGATTGCCTTCTCGCGTATCGCCATCGCCCGTGCCACGACGGAGCCCATCTCGGCGTAGGGCACGTAGTAGGTGCGCAGCAGGCCGGCCTTGGCCTGGAAACCGGTGGCCATGCAGGTGCCGATGTCGCCTGGCCCTTCCTCTGTCTTCGGTTCCAGCCCTACGGCGGAGATGCCTTGCTTGTATGAGCCGGTGCCGAGTACCGCGTCGTTCGACGTCTGATCGCCGATGGCGAAGCACGCCTTGTTGGAGATGACTGCCATCAGCTTGCGAGGCAGCGACGCCGACGACGGCTCGGGAGTGGCGAAGATCAAGGTGACGGCGTACTTGCGGGCGGCACCCATCAGCTTCACGCACAGTTCCTCGGCTTCCTCCCCATACTCCTCGTGGAGGAATAGTGCCTGGCATTCGTCGATGACGATGATGCGCGGGCGTAGCCGTGCGTCCTTCTCGGCGAGTTCCCTGGTCACCGCGGGCGCGCCGTGCTCCTTCAGCGCGTTGCCGCGGACGCTGAGTTCGGCGTAGGCGTCGCGCAGCAGGAACAGGCACGCCTCGACGACCTCGTCACCCGGGCCGGTGAGCAGAGTCCGCAGCCGGGGCTTGAGCGGGTCGTAATCGGCGTTCGTGGCGAACACGAACACGTCCACCTCGACCAGCCAGTCCAGGATGGCCCCCAGCAGCAGCGTGAGGATCATCGTGGACTTGCCGGAGCCCATCATGCCCGCCAGCGCATAGTTCTTCTGGAACAGCAGCCCGATGACGGTCTTGCCGCGAATGTTCCGCGACACGGGGACGCCCTCGAAGTAGTCGGCGGTTCCGTCCTTCAGCAGCGGCCAGTCGGGCAGAGGGCCGGTCAGCGACCCCTGGTCGGCCACCCACAGGTCAAGTACGCCGGGCTGCTTCTTCGGCTCGGTCGGCCACACCTCGACCGGCAGGCGGACGAGATTGTGCGCGAGCACGGACTTCTTCTGGTTGATCATCTCGACGGTGACGCCGGGCGGCGGCTCCAACTGGGTCCGATAGCCTTCGCCGTCACGCTGGGTCGGCAGCACGATCCGCGGTCTCCAGCCCGCCTTGAACGCCTTGTTCAGCGGGGCGATACCCAGGTGCTTGAGCGCGTTGATGATCGCCGACTCGTCGGGGATCCGATCCCGGCCACTGCTATCATCGGCCGAGCCCGGCTCAACGGCCCATGCTGGCGCTACCTCGGTCTCGCGCCCGGCACGGTGGCCGGCCCACACCAGCAGCAACGGCCAGGCGAACACGAACACTGACCAGGCGACCGACAGGGCGCCGATCACCCAGCGGAGCACGCCGCCGAGCCACAACCACACGTCAACCCACTCGCCGGCGCCGGTCAGCCACACGAGTGTCGCGACCAGCACCAGTAGCACCAGCAGTCCGAGCAGGACCCCACCAGACAGCATCGCCATCTTGAGCGCGAGCAGCGGCAGCTTCATCAGCCGCTCCCCGCGGCGGGTCTTCGCCTCATCGAGCTTGTCGAGCCACACGGCTAGTGCCTCCAGGTTGCCGGTCGCGTCCGCGATCCGAATCTGCTTGCGGATCCGGCCGATCGTCAGCCCCTTCCACAGGCGGACGATCCAGGAGTGCCAGCCGGCCAGGACCAGCGCGCCATGCTGGGCCGCAGTGCGTGCGACCTTCTTGGCCGCAGGGTTGGGCCGCAGCACCGTGACCTTGTCGACGACCACGGACGGCAGGAACCGGGAGCGTTCGGGCTCGTCAGAGACGATCTCGCCCTCGTAGACCTGCTCGACCTCGCCGCCGCCTTGCAGAGCCAACTCCTTGTGCTCGTCGTCCTCGGACAGGGGCAGGTCGGGGGCGTCCTCGCCGTGGCGGATCAGCCGCAGGTGCTCGGATCGTGCCTTCTCGCTCACGCTGCCTCCACGCGTCCGATCGGAAGAGGCGGGTTGAGCAGGTCGGTCAGGTGCTCCCGCACCACGGAGGCGATGAATCCCAGAACCTCGATCGCCTTGGCAGTCACGGTCAGCACGACCAGGGCGACGCTGCCGGTGAACTTGAACGCGAACACCACCACGCCGACGACCGTCAGCGCTGTGCCGCGGCCCCACCCGTTGGCGCGGGCCGGCTCCCACAACTCACTCAGCGTCTTGGCGTTGCCGACCTGGCGACGATTGGTCGCCAGGATCAGCGCGAGCATGACAAGCAGGAAAGTCATCAGAGGACTCATGACCGTCTCCCGTGCCTTCTGTTGATGAGGGCAAAGTAGGCGTCGCTGCCGAACTCGGGGCACGCGCATGGCGCTTCGAGACAGAGAGTGCACCGGATCTTGCTGGCGTCGGTCTCGCCGCCCAGGTAGGCGTCCAGGTCGGGCGACCACTTCGCGCCGAGCTCGTCGAGTACCTCACGGGGATTCTTCGGCTGGTTGTTCTTGGTCATGATGCAGTCACCTTCTTCGGGTCGGCCTTGCGCTGCTCGTACCAAGGCAGCTCTGAAACCCAGGTCTTCCGTAGGCGGGAAGCCAGCGTGTGGTGTGCGCTCGCTTTCGTGGCCAGTTCCATGACGGACGGGTAGCGACCTTCCTGCCGTTCGGCGTCCCAGAAGTCGCGCATGACCTTGGTTTTTGGCTGCTCATCCGGCTCGGGGTCCGGCTCAGATTCGGGGGCCGGCGTGACCTCGTCCGTTACTCGGTTCGTGGTCACGGGCGGTGTCACATAAGGGGTCACGGGCGGTGTCACATAGGAGCCGTTGGTTGAGGCCGGATCGGCGGGCGGAGAGTCCGGGTCCGTGACTCCTTCCGTGACCCGTCTCGTGACAAGGTTCGTGACCACGGAGGAGGTCACATCCGGGGTCACGGACGCGACTGGACGGCCGGCGATAAAGGCGGCCATCGACGTCACCGCCGCCGACACCTCGGGGTCGTGTTGAGAGCGGAGCGCCTCGCTCCACTCGTTCATCGCCTCCGCGAGCTGGACGGCCTCGTGGTGCTTGGCGGCGCCGGTGACAAGCGGGTGGTCCGTCTGGGTCCACGGCCCGGAGGCGGTCTCGAGTAGGTCGCACAGCGTCTGTGCGCCACCCAGCGTGCCGACCTGGTCGAGGAGCGCCCACTTCATGCGGTCGTCGCGGGCAAGTCCGGTGTGTTCGACCGCCTGGTCCAGTCGCTTGTCCAGCGCGGCAGCCGCCCTACGGATCTTCCTGGCGGAGGCGCCCGCGGCGCGCAAAAGGTGGAGCTTCTTGGCGGCCAGTGCGACCCGCGTGATGCGCCGGTGGGCATCTACCTCGGACGCGGTCCGGTCGCTGGACTCCGCCAGGCCGAGCCGCACAAGGACCCGCTCGGGGGTGATGCGCCAGTGGATGCCAGACAGGCCGCGGAGCTTGCGCCGCTCGAGCCGCATGCCACGCTCCCACAGCCATGCCGCCACCAGCGGGGCAGCTAGGCGGAACACGACCTCGCCTGCGCTCTTTGTGTCCAAGCTGGCCAACACGGCGGTGAGTCCGGCGAGGACCCAGACGGCGATCCCGTCGAGGCCGGCCGTGTAGTTCTCCCGCATGCTGCGGCGGGCACGCAGGGCGGAGATGACGATGGCGCCCTCGATGAACGCGAAGAACAGCACCCGCCAGAAGCCCTCAAGCTTCAGCACGTCCCCGGCGAACTTCCACATGCCCGACGCAGAGACGGCGGTGGCGATGCCGGCCATGACCCACGTGAGGATGTCCTCGAGCTCGGGCGGCTTGCGATCGACGCTCTTGTTGCTGGTGCGCTGGCGTCCTCGCAGGGCGCGGGCAGCGTGACGGAGGCCGTCGGCGACGGCTCGCGTGGTGAACCAGGTGACGATGAGCGAGCAGACGCCGACGACGGTCCACACGACCCAGTCAGGCGGCAGGTATGAGGTCCAGTCCATCAGGCGCTCCTCCGGGGCGGTCGGCCGGTCTTCCACTCCGCGCCCCGCCCGCCCTCGTCGCTGGCCTGCAGATGCACGACGCCAGCGACGCGCAGCAGCTCCAGGTACCTCCACACCTCGCGCACGGTCAGGCCGAGCGTGTCGGCGGCGTCCGTCGTTGAGATGCCGTTCTTAGCGATCTCAAGGAGGCGCTTGCGGACGGCTGGCGGGACTGTCGGGCTGGGGACCGCCTCCTCAGGGGAGACGGTGACGGGCGGCTTCATGGCAGGGGGTCCGTTCAGTCGTGGTGTGCGGGGGTCAGCGGAAGATCCAGGGGACGTCCTTCTCGGCGTTGAGGACCTCGCTGTTGCGGCGCAGGTACTCCGGGTCGTCTGCGCTGGTCTCCGGCAGGTCGGCGAGGTTCTCGCGGGCGTCCCGCAGCCTCTGGCGGGCAGCCCTCCGGTCGTTGCTGCGCTGCCGTGCTTGCTCGTTCTTCGACATGTCGATCTCCTTGGGGTCAGATGATGAACAGGGCCTGCGTGACGCCCTCGCCGGGCTCGTCGACCTGGACGGAACCGTCCCACCAGGCGACCTGGAGTTCGCTGGCGATAGTGAAGGAGTCCTCATCGTTGGAGGCGTCCTCGGTCCGGTGGAAGATCGTGTCGTCCGGGATGGCGAGGTCGGCGATCGTGTTCCGCAGGGCGTCGAGGGTGGCCACCGGGTGGAAGGTGCCGTCATCGGCTACGCCTTCCGGGTGCTGGGCGGGGTAGATGAAGAACGGCGCCAGCTCGGCACCCTCGTCGGTGGCGGCGCAGCGCTCGTAGCCGTTCCAGTGGGTGACCTGCAGCTCGGTGGCGGGCGCGTACTGGTCCGCCTCGTTGCCGTCGCTGAGGGCGAGGATGACCGGCGTGTCGCCGGGCAGGTCGGCCAGGACAGCCAGGGTCTCGCGCAGCTTCTCCACGCTGTACATGGGGTGGAAGTCGGCGTATCGCGCCATCGGGTCGGCGGCGGTGTCGGACATGGCGATCTCCTTTGGAGGTGGTCTGTCGTGCCCGTTCAGGGCCTGCTCCCTGATGCGCCGGCGTGGATACCGGAACGGGGGCTGGGGGTCAGCAGGCTTTGCAACTGTCGGCGTGCCGCTCAGCAAGGACGGCGGCCACATCCTTGAGGGATGCGCCGCACCCCTCGCACGACCAGTCGCCGACCGCGTAGTTGAGCTGGCAGCCAGTGGTGCCCGTCTTGTTCCAGATCACGAACACTCCGCCCTTGTTGCGGTAGCGGAGGGTGTCCTTCATGTCGATCTCCTTCGGTGCTGTGGTGGTGAGCCCCCGCCCCGGAGCGGTGTGGGTGGATTCCGGACCACGTCCGCGGGCGGGGGAGTCTGGGAGATCCCGTCCAGGAGCCGAGCGGCTGCGCGGTGGGATGAGAGCGCGGCTCCTGGACGGGAGTAGAGCCCCGGCTGCCGTGGGCCGTGGAGGGACAGGCAGCCGGGGGGTCGGTGGGGTCAGGCGCCGTTCAGGGCCCGGGCGTGGTCGCCGTGCGCCCTCTCGGCCTGCGCCTCGGTGCCGAAGAAGGTCTTGCTCTGCGTGTTGCACGAGCAGGACCACCGGTACTGAGGGCTCGGCGTGGGGACAGGGACGATCGTGAGTTTGTGGGCAGTCATGTCGATCTCCAGGTGAGTTGGAGGGATGGCCCGGCCACCGCTGCGAGGGTGGGTGCGGTAGCCGGGCCTGGTCATCGCGGACCGTCCGCAGCAGGGCGTTCGGTCTCGCAGTAGGTGGGGTGCTCCATGTAGGCGCACCAGCCGCACATGCAGGCGCCGTTGGCGAACTGGAGGTGGTCGGTGACGACCATGTCGAGCTCCCAGGTGTCGAGCAGCTCGGGAGGCTCTTCCGGGTAGGAGCGGCCGGTGCTGGTCATCGCGTCCTCCGCGAACAGGAAGAGCAGCGAGGGTCAGTGCAGTCGCGGGTATCCACCGTGTGAGCCAGAGCCCTCGGGGGAGACGTCATCTCGCGTTCGAGCTTGGCGATCGCGGCGATGATCTGCGCGTCGGTCATCACGCACCCCCGTTCGGCCGGGGCATCGCCCGGCACTTCTCGGCGTGCGCCTGCGCCCACTTGCGCATCTTCTGCGTGGAGCGGTGACCGCCTTCGTCGTGCTCGTCGACCATGCGGTCGTTGGTGTAGTCCCACACCCGCTGGGTCCACTCGACCTTCTCCGTCGCCGCACAACCGGTGCAGATGGCGAACGTCTCGGTGGGGTCGGTGCTGGTCATGTAGCCAGCCCGCTCGGTGATGTCGACGGTGGCGCCGCCGATGGTGAGGTAGCGGGCGACAGTGTTGGCGGGCCAGGCAGCCGTGTGGTTGGAGGTCACCGGGACACCGCCTGACGACGAGTGCGGAAGTCGTTGAGAGAGAAGACGTTCGGCGGGAGCGCGGCCGGCGCCTGCGTGGGGACGGCCAGCCCGGCCACGATCAGCAGGTTGTTCGCCTCCTGTACGTGTCCTCTCGCCCGCCAGGCGTCGGCGGTGACCTGGACCGCTTGCAGCCTCTCCGGGGAGAGGGTGGTGCTGAACGCGGGCTGTGCCATGATGGGGGCGTCCTTTCATGCTTTGACCGGTCTGGAGGACACGCGATTGGGCGGCATCGTCTTGGCGGATGAGGGCCGCCCTTCGCACGTCCAGGGAAAGTGCGTTCATTAGCTGGCCGCCTCAAGGCTGTTGCGCCACTCGGCGGCGAATTCCTCGAACTCGATCCGGCGCCCGGTCTCAACCTGCGCGACGAACTCCTCTACGAAGGAGCGCAGGATGACGCGAGCGCGCCCGTAGCTGGTGCCAGGGAACTTGCCGTTGCGAAGTCCCGAGTACAGGTACTCCTTGGAAGCGCCGAGGACAGTCTCGGCCTCGCCGACAGACATGAACCGCGCTCCCACGCAGGCGGCGCACGCCACGGTCTCTGTACGCCCCACGCTCGTGATGGGCTCCTCGGTCTGCATGCTCGTCACCGTACTGCGTACCGCGAAAGGCCGCAAGCATCCGTTCGCGAAAAGCCGAAAGGCTATCCATGCGGTGAGGTGCGGGTTTGTTGATCGACGTCCTTACTGCCTTACGAGTAAGGTGGCAAGGGCGTAGGTGCATTCGCATGCGAGGAGGCTCATGGAGGACTCGACGTGGACCAACGTTTCTGCTGACTACGTACGCCCTCAACAGTCAGGCGAAGCCGATGCCTGGACGACTGAAGCTGCCACTCAAGGAGGGGTGGGGTCGAACGAACTGCGAGAGGTCGCCCAGGTGCAACCGCCGACAGCCATCGCTCGCGCATTGGGACTCTCAGAGGCAGAGCCCGCCATCGTCCGCCGACGATTGGTGCTGCTCGATGGCACCCCGGTCGAGCTCGCTGACTCCTTCTATCCCTTGCAGGTTGCTGCTGGTACACCTCTCGCCGAACCACGTAAGGTTCGCGGTGGTGCGGTGACACTCCTCGCCGAGTTGGGGTTCCTCCCTCGGCGTGTCGTAGAAACAGTGAGGTCAAGACCTGCAACCGACGAAGAGCGTGACCTCCTCAACCTCGGCCCACATGACTGGGTTCTGGTATTGAGTCGAGTCACGCACGCAGGGGACGATCGCCCGTTCGAGGCCACTGTGATGACGATGGTTGCCGCGGGGCGAGAGCTCCGCTATGAGATGACGATCTGAAGAGTAAGGATGACGGCTGTGGTCAAGGAGCCAGACAAGAGCCAGCATGTTGCCGCTGACCTGCGCGACAAGGTCATGACGGGCTTTTACGAGCCAGGAGAGGCGCTGCCATCCACGGCACGCCTAGTGGAGACGTACCAAGTCGCGGCCTCGACCGTGTCCAAAGCAGTCGGCATCCTCAAGGAGGAAGGGTTCCTCCGGGGCGAGGTTGGAAGGGCCGTATTCGTCCGGAACAAGCAGCCTTTCGTTGTTGCGGCCACCGCCTACAAGGAGCCGTCCCCGCGCGGCTACAAGTACGACTTGCTGCAGGTCGCAGAGGTTGACCCGTCGAAGGAGGTGTCGCAGGCCCTCAGGCTGGCAGAGGGCGAACGAGTGGTTGTGCGCAAGCGGCTGCTCTTGTGGGACGGCGATCCAGTCGAGCTCTCCTGGTCGTACTATCCGTTGTCCTTCGCGGCCGGCACTCCGCTCAGCAGGAAGGCGAAGATACGAGGTGGGGCACCGCAGGTGCTCACGGACCTCGGCCTATCCGAGAAGGCATTCGAGGACCGCGTTTCAGTCCGCCAGCCGCTAAAGGAAGAGATTGACGCCCTTCGTCTTCCCGCCAGCGTGCCAGTCTTCCGGCAGTTCCGAACCGTCTACACCGACAACAACCGACCGGTTGAGGTATCTGTGCTCATCAAGGGTGGACACCTCTTTGAATTGCTCTATCACCAGCCCGTGCTACCTGAGAAGGACAGCACGACGAACCGCTAGTCAATGACGTCTTATATCTCTCTAGAGAGACCCAACAGTGCCCTGACCATGGACTATCCGGCAAAGGTGATCCTTCATATCTTCCACATGACTGATCCATATCTCCTGCTCGTAGCGAGGGCGCTGCATGGGATTCTGGACGCGGTGGACGAAGGACGACTTCGAGAAGTGGTTCCAAGCCCGGTTCGATCAGTGGGTCACTGAACGGCTGGACACCGAGATCAACCAGCGAGTTCAAGCGTGGCTGAGCAACGCCGACGACCGACTCCAGGAAGGCGTGGGCGCCCATTTCGAAGCCCACTTCGACCCGCGGTTCAACGACCGCATCGGGGCATGGAAGGACCGGGAACTCAAGAAGGGGTTCGACACCTGGGTCGCCAACTGGTTCGACAACCTCTTTACCGTCTACGCCAACACATGGGCGGACAGCTCCGGCTTCCAGGAGCGGTTCGACCAGCGGTTCAAGGACGTGTTCGAGGAGAGCCTCAACAGCGCCGTCAAGGCGCGCATCGCTAATGAGATCAGCGGCCAGATTGACCGGCGCATCGAAGTATGGCTGATGGCCGCTCGTAAGGACCTCCTCGACGCGGCAGGAAGCGACGGGAACCAGACAGACAGCACCACGCCGACGGCGACACCTGAGCCCCCTGAAGCCACGAGGGAGGCCATGACCGCGACGGCTGCTCAACTCGCTAAGTGTCTGGAGAAGGGGCCACTCCAACCCCGGCGAATCCGCAGGCTTCTACAGGGCATGGAGATACCGGGCACAAGGCCGGCCGCCTACCCGGTCAAGGAAGCCGCAGCCGCGCTGCTCCTACGACGCAGCCGGCAGGCCAGAGATCCCGGCGATGAACCCCCACCTCGCGAGTCGGCCTAGTCGCGTGTGGTGTCGGGTATTTGGTACACCCTCACGCTTCTGTTCTCTGCAGGTCATCGAGCGAGACAAGCAACTGAGTGGCTAGGGCGAAGTCCAAGCGACGAAACGCGTCCAAGGGCACCTCGACGGCGTGCTGAAGCAGGACTGCCTTGAGCCCGGCCGCGGGCCGATATAGGTCCGCCACCACCCCGAACGGTTCGGCATCGCGGGCGGTGTAGACGAGCGCCTTGTGGCGCAGCCGCGGGCACATCGCGCGTGCGACGGGGATGCACGCCCGGCAGCACGGCGGCACGTGCGTGAACGGCATGCCGCCTCCGGTCGTCCCTGGAGGTTCGGGCATCAGCCACCAGATCCGGCCGTCGTCGTCCACCGTGGACCGGCCGCACACCTGGCACAGTAGGCGCATCATGCAGCGCCGTTGCCTCGGAGTATTGATCAGTTTCCAGAGCGGGCGCCCGGTCTTGGTGATGCCCTGCCGATACCACAGCGCCCCGTACAACCGGTCCGTCTCGACGGCGTCGACATAGGAGAGACGTATCCCCTCGGTCGCCTCCGCGGACGGCTCCACAACGAGTTGGTAGGCCAGGGCCTCACCCTCGTAGGCGGTGACGTACGGCACGGGCATTCGCGTCGGAGCTCTTGTCATGTGATCGCCTGACCGCTGGTCCACGCGGCGATCCACGCCTCGTTGGAGGCCACGCGGTCTTGCAGAGCACTGGCGTCGCAGGTTCTGATCCGCAGGAAGCAGCCCACACTGATCGCTTCAACAGGAACGGTCTCGTGCCGGAGAGCCGTATAAGCGCCACTCTCGGCGTCGTACGAGGTTGAATAGCCAGGGATGCACGGCACCGCCGCACGCAGACGAGGCGGCTCGTACCTGTCGAGAGCGTGAAGCCACCAGACTCGGGGCGGGTCAGGGGCCGTCACGTCGGATCCCCCGCCCGGAACTCCGACTCCGCGGTCAGGGCGCACACCCGTGGGGACCGCATCTGCCCGGCGGGCTGGTGCTTCTGCTGCCACGGGTGCTGCTCGGGCGAGTGGGGGCAGCGCACGCGGTCCACGGATGGGTCGCGCTCAGTAGACCGCCAGCCGACCTCTTCGATGACGATCGGCTTGTCGCAGTACCCGCACCTCGTAGCAGGGCTCCATCGTGGGTACGATTCGCTCACTCGGACCTCCATCGTCCGACAGGGCCTGATCGAGCGTTCGCCGCGCTGGTCAGGCCCGAAGTCTCTCGGGTGCGTATCGTCACCATAGACCAAACGTTTGGCAACGTCTGCCCCTGTCGGACAACGTGGGCGGCTGAGGGGCCACGCCAGGGGACATTTACGGTCCGTGGCCATGGAGATCGACCACGACGGCCGGAAGCCGCTCAAGTACCAGCTCGCTGATCTGCTGCGCGAACAGATCATGTCGGGCGAACTGGCGCCGGACCGGGCGATCCCCTCCGAGCAGCAACTCATGCAGCGATACGAGTTGGGTCGGGACACGGTCAGAGCCGGAGTCGCCATCCTGAAGGAGGAGGGCTACCTTGTCGCCGAGCGAGGCCGGGGAACGTTCGTACGGCCGCGCGAGGAGTGGCCGGCCCAGTGAACGGACTAGTGCGTGAAGGCGCGGCGGCGCGGGCCCGGCAACCCACCGACTGAGGGGGGTTGATTCCCGCGCCGCCGCTTTTGCTTGCCTTTCCCGCAAAACTCTTCGAGGAAACCTCAGATGTCGGAGGATCGGAAGGGTACGCATGGGTGGTCCTGGCACCGCCTAGGACGGCCCGGGTAATTCCCGGATCGCCTGGGCTCGCCCAGGTGCTACTACCTTCTCTCCATGATCAAGTGGGAGCCGAAGTATCGCTACGAGGAGGTCGCCGACGATCTCCGCGAGCGGATCCACAGCGGCGAGTTCCCGCCCCGCACGGCGATCCCGGCCATCCCGCGCATCATGCAGCAGTACGAGGTCGGCCGGAACACCGCGTTGCACGCTGTCGCCGTGCTCGCGGAGGAGGGGCTAGTGGTGATCAAGCGGTCGCAGGGCACGTTCGTGGTGCCGCCTGAGGACCGCCCGGCCTGATCAGGCCGCGTCGGGCACCTGTGTGATGAGGAGCTGCTCGTCCAGGGCTGCCACGAGGGCGTCCAGGCTCGGCTCGATGATGAAGTGCCGGACGCCGGCCGTGGTCTGCTCTGCGGGCGTCTGGGTGATGCGGAGGGCGATCCAGTCGCGGGCGCGGCGGCGGATGGACCATGCCGGGTAGGTGTGCTCGACGATGTGGAGGCGGCGTTCGAAGTCGCGCATCTCGATGGTGGTGGGTGGCGGTTGGGTCATTCAGGCCCCCTGGGTGCTGCTGTTGCTGTGGGTCCCGGCTGTCTCCCCTGCGCCGGGACTGACAGCATGCGTCGTCACATACGTGAACGGAAGATGTGCTTGAAGTTTCACGTGACGGTCGATCGGCCGTCAGCCGGGCCGGCGCGTGACGGGTACGGCGGGTGACGGTCTGGCGGCTCCGGTTCGATTCGCGATGGATTCGCGATGATCAGGCGATGATGCGAGGGCTTGCCGAGGGTTCGCTGATAGGGACTGACACTCTGACCTGCCCTTACGGGCTTCCTCGCTGGTCGCCCCGATGCGCGAATCTGCATGGTAAGGAGAAGGTCAACGGTTCGATTCCGTTTGGGGGCTCGCATTTTACGCCCGACCCGGAAGTCCACGGGGTCGGGCGTTTCTCGTTTGTGAGGGCACGGCCGCCGCTGCTCGGGCCTTCCGGGGCCGCGGGTATGGCGCATCTTTTCGTTCAAGTCCGAAATTTGAGATGTGGCTGATGGGCCGCATTCCGGCTGGTCCATAGCCTAAGGAAAATGGCAAGGTCAACCTGGATCGCTGCAGTGGTCGTGATCGTCGCCATCGCCGTGACGGCCGGCGCCGCCCTGGCGATCGGGATCCTGCTGCTGAGCACCAAGCGCGAACACCGGAGCCCGCAGGTCGCCGCGGCCGTCCGCGGCTCCGGCTCGACGGCGCAGAAGGGCGCGATGGACGCCTGGCGCGCCGATTTCGAGCGCACGCATCCAGGGCTGCGGGTGACCTACGACGCCACCGGCTCGGGTGACGGCATCCGCGACTTCGTCAGCGGGCGCAGCGTGTTCGCCGGCTCCGACGTCCCGATGAACCCGCAGGAGCAGGCGGCGGCCGACCAGCGGTGCGGGGGCCGCGCCATGCACCTGCCGATGGTGATCGGGCCCATCGCGCTGGCCTACAACCTGCCGACCGTGCCGGATCTGAAGCTCTCGCCCACCACGCTGACCGGCATCTTCAGCGGGCGCATCACCAGGTGGAACGCTCCGGAGCTCGCCGCGGACAATCCCGGCAGCCGCCTGCCGGACACCGCGATCCGCGTCTTCCACCGCTCCGACGACTCCGGCACCACCCACAACTTCCTGTCGTACCTGAAGGCGGCCGGCCGCTGGCCGCACCAGCCGTCCAGGAGGTGGAGCGGCGCCACCGGGGAAGGGGTGGTGAGCTCCAGCGGCATGGCGCAGGCCGTCGCGCACAGCCAGGACTCGATCGGGTACGTGGAGTACGGCTTCGCCAGCAGCGCCCGGCTGGAGATGGCGAAGATCCGTAACGCCGCCGGGCAGTTCGTCCCGCTCACGCCGGAGAGCGCCAGTAAGGCGCTGAAGGGCGCCAGGAGCGCCGGCCGCGCGGACGACCTCGTGGTGCGGCTCGACTACCTGACCGAGGTCCCGGGCGCCTACCCGCTCATCCTCGTCACCTACGAGATCGTCTGCGCGAACCGGAAAGACCCGGTGGTGCTCACCTTCCTGAACTACACCGCCAGCGACGCCGGCCAGTCCTACCTCCCCCTGTACGGCTACGCCGCGCTTCCCGACGACCTGCTCGCCAAGGTCCGCGGGCGGCTCGGTGCCAGGACCTGAGCACGCGGCCGGTGTGCGGGGGTCCGCGACCGCTGCTACGCTGATCACCCCTCGGGGTGGACGGCAGACGGGGCTGCCGGGTATTTGATTTCGGTTGTCGGGGGTTCCTGAGGCATACTGGGAGCACCCCACCTGACCGGGTGAGTTACGAATGTGCTCGCCGTGTCGGGTATCCTCTACGGGCCGGGCCTTTCCGGCTCAAAGGCGGAGTAGCTCAGTCAGGCAGAGCAAACGGCTCATAATCGTTGTGTCGCCGGTTCAAGTCCGGCCTCCGCTACTGCCCCAACCCAGGTCGTCAGGCCTGGGTACGGGCGTGTCCATGTCCCGAACGTAGAAAGGCACTCCCAAGTGGCTGCCACCGACGTTAGGCCGAAGATCACGCTGGCCTGCCAGGAGTGCAAGCACCGCAACTACATCACGCGGAAGAACCGGCGCAACGACCCGGATCGGCTTGAGCTGAAGAAGTACTGCCCCAACTGCCGCTGCCACCGCGCGCACCGCGAGACCCGATAGGGCCTCCGGGCAGGGCTTCTGCCCTCCTACAGACATATCGCACAACCGGCGTCCCCTAGCAGGGCGCCGGTTTGTCGTGTTTACGGGCGTTTTCGCGCCGCGCGGTTCCCGGGCAAAAAGCAGCCCATCCCCAGCGACAGCCGAACCTTGTTCTGTTAGCGTCGGCCCCATCAGCGCTGGGACGACGGAGACATGCGAGGGAGCAGCGATGGCCTTGAATCGTGACTTCGTGGGCAGGACCTACCCGCCGAGTGCCCCGTACGAGGTCAGCAGGGTGAAGATCAAGGAGTTCGCGGCCGCGATCGGCGACAACAACCCGCTCTACCGCGACAGGGAGGCCGCCCAGGCCGCCGGGTACCCCGACGTGATCGCGCCGCCCACGTTCCCCATCGTGTTCAGCCTGCAGAGCGGCGGAGAGGCGCTGGTGGACCCCGAGCTGGGGCTGAACCTGGCCATGGTGGTCCACGGCGAGCAGCGGTTCGAGTACGTACGGCCCGTCCACGCCGGCGACGAGCTGGTCATGACCTCCACCATCACCGACATCCGCACCGCCGGCGCCAACGAGCTGCTGACGGTCAGGAGCGACATCCGGACGGTGGCCGGCGAGCCGGTGTGTGTGACGTACAACACGATCGTCGAGCGCGGAGGGGCGGGCTGAGATGACTGCCACGGTGAGGTACGACGAGGTCGAGGTCGGGCAGGAGCTGCCGGCGGCGGAGTACCACGTGCGCCGGGTCAACCTGGTGATGTACGCGGGCGCGTCGGGGGACTTCAACCAGATCCACTGGAACGAGCGCTTCGCCAGGATGGTCGGCCTGCCCGACGTGATCGCGCACGGCATGTACACGATGGCGCAGGCCGGGCGGTTCGTCACGGACTGGGCGGGCGATCCGGGGGCGGTGGTGGACTTCGGGGTGCGCTTCTCGTCGATGGTGGTCGTGCCCGACGACGACCGGGGGGCGCCTATCTCGGTGAGCGGGGTCGTGGAGGAGAAGCTCGAGGACAAGAGGGTGGTCGTCGGGCTCACCGCCAGGTCGGGCGACGCGAAGGTGCTCTCCAAGGCCCGCGCCGTGGTGCAGCTCTCGTGATAGGGAGGGCGGCTCCCGGGTAGCGCGTGTCCGTATGAATGATGCTGCGCGACAGGTCTGGCCGACGGTTCGATCCATCCCCGTGTCCGCGGTGACCGATGCCAAGCCGCCCGGCCACCTGCGGCCCGCGCGGCCGGAGGAGGTGGCGGGCGGCACCGGAACCGGCCGCGACACGGCAGGCGGCGCGGCACTCGGCGGTGGCGGGCGGGCGCCCGGCGTCGGCACGGCGGGCACCCGGCCCAAGGGCACGCACGCCAGGCTGAACCCCGCCGCCGAGCTGGGCTTCTCCGGGGATCCCGGGCAGCACGGCGATCCCGGTGACGAGATGTTGCACGCCCAGCGCGTCTGGGACGGCACGCTGGCCACCAACCGCCTCGACCACCTGGGCGTCAACACCGAGCGGCAGCGCGTGGAGACCAAGGGCGTGACGGTCGGCGCGAGCCTGCTCGTGGACGGCTGGCCCGAGGACGTGCGCAGGTGCCTGCAGTCGCTGGTGGACCACACGGACGCCCGCGTGCTCGCCCTCGACCTGGGGAACGTGGACGGCGCCGGCGACGTGCTGCGCGAGCTGGCCGAGCGGCACCCGGAGCGGATCGCCGCCTGGCACGTGGCCGAGCAGCCGCACTGGCGCGGCGGCACCGCGACCTGGGGCGAGAGCCGGGCCAAGCTGCTCCAACTGGACGAGTCCGAGGTGCACGTGCTCATGGACACGGACGTGGCGCTGCGGGGCGACGCGCTCACCCCGCTGGTCGCGGCGGTCGTGGCGGGCGCGGTGGCGGCGGGCTGGACGGGCGTGGAGCCGTCGGACGGCGCCACGGCCCAGACCAGCATCGGCATCGTGCCGCAGTGGCGGCAGGGGCCCGGCGGCGAGGGGCCCGAGTGGCGGGAGGCCGGGCCGGGGAAGGTGCGGGCGCTCACCGGGGGGCTCCTGGCCGTGCGCAGGGCGCAGGCGATCGGCGCGCTGCCCGAGGACGCCTGCTACGGCGCGTACGCCGACCTGGAGTTCTCGCTGGCGCTGCCCGGCGACCTGGTCGTCCCCGACGAGCAGCCGCCCGTGGAGCGGCTCGGCAGGCACGACGTGCCGCCCGCCTACCTGGACCGGGAGTCCCGCCGCAACTACGACGGGGTGCTGCGCATGCTGAGCGCCTCCTGAGCCGCTGAGCCAGGACGGGGGGTGCTGCGCATGCCGAGTGCCTCATAAGCTAGTTGCTCATGGAGATGCTCGCGCCGTACACCACGCTGCGCCTGGGCGGCCCCGCCCGCGACTTCGCCGAGGCGACCTCGGCGGAGCAGCTCGTGTCCCTGATCGCCGAGGCCGACATGAACGGCGTCCCCACGCTGGTGCTCGGCGGGGGCAGCAACGTCGTGGTGTCCGACGCGGGCTTCGACGGGCTCGTCGTCAAGGTCGCCACCGAGGGCGTGGCCGTCTCGCGCGACGGCGAGCAGGTCGTGCTGGTGGTCGAGGCGGGCGAGGACTGGGACCGGCTGGTGGCCCGCGCGGTGGCCGAGGGCTGGTCGGGCATCGAGTGCATGTCCGGCGTGCCCGGCCTGGTGGGCTCCACGCCCATCCAGAACGTCGGCGCGTACGGGCAGGAGGTCGCCCAGACGATCAGGTGCGTGCGGGCCTACGACCGGCGCACCCGGCAGGTGGTCGACCTGGAGGCGCGGCAGTGCGGGTTCTCCTATCGCGACAGCCTCTTCAAGCGTGACCTGAGCAGGTACGTGGTGCTGGCGGTGACGTACGCGCTGGACATCTCGGATTTGTCCGGCCCGCTGGCGTACGAGGAGCTGGCCCGGAGGCTGGGCGCCGAGGCCGGTGGCCGGGTGCCGCTCGACCGGGCCCGTGCGGCCGTCCTGGAGCTGCGCAGGGGCAAGGGCATGGTGCTCGACCCGGACGATCCCGACACGCGCAGCGCGGGCTCGTTCTTCACCAACCCGGTGCTCACGCCGGAGCAGGCGGCGGAGCTGGCCGGGCGCGCGCCGGGGCATCCGCGCTGGGAGCTGCCCGGCGGGCTGATCAAGGTGCCGGCGGCGTGGCTGATCGAGCATGCGGGTTACCCGAAGGGGTACGAGCGCGGCCCCGTACGCATCTCCACCAAGCACACGCTCGCCCTCACCAACCCGACCGGGAGCGCCACCGCCGCCGACCTTCTGGCCCTGGCCGGGGAGGTGCGTGACGGGGTGCGCGAGAAGTTCGGGGTCACCCTGGTCAACGAGCCGGTGCTGGTGGGCTGCTCCCTCGGGGAATAACCACCGGACGCGGCCTGTTATGGTGGGTTGGAATTACCGAAGGGGAGTAGTCCCAATCGCGTGATCGACATACTGGCGCCTCCGGGTGCCCGGTCGCGCGGGCCTTTCAAACGGGCGGACGAGACCTTCGGCCTGGCAGTCATGACCAAGACGCTGCCGGGCCGAAGTCGTGCCCGAAAACCTCTCCCCGGGTGCCTGCTTCCGGCCTGGTCGCGCGGAAGAGGACCAGTTGGAAGCTTTCTGGATCAGCACCGTCGCCATCTTCGTGGCCGAGCTCGGTGACAAGAGCCAGCTCATGGCGATGACGTTCGCCACCCGGTTCAAGGCCTGGACCGTGATCCTCGGCATCACCGTCGCCACCCTCGTGGTGCACCTGCTCAGCGTGGCGCTGGGCGGGCTGGTCGGCGACTGGCTGCCGACCACGGCGATCTCGATCGTGGCGGGCCTGGCCTTCCTCGGCTTCGCCCTGTGGACGCTGCGCGGTGACGAGCTGACCGAGGAGGAGTCCAAGAAGGCCCAGCGCACCACCAGGAACGCCCTGATCGCGGTGACCGTGGCGTTCTTCCTGAGCGAGCTGGGCGACAAGACCATGCTGGCCACCATCACGCTGGCGACGCGCTACGACGACTGGGTCGGCACGTGGATCGGCTCGACGGTGGGCATGGTGGCGGCCGACGCGCTGGCGATCCTCGTGGGACGCCTGCTGGGCAAGCACCTGCCCGAGAAGGTCATCAGGTACGGCGCCGCCGCCGCGTTCGCCGTCTTCGGGGTCGTCCTCCTGGTGGAGGCGTTCCTCTAGGAGAGAGCAGCGAGTTCCTCTAGGAGGAGAGCAGCGACAGGCGGTGGGCGGCCGCGGCCGCCTCGCCGCGCGTGGTGACGCCGAGCTTGGCCAGGATGTTCGACACGTGCACGCTCACCGTCTTCGCCGAGATGAACAGCTCGGTCGCGATGTCGCGGTTGGTCCGCCCCAGGGTGACCAGGCGCAGCACCTCCAGCTCGCGCGGCGTGAGCAGCTCGGACGGCTCCTGCCCCGGCTGCAGCCCGCCCACCCGGCGCGACAGCGCCTCGATGTCGGCGACGAGCGGGGCCGCGCGCAGCGCCTGGGCCAGCGGGAGCGCCGCCTTGAGCCGGGTCGCCGCACCCTCCCTGTCGCCTCCCGCCGCGGCGTGACCGGCCGCCCGCAGCAGGGCCTTGGCGCGGTTGTGCGGGCGCCTGAGCCGCTCCCAGGCCGCCGCCGCGGCGTCGAAGTCGCCGGAGTACGACAGCCGGTACGCCTCCACGACCGGCCCGATGACGGTCAGCTCGGCGGCCACCTCGGCGGCGTGCCTGCGTACCGCGTCGGTCCGGGCGGGCTCGGCGTCCTGGGCGGCGTCGCAGACGACACGGAGCAGGGCGAGCAGCCGCCAGCCGAGCATGGCCTTGCTGGGCTGGCGGAAACGCGCGAGCACCCGCTCCGCCTCGTCCAGCGCGGCGGCGGGTTCCCCCGTGGCCAGCCGCCAGCCGATGCGCAGGCGGGCGTTGTTGACCAGGTCCTGGACGAACTCCTCCTGGTGGTCCTTGAACACGCCGATCTCCGCCAGCAGGGCCTCGACGAGCTGCAGCTCGCCCCTGGCCATGGCGATGTCGGCGTGCACGCGCAGCAGGGCGAGCCGGTGGCGCAGGACGGGGCCGTGGCTGAGCGCGCTCTCGACGATCTCGATGGCCTCGTCCCAGCGGCCGAGCACCTCCAGCGACTCGGCCCAGTTGTTGGCGATGAACAGGCCGCTGCCGCGCAGCCGGCCGTACTGCTTCGCGATGCCGTAGCCGTCCTCGGCCAGGCGCAGGGCCTCGTCCTCGCGGCCCATGTCGAGCAGCGCGTCGATGTTGTTGCCGAGCGCCCGGGTGATCAGGCGCGGCGAGCGCTCCTCCCGGCCGATCCGCGCCGCCTGCTCGTTGAGCGCGATCGTCTTCTCCGTCTCGCCGTTGAGCGAGTGGCCGAGCGCCTGGTTCATCAGCAGGTCGCCTTCGAGGCAGCGGTCGCCGTACTGCCTGGCCAGGCGCAGGCCCTCGGCGATGAGCCCGTCGGCCTCCTCGATCTGGCCGCGCAGCATCAGGTGGCGGCTCAGCGTCATCACGACCTCGGCCCGGTCGGGGCTGTCCTGGGAGACGAGCTGCAGCGCGTGCCTGAGGTCGTCGATCACGCCGGTCTGGTTCTTGGAGTTCCTGAACGCGGCCTTGCGCTTGATGAGCTGGGCCACCCGCTCCGGCTCCTCGGCCTCGTCGAGCTGCGCCAGCGCCGCCTTGACGAACTTCAGGCCCCTGTCCACGTCGCCACCCGCGTTGGCGGCCTCCGAGGCGCGCTCCAGCACGGCGGTGTGGTCGGCGCCGATGAGGCCGGCGGCGTCGGGCACCCGGACCCAGAGCATGAGCACGCGCTCCAGCAGCTGGACGGCCTCGGTGTACGCGTACGCCTTGAACGACTTCTGTGCCGCCTCCCAGGCCGAGATCAGCGCCCAGCGGTCGTCGCGGGCGCCGTACCAGTGGTGTGCCAGCTCGACGGCGGCGCGGCCGGGCGGGACGAGACCGCGGTCCTTGGAGATCTCCTCGGCGAACCTGGCGTGCAGGCGCTGGTGCTCGCCCGGCAGCAGCTCGTCGTGGACGGCCTCGCGGATGAGGGAGTGGCGGAAGACGTAGGCGCGGTTGTCGGCGATCTGCAGCACGTTGCGGGCGATGGCCGGGCGCAGCGCGCTCTCCAGCTCGACGTCGGACAGGCCGCTCACGGCCGCCAGCAGCGCGTGGCCGACGCGGTTGCCGCCGGCGGCGGCCACGCGCAGCACGCGCTGGGTCTCCTCGGGCAGGCGCTCGACGGTGCCGAGGATGAGGTCCTGCATGGACTCGGGGAACGTGCAGTCGACGCCGCACTCCAGCAGGGCCTCGACGAACAGCGGGATGCCCTCGCTGCGCTCGTAGACCTGGTCGACGGCGCCGTACTCGGAGGCCTTGCCGAGGATCGCGGTCATCTGCTGCGCGACCTCGTCGCGTGACAGGCGGGGCAGGTCGAGCCGGTGCACGCCGTTGACGCGGCCCAGCTCGGCCAGGACCGGCCTGAGCGGGTGCTGGCGGTGCAGGTCGTCGGACCGGTACGTCATGACCATCATCACCTGCGGCGCGTGCAGGTTGCGGCTGAGGAAGGCGATGAGGTCGCGGCTGGAGCGGTCGGCCCAGTGGATGTCCTCGATGACGAGGATGGTCGGGCGGCTGTCGGCCAGGCGCTCGAGGAGGGTGAGGAACTGCTCGAACAGGCGCGCGCGGCCCGTGTCGGTCTCGCCGTCGCCGTTGGGCTCCCCGAACTCGGGCAGCAGCCTGGCCAGGTCGCGCTCGGCGCCGTCGGGCAGCAGCCCCGTCACGGCGGCCGGGCCCTGCTCGCGGACGAGCTGCCGGAGCGCGGCGGTGAACGGCGCGTACGCCAGACCTTCGGTGGACAGCTCGACGCAGCCCCCGAAGAGCACGTGGGCGCCGTCCGCGGCGCGCTGATCGGCGAACCGCTGGACGAGCCTGGTCTTGCCGACCCCGGCCTCGCCTCCCAGCAGGACGGCCGTCACGAGGCCTTTCTTGGCCTCGCCGAAGCTTTCAGACAGAGCCGCCAGCTCCTCTTCCCGCCCCACGAAGACGGGACTGACAGATCGTCCCCGCATGTCGTCCAGCATGTCATGCAACTTCCGGTGCTTTCGACGGTTTTATGGTGGTCGTGAGGCCCGGCCGCGAGCGAGGATGCGGCCGGGCTCTCGTGGGGTGGTCATGAGGAGCGGCGCTTGCCGAAGAACGAGCGGCGCTCGCTCTTGTTGCCGCGCTCCGCCTCGAGTACGCGGCGGTGGTGGGCGGCCGCCCTGCGCAGCTCGCTGGCCTGACTCTTCATGAGCTCGAACTCGATCTCGGGATTCATGGTGTGTCTCCTGATGTTCCGTGCGTCTTCCTGACACCTTTAATGCTCGGTCTAAGGCCCACCCCGGCACATCGGGTGGATGCCTTATCTCCGGCGGGAGAAGGGCTCCGGCATACCTAGGACCGGGTCCCCGGGTGCCCTAAGGTGGTCCGGTTTGGAGGTAGTGGCCCTGGTCGGCGATGCTGTCTAGGTGTCAACTGTGACTACCTCGCTCGCGGACGTCGCCTCGTCCGACGCGGCGTTGCGAGCATTCCTGCAGGGCCTGCCCGGGGTCGACCGGGTCGGCGCGGACCAGCGGGCGGCGATGCTGGGCACCCGTTCGATCAAGACCACGGCCAAGGCGCAGGCCATTGACCTGGCCATCTCGATGGTCGACCTGACCACGCTGGAAGGGGCCGACACGGCCGGCAAGGTGCGCGCCATGTGCGCCAAGGCCGTACGGCCCGGCGGCGACGCGCCCTCGGTGGCGGCCGTCTGCGTCTATCCCGACCTCGTCCCCGTCGCCGTCGAGGCGCTCAAAGGCACGGGGATCAAGGTGGCCTCCGTGGCCACCGCGTTCCCCAGCGGGCGCACCTCGCTGGAGGTCAAGGTGAGCGACACCGCGCTGGCGGTGTCGGCCGGGGCCGACGAGATCGACATGGTGATCGATCGGGGCGCGTTCCTGTCCGGGCAGTACATGAAGGTCTACGAGGAGATCGTCGCGGTGAAGGCGGCCTGCGGGGCGGCCCACCTGAAGGTGATCCTGGAGACCGGCGAGCTGTCGACCTACGACAACGTGCGGCGCGCGTCCTGGCTGGCGATGCTGGCCGGCGCCGACTTCATCAAGACCTCCACCGGCAAGGTGTCCCCGGCGGCCACGCCGCCGGTGACCCTGATCATGCTGGAGGCCGTGCGCGACTTCCGCGACGCGACGGGCCGCCAGGTCGGCGTGAAGCCGGCCGGCGGCATCCGCACCACCAAGGACGCCATCAAGAACCTCGTGCTGGTCAACGAGACGGCCGGCGATGACTGGCTGACCCCCGACTGGTTCCGCCTGGGCGCCTCCTCGCTGCTGAACGACCTGCTGATGCAGCGCCAGAAGCTGGCCACCGGCCGGTACGCGGGTCCCGACTACTTCACCCTGGACTAGACGATGTTCGAATACGCACCCGCACCCGAGTCGCGCGACGTCGTCGATCTGAGGTCGTCCTACGGGCTGTTCATCAACGGCGAGTTCGTCGAGGGCTCCGGCACCTCGTTCAAGACCGTCAACCCCGCCACCGAGGAGACGCTGGCCGAGGTGGCCACCGCCACCTCCGACGACGTCGACCGCGCCGTGCAGGCGGCGCGCAAGGCGTTCGGCGTCTGGAGCGCGCTGCCCGGCGCCGAGCGCGCCAAGTACCTGTTCCGCATCGCGCGGCTGATCCAGGAGCGGGCCAGGGAGCTGGCCGTGCTGGAGTCGCTCGACAACGGCAAGCCGATCCGCGAGTCGCGCGACGTGGACCTGCCGCTGGTCGCGGCGCACTTCTTCTACTACGCGGGCTGGGCCGACAAGCTGCAGTACGCGGGATTCGGCACCAAGCCGCTGGGCGTCGCCGGGCAGGTGATCCCGTGGAACTTCCCGCTGCTCATGCTGGCCTGGAAGATCGCTCCCGCGCTGGCCTGCGGCAACACCGTGGTGCTCAAGCCGGCCGAGACGACGCCGCTGACGGCGCTGCTGTTCGCCGAGATCTGCCGGCAGGCGGACCTGCCGCCCGGCGTGGTGAACATCGTCACCGGCGCGGGCGAGACCGGCGCCGCCGTCGTGGCCCACCCCGACGTGAACAAGGTGGCCTTCACCGGCTCCACCGAGGTCGGCCGGATCATCGCCAGGTCGGTGGCCGGCACGGCCAAGAAGCTCACCCTGGAGCTGGGCGGCAAGGCCGCGAACATCGTGTTCGACGACGCCGCCATCGACCAGGCCGTGGAGGGGATCGTCAACGGGATCTTCTTCAACCAGGGTCACGTGTGCTGCGCCGGCTCGCGGCTGCTGGTCCAGGAGTCGATCCAGGAGGAGCTGCTGGCCGCGCTCAAGCGGCGGCTGGCCACGCTGCGGCTGGGCGACCCGCTCGACAAGAACACCGACATCGGCGCGATCAACTCGGCCGAGCAGCTGGCCAAGATCAGGCAGCTCAGCGACCTGGGCGAGGCCGAGGGGGCCGAGCGCTGGTCGCCCGCGTGCGAGCTGCCCGGCAAGGGGTTCTGGTTCCCGCCGACGCTGTTCACCGGGGTGGCGCAGTCGCACAGCATCGCCAGGGAGGAGATCTTCGGCCCGGTGCTGTCGGTGCTGACCTTCCGCACGCCCGCCGAGGCCGTCGAGAAGGCCAACAACACGCCGTACGGGCTGTCGGCGGGGGTGTGGACCGAGAAGGGCTCGCGCATCCTGTGGATGGCCGACAGGCTCAGGGCCGGAGTGGTCTGGGCCAACACGTTCAACAAGTTCGACCCGGCCTCGCCCTTCGGCGGCTACAAGGAGTCGGGTTACGGGCGCGAGGGCGGGCTGGCCGGGCTGGAGGCCTACCTTGATGTGTGAGCACCGCCGGGCCCGCCGCCGTCAGCGGCGCGCCGAGGCCACCAGGGGGCACGCCTTCGCCAGGGCCGGCCGTCCCGTACGCACCGGCTGGTACGCCCACCGCTGCGGCGTGAGCCGGTGCGGGCAGGTCTTCGTCCCGGTCCAGATGTCGCAGGAGTCCACGTGGAGGGGGCGGGGCGATGAGTAGGTTGTCCGTCAAGAAGACCTACAAGCTGTACATCGGCGGGGCGTTCCCGCGCTCGGAGAGTGGAAGGTCCTACCCCGTGACCTCGGCCAAGGGCGAGTTCCTCGCCAACGCCTCGCGGGCCTCGCGCAAGGACGCCCGTGACGCGGTGGTGGCCGCGCGCAAGGCGTTCGCCGGCTGGTCGGGCGCGACGCCGTACAACAGGGGGCAGATCCTCTACCGCGTCGCCGAGATGCTGGAGGGGCGGCGGGCCCAGTTCGCCGAGGAGCTCGGCGGCGGCAAGCGTGCCGCGCTGGAGCAGGTCGACGCGGCCGTCGACCGGCTGGTCTGGTACGCGGGCTGGTCCGACAAGATCGCCTCGGTGCACGGGGCGGCGAACCCGGTGGCCGGGCCCTACTTCAACCTGTCAACGCCGGAGCCGACCGGAGTGGTGGCCGTGGTGGCGCCCGCCGATCCGCTGGTCGGGCTGGTGTCCGTGGTCGCGCCGGTGATCGTGACCGGCAACACCTGCGTCGTGGTCGCCTCCGAGCCCGCGCCGCTGCCGGCGATCACCCTGGCCGAGGTGCTGGCCACGTCCGACCTGCCGGGCGGGGTCGTGAACCTCCTCACCGGCAGGCAGGCCGAGCTGGCCCCCTGGCTGGCGGCGCACATGGACGTCAACGGCCTCGACCTCACCGGGGTCGCGGACGCCGACCTGGCGCTGAGCTGCGAGCAGGCGGCGGCGGAGAACCTCAAGCGGGTGCTGCGGCCCGTCCAGGAGGACTGGGCGGCCGATCCGGGGACCGGCCGCATGACGCGCTTCCTGGAGACCAAGACCGTCTGGCATCCGGTCGGCATCTGAGCGCGCGGCCCGGGGCCTCAGTACGTCTGGTACAGGCCCCGGGCCTTCAGGTCCGCGACGAGGTCACCCGGCAACGAGCGGCAGTCGGTCACGCGGACCTCCTTGAGCGACGGGAGGCCGGTGATCGCGCCGAGGTCGTTCAGCCTGGGGCAGCTGTAGAGGTCGAGCGTGCGCAGGGCGGGCAGGCGATCGACGTCGCCGAAGGTGCGCAGGTCGGTGAAGCAGACGTGCAGCTCCTCCAGGTGGAGCAGCCCCGAGAACGGGGTGAGGTCGGCGAGCTGCTCCAGGCCCTGCAGCGTCAGGGTGCGCAGGGCGGGCATGCGGGCGAGCGCCGAGAAGTCGGTCAGGTCCTCCGCGTAGGCCAGGTGCAACTCCTGCAGTGACGGATGCCCTTCGAGCCCGTCGAGCGAGGTGAGCCGCTGGTCCCCGTCGATGCTCAGCCGCTCCAACGCGGGCAGCCGCGACAGCGGGCGCAGGTCGGGCAGCCGACAGGGCGGCAGGCCGAGAGTGGTGAGCCGGGGGTGGTGGCCGAGGCCGTCGAGGCTCTTCAGCTTCGTGCTGCCGCCCAGGTAGAGCGTCTCCAGCTCCGTCATGACGCCGATGCCGTCGAGGCCCGTCAAGCGGGTGCTGTGCAGGTGCAGCTCGGTGACGGAGCCGAGGTCGTGCAGCCCCTCCAGGGTCGTGATCCTGGTGCGGCTCAGGTCCAGCTCCCTGAGGCTGCGCAGCCCCGACAGGCCGCGTACGTCCTCGATGAACCGGCAGCCGCTCAGGTCGAGCTCTTCGAGCCCGGGGAACGCGTCACCCACCCCGGCGACGCTCGCTACCGAGGTGCCGCGCAGGTCGAGCCTGCGCAGGCCGCGCAGGCCGAACAGCGGCGTCAGGTTCGCCACCTGGCGGCAGTTGCGGAGCAGGAGGCTCCTCAACTCGGTGAGCCCGGACAGCGGGCGGAGGTCGCTGACGGCCGCGCAGCCGTCCAGCTCCAGCGTGCGCAGCCCGGTCAGCGCGGCCACCTCGGACAGGTCCGCCAGCGTCTTGCAGTGGTCCAGGGTCAGGCTTTCGAGCATCGTCAGGTGGCGCAGCCCCGTGAGCGAGCCCTGCTTGCTCAACTCCAGCTCGGTACGCCCCTCGGCGTCGAAGGCCGGGGCCAGCACGTGCTCGGCGAACCCGTCGGGGTCCAGCGCCTGGGGCCAGAGCCTGAGCAGCTTGTCCGTGGACGGCTTCGCGAGCTGGACGTAGTCGTCGGCCAGGGAGAGCGCGTCGCGCCCCCGTCCGCCCAGCACGAGCCGCCGGACGGCCTTCCAGGCGTTGGCCGGGGACGCGGTGGCCAGCTTGGCACGCAGGTCGATCAGGTCTGAGGGCTGGATCATGACCCGAGACCCTACGGGGCAGGAGCGACGCTTTCAGGAGAATCCGGGTGGCCTGAGCGGCGGATGCGCGTGCTGGAGCTGGGCGGCCAGGCCCAGCAGGTGCGGCTCGCCGCCGGGAGGGGCGACGATCTGGACGCCGATGGGCATCGCGCTGGAGTGCGTCGCCACGGGGACGCTGATGGCGGGCCAGCCGCACATGTTCCAGGGGCCGGCGGTGGGGGCGTAGGTGACGTTCGTCCAGGCGTTGCGCAGGAAGCCGCGCTCGCCCCAGCGCTCGGCCTTCGGCGGGACGGCGGCCAGGGCGGGCGTGATGAGCGCATCCGCCTCGCCGAACCACTGGTCGGCGCCGTATCCGCGCCAGCGTTCCCGGCCTCGCACGCCGTTCAGCCCGACTGCGCGCAGCGTCCGGCCCGCGCGGGCCAGCGCCCTGGTGCGGCGTTCGAGCCGGTCGGGAGCCTCGGCGGACTCGGCCGCCCTGAGCAGCCAGGTCGCGACGGTGGCCGGGCCGAGCCACGCGGGCAGCCTGCGCTCGTGCTCCACCACCGTGTGCCCCGCCACGCGCAACGTCTCGGCCGCCGCGCGCACCGCCGCCTGGAACTCCTTGTCCACCCGCATGCCGACCGGCAGCGGCTGCGGCGCGTACGCCACCCGCAGGTCGAACGGCTCGGGGCCGGTGGGCGGCGGCTGCGGCTGCCACACCTCGTCGTCGTCCGCCCAGACCGAGCGCAACATGCGCGGCGGCGGCTCCACCCGCCGCCCGCTCCGCCACGCCTCCGCCAGGGCCGGGTCCGCCGCCAGCACCGACAGCGCCAGCGCCAGGTCCGAGGCGGTGGCGGCCAGAGGGCCGTTCTCGGTGAGGCGGTCCCAGTCGTTCGACGGCGGGGGCACCAGGTCGGCGCCCGGCTTGATGGCGAGCACGCCGCAGCACGCCGCCGGGATGCGCAGCGAGCCCATGCCGTCGTTGCCGAGCGCGATCGGCACCATGCCGGCCGCCACCGCCGCCGCGCTCCCCGAGGACGAGCCGCCCGCCGTGCGCGACAGGTTCCAGGGGTTGCGGACGATGCCGTACGCGCTGTCGCCGAGCGCCACCAGCCCCAGCTCCGGCAGGTTGGTGAGGCCCACGATCACCGCGCCGGCCGCGCGCAGCCGCGCCACCGTCGCATGGTCCTCCGGCGCGGGCGTGTGCGGGCCGGCGGCCGACCCGTGCAGCGTGGCCTCGCCCGCCACCTCCAGGTTGTCCTTCACCGCCACCGGCACCCCCGCCAGCGGCAGCTCGGCCAGGTCGCGCCGCTTCTGCAGCAGCCGCGCCTCGTGCACGGCCTGCTCCCTGACCCGCCGGAACGCTCCTACCTGCGGATCCCGCTCCGAGATGACATGAAGGTGCTCCTCGACGACGGTCGTGGCCCTGACCTCGCCCTGCCGGACGGCCGTCGCGATCTCGATGGCGGACCTGCCTGCCCACAACATGAGAAGAGTGTGCAGCTTTTCACTCATCGTTGCGAGGGTCGATAGGGTCGATTCACGTGAACGGACCTTCGCTTGCCCTCCGCCAGCGTTCCCTGGGCGACCCCACGGCCGAGTTCCCCCTGTTCCCGCCGCTGACGCGGGGCTGCCCCAAGACCAGCACCGAAGAGATCGCCTATCCGCTGGACGTCGTCTACGACTACGCGAAGGTGGACCGGCGCCTGTTCGA